>JAUZRW010000068.1 GCA_030950085.1 Anaerolineae bacterium
CCGTCATCGCTCAAGATACGGCGGGCGAAGGCGGCACTATCATCGAAAGTAATCTCGGTGATGACCCCAGCACTTTTAACCCCATTATCAGCAGTGATACATCCTCAAGCGATGTCCACGATTGGATGTATCCCGACATCTGAATTTGACCCCGAATTGGCACTGTCCTTGCTTGAAGAAGCTGGTTGGGTCGATATTGATGATGATGGTATTCTCGAATGCCAAGGTTGTCTCTATTCCGAAACTGTAGATGCCAGCTACGAAGGCACCAAATTTGAATTCGACTTGCTAACAAACGCCGGTAATGTCATCCGTGAATCGGCGGGTGAAACCATCCGCGCACAACTGGCAGAAGTTGGCATCGTTGTCAATTATCAAGCGATTGAATTTGGTACGCTGGTCAGTGAGCTACTGGGACAACAATATGATGCGATTATCATCGGTTGGAATCTTGGCTTGCCCTTTACACCAGATATGAAATGGAATCTCGGTGTTGCGGCTGACCGTCCGGGTGCTGGCTTCAATACAGGCTCATTCTACAACGAAGAGTTTGAAAATGTGTTGGATATGGCAAATGCACTTCCAGCAGCCGACGATGGCTCTTATGGTGCTTGTGACCCCGACCAACGCGACCAGCTTTATGCTCGCGCCCAACAGATTGCTTGGGAAGAACAACCCTATCTCTTCTTGTTCGCAACCAACGTGATGCAAGCCGCACAGGGCAACATTGATGGCTGGGATCCTGTTCCCTACAACGTTGATTGGAATATTGATGCGTGGAGTGTGGGTAATTAATCCCTTAGCATAAAACTTTCCGTGCGCTGGGTAGATACACGCGATTTGGACATCAGGCGCTATCGACCCAGCACAAACATAAAAGGCAGTGACAATTTCTTAAAGTCACTGTCTTTTATATTATGACAAATTTGCGACGTGGGTAAATTTCGATTTTGCATTTTGCGGCAAATAGATGGATAGGTGAACTGTTACAGCAAATCCCCATATGCCGCACAAGGCAGATTTTAAGAGGTTTTTTTATCTTTTTTGAGGCTATAGTCGAAGCGTGCTGCTTCGACTGCCTTATCGAAATCTTCAAACATTGCCATACCAAAGGCTGTGCCTCGTTTTTGCATGGCATCGCGGTACATGCGAGCAAATGCTGTTGACCCCACAAATATCAACATTTTGATATTGCTATCATGGGCTGACCCTTCGCCCTCTTGTCGCGCTTCTTGCATAATTTGAAGCATGTCCATAAATGTACTTTCCAAGTTGCGGACATCGGCAATGACATAAATTGGCTCACCAATTTCACGGATATAACGTACATTGTCGGCAATCACATTTTTGAAGACTTCGAGGGTCAGTTTCCCTTCATACGTGAAGACAACAATTGGTTCATTGTCGGTTAAACGCTTCGATACAAATGTCATGATAATATGCCCCTCAAGCTAGAATAGGTGTGTCTATCAGAATAACGCCATTTAATAAAAGCTGAATTGTAGGGGCGTGGTCTGTGACCCGCCCATTGAACTGCATAGTGGGAGCGTCTGAGACACTCCCCTACGAACTGGCATTGTACAACTATAATGTTTTTAAGAAAAAAGCTTACGCAAATCGCGCCCAAAACCACGGACTAAAGCCTCAAGCATCAATTGTGGCGATGCCCAACCTTTTGGCTCAAAGCGGCGTGTCGCATAGCCGATAAATTGTTTTTGATAAGTCGGGTCTTCCATCACACGCCGTAGAATTTGTGTCACCACAAATTGCGGGGGTTCATCATGGACTTCGCGTTTTAAGCGTCCTTGTGTTTCCATGAACATATCATAGGTCGCATCTAATAAGGCAGCACGATATTGTTCTACGGCAGCTTCCCATGAGTGTTTGCCAGCTTTCCAATCTATCAGATGTGCCGCAAGGATTTTTGCGCCCAGTAAGGCATCATAAATTCCCTGACCATCAATCGAATCTTTGTAATGAGCCGCATCGCCCACCAGCACCCAGCCATTGCCGCCGACTTCACGATAGCCATTACGGATGTTCTTCATACCCCAAACTTGCGAAATGCGCTCTGCCCCTTGAATCTGATGCCATAGTTGTGGGTATTTTTGCAATTGTGCTTCATAATAATCTTCAATACTTTGGTTGGCAGGTTTTGGGAAGAGGTCATGCACCATCTGTACGCTAACAGCCACTTCATTATCGCTCACGGGGAAAATCAAATATTGATAGCCCTGTGTGCTGCTATAGACGTGCATCGTATGTGACCAGTCCTCATGGTCATATGTTCCACCGCGCCAATAAGCAAAGTAGAAATCTGTATTGTAATCACTGACCTCATTAAAGGGAGCAGCATTCACCTGATTTGCCACAAAACTAAAGCGTCCATCAGCCCCGACAACAACATCTGCCGTGATTTGTTCGCCATTTGCCCCTTCAATACCTGTCACTTTGCCGGCATCATCGGTCAATAGTTTTGTCACCCCAAATTCTTGCCGTGCCGTGATATTGTCAAATTGACTCAGGTTCTCCCAAAGCGCGTTATCAAATGGGTCACGCCGAATACTATAGAAATACGGACGGCGTGAATCACCTGCCATCGCCTGCCCGAAATCAATTTCAACCGCATAATGCCCATTCATCTCTAGCAATAAGCGCAGCAATTTAGACCCTGCATTAGCGGACACCGATTCCGGAATACCAATCTCATCCAGCAAGTCCAACGTATGCGGTAGAATCAAAGGCATGGACGGGATAGCCGGTTTGCTGGGGAATGTCGCACGGTCAACGACTAATACTGTCATGCCCCCGCGTGCTAAATGAACTGCCAGACTCGCGCCAGCAGGTCGTCCACCAATAATAATTGCATCATAATGTGTCATTATTTCCCCTAAGTCCAAGTCAGTAATCAACATAGCAATAGCTTATAGCCTAATTCTAACAGAATATCAACTGGTTCAAAATTAAGGAACGCATGTTAGGCACTTATCGATTTTTCAGGCTTTCGTGTGGCAATCATGTTTAGAACAGCGATGAGCCGTCAGTTATCAGTTTACAGATGCGCTAATTGATAGTCTGCTACTAATTTCTGAGGACAATGTCGGTTGATAGTGTGCTAGCGTTTCAGAAATTGCTTCTTGATACGGGCAAATTGGTAGGAAAATGGTCACTAACGACATCTAAATGAATGAACTTATCACCAATCTTATAGATAAATGAAACACATATCACTCTTTTCTCGTAAAAAGATATAGAAAATACGAAGTTTCTCTATTCTTTGGGAACATTGACGGGTACTTTGTGATATGCTTAAATGTGCTAAGATAATCTGAAGCAAGTGACCGGAAAGGAGTCGGCGGTTCGAGTCCATCACTCCCGCCAGAGGAAAATATTATGGCTGATGAAAACAATAACATTCCGCTAGATAATGAGCCTGTAGATGATAATGAAGATTTGGGTGATCGTCTGGAACGTCTCGGTGGCGAACCGGCTCCAGTCATCACCCCAGAAGAATTTGCACGCTTGCAAAAAGCAGGGCAGGTTCATATAGATGCTCGCGGTCAAGTTCGTTCGGCTGGTCGGAGTGGCCCCAATACAGGGGTATCACTTCGCAAGCGTCGGGCGTGGTATGACCGATAAGCAAAAGGCGCTTCAACTCTGGCAAAAGCTGCTAGAGACTCTGCAAAAAGAAGACTTACTCAACACTCGCGGCGTGGCAGAGGCGTTTCAAGCTGTGCCGCGCCATTTGTTTTTGCCGCATATGCCACTCGAAGAAGTGTATGCTAATAAAGCGATTGGTCTCAAGCATGATTTAGATGGCTTGCTGGTGAGTTCGTCTAGCCAACCGAGCATGATGGCGATTATGTTGGAACAGATGGCATTAGAATCGGGCGCTAACGTGCTAGAAATTGGCACAGCATCGGGTTATAACGCCGCCATTATGAAGCATATCGTTGGTGATAGCGGCAGTGTGACCACTATCGAAATCGACAAAGACCTTGCCGAACAAGCAAATAAAAATCTGCAAAGTGCTAAGGTGCGCGATGTTCATGTTGTTCATGGCGATGGCGCACAAGGTTATGCGCCGCGTGCTGCCTATGATGTCATCATTGCGACAGTCGGTGTTTGGGATATTCCGCAAACATGGATAAATCAGCTTAAATTCAAGGGAGCATTGGTTGTTCCTGTGGTGGTCGATGGCGTGCAATTGAGCGCCTGTTTTGAGCCACAAACGGACGGCACATTACTCAGCGCAGATAACCGCCCCTGTGCCTTTGTCTACTTACGTGGCAATTATGCGGGACCCAATTTTCGGCGACAAGTTGGCAGTACATCGCTCTATATTCACACCGATGAAGTTGATAAAATTGATACTGCTTCGCTACATGCGCTCTTATCCGACGACTATGAATTTTCTCAATTCGATAAGGCACTCAGTAGTGCGGATTATTGGCAAGGCTATCAGTTGTATTTAATGGTTAATGAGCCAAGCGATGCTATTTTCATGGTCTATGCCGTTATTGATGGTCAAAAAGCCTACGGTATAGAAGGACGCGGTATTGCGCTATTTACACCCGGTAGCGCCGCTTTTGCAGGCTATGGCGATAAAGGGGCAGTACATTGTTTTGCAGGGTCGGATGCTTTCTTGATGATGCAAACATGCCTTGATGACTGGGTAGCTGATGGCGAACCAGAAGCCTCTGACCTTCGTTTACGCTTGATTCCAAAGACTCTCGGTCAGCCAAAAATTGACTATGGCAAACTATATACTCGACGCGATAATTACCTCCACGCATGGATAGAAAACTGATTACACTTCACCACATTTACGATGCTCTCGCCTTGCCGAACTTTGACGGCTCTAAGGCACAAAATGGCATGTCACCGCCCGGGCGGGAACGGATGCGCTCCACACCCGAAAATCCACCGCGTCAATCGGCTGTTTTGGTCTTGTTGTATCCAAAAGCGGATGCCGGATTCCATATCATCCTCACGAAACGCACTACTACTTTGCGTGGACATAGTGGACAAGTTAGTTTTCCGGGTGGCAGCATGGATGAAGAAGATGCCACCTACGAAGATACGGCTCTGCGCGAAACTTGCGAAGAATTAGGCATTTGCGATACCTCTCAAATTCAAATTTTAGGTCGCCTCAGTAAAATGTGGATTCCGCCGAGTAATTTTGATGTTATTCCGGTGGTAGCGACTATGAAGCATGAACCGAAAATGACACCGAGTCCCTTTGAGGTGGCGAAGGTGCTACATATGCCCTTATCGGCGCTGCTTGATGATGCCACTAAACGCACGACAACGATGGATTTTCGCGGTATGGCAATGGATGTTCCCTACTATGATGTCGATGGACATATCGTATGGGGCGCAACCGCAGGAATGCTCAGTGAGTTCGAGAAGCGATTAAAAGTGGTGCTGAAGCATACTGTCATAAAGGATACAAAGAAAAAGTAGGGTGATTGTTCACCTATCCATGAGAAAATGCCTAAAAAATTCACCACCAAGGCGCGAAGGACACGAAGATAGGTTCAAAAAAGGCAAATTGTAGGGACTGGCTTCTGCCTGTCCGAAGGAATCTCACGGATAGCTGAATAGATACGTATAGATACATTTTATCGAAAATGTAAGGTCATAGTTCGTTGTAGGGGCGCAAGGCATTGCGCCCGAAAAACACATAATCTAGTCATCAAGAATTAAATTGGTCAAGTATTACGCCCGAACGTTTGCGATTTGATTATAAGCTAGTCGCAAGATGTGACTATCGGATTCTTGCGCTATGATTGGGTCAATGCTTTTCTTGGTTGAACCAACAATTGCAATAGCTGTTCCAAACTCGCTTGATAATCTTGCACAAAGTCAATCGGCGGAATTACCATTTCTAGCCCCTGCATTTTGCATTTCTGCGCGATGACTGGAATCACAACCTTGCCATTTTTGAGGAAATAAAGACGTTCACCTTGTACTTCGGCATCATGTAAGCTGTGCGGTGACATAACAAGCAACATGAGACCGCAATTTCGCAATGCCTTCCCGACTTGCTCACCCCATTCTGAATCATCATCATTGCCGACATCCATCTCATCCATGAATGCCTCAACCCCTACCTCGCGTAAATCAGTGCTTAGGTCTAGGGCAAATAGCTCATCAACACGCGAGTAGCAGATGAAGACCCCTTGTTTAGCCGCACGTTGAATATAATACGGTTGGAGCAATTGCTTCAAAGTATCCTGCAAGCGTGCATCATCCGGGACTTTTTGTAGAGCTTTACGTAGCATCGCACGGCGCACCTCGATTGCTTTGTCTTTGTCTGTTGCATGTGCAAATTGTGTTTTCGGTTGCTCATCCATACGCCTATTAGCCCCATGTTAAATTAGTGTTTTCTAACTATAACTATACACGGAAAATCCTATTTTTGTCTAACGTTTTATTGAAACCCTCTACTTTATGTAGCCTTCATACCACAATTCTCGCATGGAGATTAAAAGACGTTGAGCACAACCCCCAATTATTGAGGGGAATATGACAAGCAAAATCGAGTATACTAAAGTCGGATAAGTCTGTTAGGTCGAAAGGCTACTGATGCCAGAATTTCTTATAGACCCCAATTTACTCTATATTGGACTACTTGCAGGGTTATGGATTGGCGTGACGGCGGCATATATCCCCGGTACGTGGATTCCTGAGACCATTTCGTTTATTTTGTTGGGTGCCAGCATCGTATTCATGACCTTCTTGCCGACCAATTGGGTTGCTTTGTTGGTCTTGGTCTTGGGTGTAGCGGCTTTTTTGATATTGCCTTTTGCTGGCAAACGTTACCGTCAGTTTGCAGAAGTGGGGTTGCTAGGACAAGCTCTTGGCAGCTATTTCTTATTCAAAGACGGGTTGAGTATCTCCCCGATTTTGATTGGAATAACGCTTATATTGGCTGTCGCTTATAATCGCTTGGTATTGCTTCCGATTCTTAAGCGCCAGAAAGACCATAACGAATATGATGAATCAACACAAGTATTGGGCGTGCGTGGACGGGTCGTTAAAGCTCTTGACCCTGTAGGTACGGTGTATGTCAATAAAGAATTGTGGCGTGCGCGGAGTGATGACTATCTGCCCAAAGATAGCAAAATCATCGTGACTGGACGCAACGGTCTGGAACTTTATGTTGAAAAAGCAAAGCATGAAGATGCACCCGATTATGAACATGAGCAGCAAAGCAATGGCATTCAAAATGGGTCATCGCAAAAATAGTGCATGTCCAAATAAGTTTTCACGGTTTCCTAGGGGCGTACCCGCGTGTGCGCTCGTTTGGGTTGTGGCTGTGTAACGTCTGTCAAAAAGTATCCATTTAAGTAGAAGGAGTTCTGAATTATGGGTCCCTTACAAATAGCAGTTATTGTCGGAGTCGGGTTTTTCTTCCTTGTTCTGATGAGTATTATTAAAGTGGTGCAAGATTTTGAACGTTTGGTTATCTTGCGCTTCGGGACGTATCAATCGACACGCGGCCCCGGTATTGTCTATGTCTTACCATTTGGCATTGAGAAAGCCTATCGTGTCGATATGCGTGAAAAATTCATTGATATTCCGGCACAAACAGCCATCACCAAAGACAATGCGTCGATTATGATTGATTTCCTCATGTACTATCGCATCATTGACCCCATGCTTTCTGTCTTGAAGGTAGACCATGTAGAACGGGCATCGGTTAATATTGCGACAACGACGCTACGGGCGGTCATCGGCGATATTGAACTGGATGGTGTGCTGAGTAAGCGTGAGCAAATCAATGATGTTTTACGTGTGAAATTGGATGAGGCAACCGAGCGTTGGGGCCTCAAAGTGACGGCAGTTGAAATCCGCGAGATTGAGCCGCCGCGTGAAATTCTTGATGCGATGAATCGTCAGATGAGTGCCGAGCGTGACCGCCGCGCACAAGTCACGATGGCTGAAGGTGAACGCGAAGCCTCTATCACACAGGCAGAAGGTCACAAACGAGCCGCTATCCTCAAGGCGGAAGGTCAACGTGAAGCGGCTGTTCTGGAAGCACAGGGGCAAAAAGAGGCACAAGAGTTGAAGGCGATGGGTTATGCCAAAGCTCTTGAAGCGATTCATCAGACGGCAAGTGGGCTTGATGAGAAAACAATGGCGCTACAATATATGGAAATGCTGGGTAAAGTTGGTAGCAGCCCTAGCTCAAAATTCATTATTCCGATGGAATTGGTGAGTTTTGTGAATCAGTTTGCGGGTGCTGCTGGCTTGACAATGAATAGCAGCAACGGTCATACACAAGAAAAACGTACCCCCGTTAGCGGCGACTAGATATAGATAATTGCATCGCGGACGTGAAAAATCACGTCCCTACGGTTCAAAAATCATTATTTTGTAGGGGCAGGCTTCTGCCTGTCCGCTCTGTCTGGATAGCGTGTGCCATCTATAGCAGAGGAAAAGACGGAATCGCTGCATCAATCTCATCCATGAGGCGCATTGTGTTTTCTAAGGCGGTGACAATCTGCTCATAATGCAAAATATCGTTGTAGTCTAATGTGCGCCCACGACGGTCTTTGAGCCATTTATGCAGCACTTGATAACCGCCGATATGAAATTCCCATACCTCTTGGGCAACATTGCCAAAATATTGTGTCCGATTGATAAACACCTTGCCTTTTGTAGCGGATGGTGTTTCGGCTGTGGTATCGGCGGACGGCATGGATGCTTTCCCTACAGAATTGCTTGTAGGGATGTGACTTGTCGCGTCCGTCGCTTTGTCCAATTTATATTTCGGATAGCCGCCTCGTGCGAGTACCTCATTATCGCCCGACTCAGGATAGGTCACAGCGCCCCTGTCTTTTTTCGTCATCAGATGCCATTTGACCAGTTCTTCGCCTTTTTCGCACAGCGTTCGAAACAAATCGACATTGCTTGTGAGGGGCAAGCGCGGAAAGTCAATTTTCAGAAATTCGGCATAGCGTTCGCGGTAGGTCGGGCTATGAAAGACGGCATAGGCATAATGAAAGACATCTTCAGGGTAGAACACGCTACCCCCCTCTAAATCTCCCCCCGACGCAGCAAGGGGAGACTTTAATGCCGCGTCTGACTCCCCCTCTTCAATGCTTTGGGGAGGGGACGCTAAGCGTAGCGATGCAGGGGTGGGCTTTGGTTTTTCTGGCACGAAGCGCAAACCCAACTTGGACTCCATAGCTTTGATAAAATCTGGATTGAGATTAGGTCGCCGCCCCTTATGCGATAGCTGCCACGCACTGCCATCATCTTCAACCGCGAACATTTCCCCCTCGCGCTTTTTAGGGTACAGGTAGAGTGGGAAAACATATCCGTTATTGGATGTTTTTGGAGACATACAAATTGTTTCTACGATGTGATTTGTTACCTGAACGTGCTTGAATGTTTCTCCCTTTGTTAGACGAGAAGTAATAAATGCTAAATTATCTCTTTGTGGAAGTAAATGTTGCATAACTTCGTTGCGCGGCATACTCATAATCCCTCTTGAGTTTCCAGTGAAATATGAATGCCGTATATCAAAGGGACGATAATATACTGGAACAATCTTTTCAATAGAGAAGCCGCCTGAATTTACAATGTCGTTTTGAGCTAATTGCACCTGCCAATCACGAACATCTTGGCGTAATTTGAACTTTTCACGCGCTTTTTCAACAGGTAATTTAAGAAACTCTCGCATCGTTTTTTCCACATTATCAGGTGTCCACCGAATGAGAAAATGGTCACGGGCAGTTACAATGCCTATTGAATGTGTTTGAAGCATATCAGGTACTCGCCTTCCTTTATTGTTCTCTCCTATTAAATAAGTATTCAGGGGAGTAAAAAGATAAAATGGCTTTTGCGGTTCTATAGTTGTCCAATCTGTATTACCCATATCATGATTTACGAGCCACTCATATTTATTTCTACGTTTACCGTAGACATCTAAATGATGAACTTTGGCTTGTTCCGTTTTATGTGCTTCTTTCACAAATAAGGCAATTGAAACACCTTGTACGATATCAAACACATTTTCATCGGGCGAACCATCTGGAGATTTTTCACGTTTACGACTATTACCATGCAAATCAAGAATATATATATCGGTGAATGTCTGCATCAATTGTTGGCGCATACCGCGAAAAGTCACATTATCGAGATAACCATGATTGGTAACAAAGGCTAAAACACCACTGCCTGTTTGTTCAATGCGCCACTGCCCAAAGCGGATAAATTTCACATAATCATCTTGTAACCACCTTGGATTGCGTTCACCAAGCGGTTGACCATCCACAAAGTAATATTCATTCAACAATCGACCAATCCATGTAAATTTACCTTTATCATCACGGCTACGGTTGGCACTATGACCGCTATAAGGAGGATTACCGAGTACGACCATAATCGGTTTTTCGCGCTTTACTAGCGTTGCGGCGTTTGCTTCATCGGTCAGGTATTCGGCAAAGGGCAATGTCGCTTGCTGTACATTCTCTTCGAGCGTATTGGTCAGGTAAATGCCGAGACGGTCATCGGATTCAAAGTTGTAACCCAATTCACAGAGTAGCAAATTCAGTTTCATATGAGCGACAGTGTAGGGTGCCATCAGCAACTCAAAGCCGAATAAGCGTTTCAGCAAATTCTTCTGGACATAAGATTGCCACATGCCCCTATTGCCCGC
>JAUZRW010000069.1 GCA_030950085.1 Anaerolineae bacterium
TCGGATTGGGGCGCTGAACTTTACGCCAACCTCATCTCCATCCTTGAAACGGCTCGCCGTCAGGGGCAGTCTATCTTTGAAACACTCAAGATGATTTTTGCACCACAGCCTGATTTCTCATGGATAGCTGAATAGATACAACCTATAATGCGTGTTCAAGGGATTTGTAGTTTTTATTGTAAGGTTAATATCTGAGGGGGATATGATGTCAACGGATATTCATCGGAATAAAGACCAGCGTTCTGAAAAACCAGAACCACCTGTCGATGAAGGGTATTGGGATTCGCTGCTGACAGAAGGAGAATTTACGCGGTCAGTAGACCCATCACAAATACACGATAACGATGCACAAGCAAAAAACTCCTTCAGAATCGCTCAAACACCTATAGAGCCTATTCACCAAACTGCGGAACAGTATGCAGATTGGGATGAAGCGACACGCATTATGACGGCTGATAAGGTACTCGATTTGAAAGTGGTTGGCTACAATCGAGGTGGATTATTGGTTGAATGGCAATCTCTACGCGGCTTCGTTCCGGCGAGTCAGTTGCTACGTTTTCCAAATACGAAATCTGAAAATGAACGGCGTGATGCGTTGCTTTCCTATGTCGGTGATACGCTGTATTTACGGGTGATTGAACTTGACCCCGAAAAAAATCGACTCATTTTATCAGAACGGGCGGCGCAAGTTGAATCCGGCACTCGTGACCAAATTTTCGCCCAATTAACATCTGGCGATACCATCTTAGGGCGTGTGACCAATCTTTGCGATTTTGGCGCATTTGTAGACCTCGGCGGTGTTGAAGGGCTTATCCATATCAGTGAACTCAGTTGGGGGCGTGTTGGGCATCCATCCGATGTACTTGAACAAGGCAAAGAGCTTACTGTCTATGTCTTAAGTGTAGACTCCGAACATTCACGCATTGCCCTGAGTATCAAACGCCTCAACTCTGACCCATGGGCAACCGTCGCTGACCGTTACACTGTTGGGGAAATGGTCACAGGACAAATTACCAATGTCGTCGATTTTGGTGCTTTTGCTTGTATTGAAGATGGTTTAGAAGGCTTAATTCACTTTTCTGAGTTAGCAGAAGGTCAATTCTTGCATCCGCGCAATGTTGTTCAAGAAGGAGATATCATACAAGCACGTATTCTCACGATTGATGGCAAGGCACGGCGCTTAGGTCTCAGTTTACGCTTAGTATAATATTGCGTCGGAACTATCGCATAGAAGGTCGGATAATTGCTCCGACTTTTTGATTCATACAACTTTCCCTGTGTAGAAACTCCAATTATAATGAATTTAAGCCAAACAAATGAGCGAGAAAGTGGTAAAGACTGTGGCACAATCGAGTTCTGCTGAGAAACCAAGCAATAAACAACGCAAAAAACTCAAAGGTGTCGATAACCTCATCGCCAAAAAAGCAGGCGACCCTGTGCTTTCATTGGAGTCTAAGAGGGAGTCTGAAAGTGAGGATTCACTCGAATCAACAGAGATTGACGATTTACCTAAGTTAGAGGGGGCTATCGAACCGACCTTCTGGGATGATGTGCGTGATAGTCTCCCTGATTGGTTAGATGAAATTCTAGCGATTGGTCTCTTGATTTTCGGCATCTTATCATTTTTGGCGCTCTTCGATACATCGGGGGCGGCAGTCGCTGTAGCGTGGGCTGCAATATTGCGTCAATTGTTCGGCATTGGCAGTTTTGTTGCCGTCAGTGGTTTGTCACTCATCGGAATAGTGATTCTACTCCCCAAATTCGGTATCCGCATTCTCATGAATCCCTCACGGATTCTGGCGGTTGAAATTAGTTTCCTCTGTGTGCTGGCTCTTATTCACCTCACAAGTGGTCAAAACGAACTTCGGGCAATTGCGCGTGCCGGTGAAGGTGGCGGCTTCATTGGCTGGGGTTTGGTTGCGATACCCGAATGGTTATTAGGGCGCTCAATTTCGCTTTTTATTTTTGGCATGGCTCTCATTATCAACTTAACGGTTGTGGCTGGTTTGCGACGCAGACAAATTGTGCATTGGCTCAATTCAAAAGGTGAAAGTTTACTCATTTTTAGCGAAACGACATCCGGCGCGGCAAATCGTGTTTCACTGCCTAAAGCCCCACCTGCCCCTGACAAAATTATCGAAATTTCTACCCGTGGGACACCCATTATGCGGATTGTGCCAAAGTTAGATAATCTGCCGCCATCATTACGACGAGCCATTCTTGCAGGCGAAATGGACGCAGATGAAGAAGATATCGACCTTAGTGACCATCCATTGTTTCAATCCAAAGGAGATAAACTCAAGCTGGATTTTAACCTCATTGGCGAGGTGCTGGACAAACGCAGCAAAGATGGTTTTCGCCTTGTTCGTCGCCCCGATGGACGCGAAAAACGCTATTTCAGTGTTGATGAGATGAAAGAAGATACTAAAACAGGTCGGCGGTCTGACTATTTGCCGGATTTGAGCAAACTTAAGCGCGAAGAAATGCGTTTACCGGATGAGAACGAAATCAATCATAATGTGGTTCTCATCGAAAATACGCTGCTGGAATTTGATGTCGATGTGGATGTGGTTGAAGTCCAAGTTGGACCCACAGTGACACGCTATGCTCTGCAACCGTATCGGCAAAAAGCAGATGGCAGCACTGAACGCACGCGACTCGGAAAAATCGCATCGTATCATAGTGACCTCTCATTGGCGCTCTCTGCCAAACGTTTACGGCTCGAAATCCCTGTTCCCGGTACCAATTATATGGGTATTGAAGTGCCGAATAAAAATCCCAGCGTGGTGACATTACGTTCTGTTTTTGAGAGCAAATATTTTTACGAAATCGCTAGTAAAAGCCCCTCGCCGTTGACTGTTCCACTAGGGCGCGATGTTTCTGGGCGACCTGTGGCAATTGATATTGGTAAAATGCCGCATCTGTTGATTGCAGGAACAACGGGTTCGGGTAAATCGGTGGCGATTGCGGCGATTGCCAGTGCTATTCTGCTGAATAATCACCCTGATAAAGTTCAGATGGTGATGCTTGACCCCAAAATGGTTGAATTGAGTCGCTTCAATGGCTTGCCGCATTTGATTGGTCCTGTCGAAACCGATAACGAACGCATTATTGGTGTGTTGAAGTGGTGTACCCGTGAGATGGATAGGCGCTACAAATTGTTAGAAGAGAGTGCCGTCCGCAATATCGAAAATTATAATGAGAAGTTCGGTTCACGGCGGCGCGGTGCTGATTATATGCCTTATATCGTAATTCTAGTTGATGAAATTGGTGATTTGATGATGAGCCAGCCGGAAGAAACGGAACGGGCAGTAACTCGTCTGGCACAGATGGCGCGTGCTGTCGGGATGCACCTTGTCATTGCCACACAACGCCCCTCCGTCGATGTGATTACAGGTTTGATTAAAGCGAATTTCCCCGGACGGATTGCCTTCTCGGTGGCATCGGGTGTTGATTCACGAGTCATTCTGGATTCTGTAGGAGCAGAGCATTTGATGGGGCAAGGCGATATGCTCTATCAGGCTCCAGATGCCGGCGCACCTAAGCGTATTCAGGGTTGTTTTGTCAGTGATGAAGAGGTACGCGATATTGTCCAACACTGGAAAGATTGGCAAGAGCGTCAGATTGAACTCGGACGACGTGAGTATATCCATGCGGGACCGTGGATGCGCGGTTTAACACGGCGCGAATTCCTTGCCGAAACTGACCCGATGCTAGAAGAAGCGATTGAATATGTCGTCGATACGCAAGAAGCCTCAGCCTCGCTGATTCAACGGGAATTGGGTTTGGGCTATCCGCGTGCGGCGCGTATTATGGATATGTTGGAAGAAATGGGTGTCGTCGGGGACTCGGTTGGCGGTGGACGGGCGCGACGAGTCTTAATTGAGAGAGGCGAAGACCCCTTCAAGCGCATCATTGACAAAATCATGCGCGAGAAACTGCGCCAGCACAAGAAAGACTCAGGGCATTGGAATAGCTGATGAGAGAAATAAGCAATCGGGACAAATAATCATGACTGAGCAAGATGAAACTATCCAGACAATTCGCCAAACGAATAAGCATATAAAATTGTTGATTGAAGCCAATGACATTGAACATTTGTAACTGCTCAGGTAGGTATAAAGGGTCGTCCAAGCAGAGCCTCATAAATAACTTGGATGACATTTTGCCCCTGTTTACGGGCAGTTGAGATATAACTGCGAATATCACAGAAAGTTTCAGCACCGAGACGAG
>JAUZRW010000007.1 GCA_030950085.1 Anaerolineae bacterium
ATCTGCCCACGCATCTCCAAGATGATGTCAATCAGTTGTTCTTTATTCAGTTGTCTCAATTGCTCGCGTATCTCATTCATGTTTCAGATTGTACCATCTTTTCTCAATTTCCGTTACAATACCCCTGAGCAGTTACTACAAAATAATGCTCTGCGTCTCTGCGTTACGCTTTTTCTAAAAATATATCGAAGGTTACTATTCTATCTGCCGCGCCGAAGGCTGGAAGGCATTTGGCAAAACCAATGATAAGCCCCATGAATGAGGCTGAAATAGTGTCATTTTAGTGCTGCTTGCGTTTTTGATGCCTTGAATCTTGGTGAGATAAGATATTACTATCTGAACTGGCTTGTCCTTTGTAGGCTTCGTCAGCAACTGCCTCATCTTTAATGCCATACAATTTCTCGATTTGTTGCTCAATGAACAGTGCCTCTTCGTGGGTTGCCAAGCCTTTGACCAGCACGACATCCTGCGCCCCTTTTTCGATGTAATGCACATCAAATACAAAAAGCAGGACTCCATTCGATGTATATTCCAGCCGTTGTTTACAATACACCTGTTCAATAGCGCGACGGTCTATCATTTTATCGGGGTCGTTCCATTTCGGCAGTGGTCTATGTGTGATTTCTAAGCCTTTTTTGCGAATCAGAATCTGTGTTCGGTTGAGAAAACCACTCAAAACATAATAGCCGATACTTATCCCGACAATAATATGAATCGCTAAAAACATAAGCATAAAGAAGGTTTGAGATACGATGGCGATAACCACAAATATGTGCAAAAAGATAGTCCATCCAACAAGGAATGGCAAAAAATTCCGATGTTGCTTGCCCCACCAGCGATAAGTAATTTCTACTGCGTCGGGATGTTGTTTGATATGGAATTTGTTGAGCGCAAGACTGTGACGTTTTGCCTTCACTTTTTCGGGTAGTGCAATCGGTTCTGTACTCAGGTTATCGAGGGCATCACAAATATTGCAAATCGCCAGTTCGCCATCAGCGATACTCTCTGCCGAGATTGCCGCGCCACAATGTTTACATGCTATCGTTTCTGTCATCTTAACTCCAACTCCACACGAAGCCACTTTAACGCCAAGAAAAATCGGTAAAATTGATGATAGATAGTTCTTGTTTAACAAAGTATCTACGATGATGCTCTAACGCTTGTCTCACTTTGCAATTTTGTGTGAGGCGCGGTAAAACCCCGAAAGGGGCTTATTTTGCTTGCGAACCTGTTTGGAAATTAAGGCTGTATTTTGTATTGACGGGCGGGTCACAGATCGCGCCCCTACATTTGAACCTTGTTTTCATGTGTAGGGGAGGGTTTGAAACCCTTTCGATGCCTTATATTGCGAATATTCAAACAGTCTCTGAGCAGAACATATCAGCAAAGATGGTTCATGATAGATTGATTATAAACGAATAATCTAAATTATGGCTCACAATATATACCATGAAAATTAACTATTCGATTGAGATTTGCTTGCAGTATCTATTTTAATTTTGTACAATGATTTAAGAAAATTTTGCGCCATATCTTCTGACATTTTGAGTAGCTAAGGACACATGATGTCCACTGAAAATCGCCGCAGTTGATACAATATGGTCTGGATTAAAATTCGTTTATCGCAAAGCAGACCGCTAATAACTGTGGAGTACACTGTGACACAGCAATCATCAAGAATTAGATTGTATCTGAGTAGTACCGATGAATTTGAACGTTATCGCAAAGGGCAAGGGGCATGAAACAATATATTATCGCTCATGACCTCGGTACAACCGGCAACAAAGCCACACTCTACGATAAAGAGGGGCAATTACACGCCACAACATTTTTTGGCTATGATACAGATTATTCTCAAACCAATTGGGCAGAGCAAAATCCCGATGATTGGTGGCAAGCTGTCATCAGCACAACACGCCAACTACTTGCTGAAAGTCATGTTCGGGGAGACGAAATCGCTTGTGTGACATTCAGTGGGCAAATGCAAGGCGTTGTCGCAGTCGATAAAGCCGCTAAACCCTTACGCTCGGCGATTATCTGGGCTGACCAACGCGCAACCGATGCAGTCAATCAGCTTGCCGAACGTATCAGTCCAGCAGATGTTTATCGTATTACGGGGCATCGCCTCAGTGCGGCGTATTCGCTCCCTAAAATTTTATGGATACGCGACCATCAACCCGATATATTTGCAGCAACACACAAATTCATGCACGCTAAAGATGCCATCATTGCGCGCATGACGGGACAATTTGTAACTGACCCATCCGATGCAAGCGGTATGAATCTCTATCACCTTGAGGGCGGAAAATGGTCAGACGCGATATTACAAGCGGCTGATTTAGATAGCGATAAATTGCCAGAAATTCGCCGTTCGATAGATATCGCAGGCGAGATTTTCCCAGATGTTGCCACAGAAATGGGATTGCCGCGTGGAATCCCTGTCGTTATCGGGGGCGGTGACGGGGCATGTGCTTCTGTGGGAGCGGGTTCTGTACGAGAAAATATCGCTTATACTTATGTTGGTTCATCGGCATGGATAGCAAGAACTTCGCGCAAGCCAATTTATGACCCACAGCAGCGAACAGTCACATTTGGGCATGTTGTACCTGATTTATTCATCCCTATGGGGACAATGCAAACCGCAGGGGCAGCTTATCAATGGGTGCGCGACCAACTTGCCCCACTAGAACAGCAAGCGGCGCAAGATTTGGGAATCAGTGCTTATACGCTACTCAATGCTGTTGCTGAGATATCGCCACCCGGCGCGAATCATTTACTCTTTTTGCCCTATTTGCTGGGAGAACGTGCGCCACGCTGGAATCCTGATGCACGGGCAGTCTTTCTCGGCTTAACGATTCGCCACACACGAGCCGATATGGTGCGCTCCGTAATGGAAGGAGTCGCATTTAACCTGTGTGTCATTCTCAAAGCAATGCAAAATCAAGGGGTCACGATAGATAGTATTCGAGCTATTGGAGGAGGTGTTAGCCGCCCATTTTGGAGCAGTATTATGGCAGATATTTATGGTGTTCCTCTACAACGGCTCGCCATTTTAGAATCTGCAACGTCTATGGGGGCTGCGGTTGTCGGCGGTGTCGGTGTGGGATTGTATCCTGATTTTAGCATTGCCGAACGCATGAATCCCGTGACGAATACCATTCACCCGAATCCCGAAAATGACGCTGTTTATCGTCAATTATTGGCTGTGTTCGAGAATGCTTATCACGCAATCGAGCCGATTTTTTCCCAATTGGCAGAATTGCAATAACCATACAACCAAAGCATATTGAAGGATTAAGGAGTTAGAATGTTTGAAAATTTCCCTAAAACTGTTGATGAGCCGAAGCAGTGGGCATGGTCAGATTGGCAACCTTATTTTGACCATCTGCAAGACACTGACCTCAGCGCAGACACCATCGACACATGGCTAGAAAATTGGTCAACAGTGGGGTCAATGTTTTCCGAAGTATTTTCGCGTTTGCATGTTGCCAAAGATATTGATACTACCGATGAAGCGGCTGAAAAAGCCTATATGCGCTTTGTGGGTGAGATTTACCCCGAAGTGCAGCGTGTCAATTTTCAAATTCAGAAAAAATTAGTCGCAAGCGGACTTGAACCGGCTAGTCTCAAGATTCCAATGCGAAATATCAAAACCGATGTCGAAATTTTCTGCGAAGACAATGTACCGCTTTCCGTGCAAGAGAACGATATTGCCAATCGCTACAATAAGATTCTTGGCGCACAAACTGTCACATGGGAAGGCGAAGAAATTACACTGACTCAGTTGGGAAAGGTCATGCAAGATACAGACCGTGATAAGCGTGAAAAAGCCTTTCGTCTAGCCAATGAGCGTCGCGCACAAGATTTTGAGGAACTCAATGCGATTTGGCGTGAATATATGGATTTACGCAAGCAAATTTCGCAAAATGCGAGCTTTGATAATTTTCGGTCTTATACTTGGAAAGACCTCAACCGCCACGATTATAGCCCTGAACAGGCACTGCAATTTGTGGATGCTATTGAGCAGGTGGTTGTTCCGGCAGCAGAGCGTATGGCAGAGCGTCGGCGCGTCAAAATGGGTCTCGACAAATTAGCGCCTTGGGATGTCGCCGTTGATGAACAGGGACGTGAACCGCTTGTACCTTATGAAACAATGGATGAATTTCTGAGCAAGAGCGTATCTGTTTTCCAGCAAGTGGACCCGGAACTTGGCGCACAATTCAAAATGATGATCGACGAAAAATTGCTGGATTTGGATAATCGTAAAGGCAAGGCACCGGGCGGTTACTGCACAGGGTTTCTTGTGACGAAACGCCCGTTCATCTTCATGAACTCTGTCGGGCTAGATGGCGATGTGCGGACATTGCTCCATGAAGTCGGTCATGCACTACATGGCTTCGCAAGCTACAATTTGCCCCTCATGCAGCAACAACGTGCGCCGATGGAATTTAACGAAGTGGCTTCTATGGCGATGGAATTACTCGCCTCACCCTATCTGACCGAAGATAAAGGCGGCTATTTCAGTGAAGCAGATGCGTCGCGTTTCCGTGCTGACCATCTCAAAGGCATTATTGATTTCTGGCCGTATATGGCTGTCGTGGTCGCTTTCCAACACTGGATTTATACGAACCATGACCTCGCTACTGACCCCCTCGAATGTGATAAGAAATGGCTGGAATTATGGGGGCGCTTCATGAAGAATGCTGATTATAGTGGACACGAAGAGTTCATCAAGAATCGTTGGCGGCGACAAATCCATATCTATCGCAGACCCTTCTATTATGTGGAATATGGTCTAGCACAATTGGGCGCTGTCCAAGTTTGGGCGAAAGCACTCCAAGACCAGCAATCGGCGCTTGATGATTATCGCAGTGCCTTAGCATTAGGTGGGACAGTCACGTTGCCCGAATTATACCAAGCTGCCGGAGTCAAATTAGCCTTTGATGCTGAAACCTTGCAAGAGGCGGTCAATCTGCTCGAAAGTACGATTGACGACTTAGAGGCATTGGCGCATTAATCGTGTTCAAATGGGGCGCATCGTCATACGTCCCACCTAGACTTTGGCACATTAAAGTAGCCTACGGCGATATGTCGAGAGCTACTTTTCGTTATAAAGTGTTATAAAAAGACGAAGTGAGGGCTAAGAGCGTGCCGCACCATAGATAGCATTGGACAAGCCCTGCAAAAGGTCT
>JAUZRW010000070.1 GCA_030950085.1 Anaerolineae bacterium
AAGCATTTGGCAAACCAATAGCGCAGGAAGCGCACTAAAAGGCGCTCTGACCTGCTTTTTTGCCCCTTTTAGTGGGCATGGCTTTTGGATAGCTGAGTGGTTTTAACCCTCAGTGATAGAAAATGGCTGCAAAACAGAAAAGCGCATAACTTTAGTAACTCGCTATTTTTTAATTTTTAGGTCATAATAGTCGCAATAATCGAGCAGATTTGGGTGGAGTTTATCATCATGTTTGCACAACGAGGGTTGAGTAGTCGGCTCAATGTTATTGTCATTAGTATTAATTTTATTGTCTTGATGATTGTTTTGATTTTGGCGAATCTCAGCACCTCATCTGCGCTACGAAACCAAGCAATTGAGCGTTTTAGCGTTAAAAATACCGAAACCACTGCTGAACTCGACGCGCTATTCTCGACATTCATTGACAATGTAGAGAATCTCAGTGCAGCCATGAGCGATGTTGAAGACTTAGAAGATGCTAGCTTGATTCGTGCCCAACTTCTCGCTCAACTCGAAGCAATGGATAACCAAGCCCTCATTTCACGCATCTCGATTGTGCGCCCTGACCAATCTGTGGGAGTTTTATTTTTTGAAAATCCTATTAACCAAGCTAATTATGTTTGGCGTGTCTTTCGGCAAGTTCGTGATTTGCCAACCAATACGATTATCCGTCAATCTTATGAAACAGGTGAGGCACTGTGGTTTCAGCAAGCGAGACCCTACAACGACGACTTAGAGCAACCTGTCCTCTCTTTTGTGTATCCCTATAGCCATGAGCAGGGCGATAGTGTCCTATGGGTTGATATCCCACTAAGTATTTTGCACGGGATCGTCACAAATGCCCTCAATAATAGAGGGTTACTGACGGAGACTGAGCATGGCTATGTCATCCTCGTTGACCAAAATAACATTCCCCTTTCTTTACATAATGTACCGCAAGTATCAGATATTAGTCGCACTATACGCAGCCTTTTTGATGCTCATACTGAAGAACACCGCCATGAGAGTGGCTTGTTCTCCCATGCTGACCCATTCAACAATGGCAATACAGGCTTATTTGCTATTAATCATCTCGATAGCACAGGTTGGTCTATCGTTGATGTGCTACCCGAAAATGAAATTCCAGTATTACCGAATACAGTGCTAGTGCCGATTATCCTTGTAGCGGCTACCGGCTTGATTATTTTGCTGATTGCTGTGAATCGCTTTATTGACCGTTCAGTGGTGCAGCCCTTAGTTGATTTGGGGCGCTCGGCGACTGAAATCGGAGAAGGGAATATGCGTTATGTCGTCTTCCATCAAGATAAAAAAGATGAAATCGGCAATCTTTCTAATGCGATGGATAGTATGCGGAGTCGGCTGAAAGACTCTTATGATGAACTGCACTCATGGAGTCGCACACTAGAAGAACGGGTTGATGAACGCACGAAGCAATTGGCTATCGCCCAAAAACGGGCGGAAGAGAATGCTATCCAACTACGTGCTGTTTATGATGAGTCACTTTCTGTGGTCAACGAAACACAACTGCGTCCGGTATTAGATGCCTTTATTGAACGTGTTTTAACACTCTTCGAGGCGACATATTGCGCTATTTGGTTGCTAACACCAGAAAAACAACATCTGCAATTGGTGGCAACGAATGATGTGTATCGTGGAAAAGGGGATGGGACACAAATTATTAATATTGATGAAGGCATCATTGGACAAGCTATCCAGCAGGGCAAACCAGTAATTGTCGATGATTATGAACATTATGAACATCGCCTGTTGCTTTCTGAGGATGAGACGATTCTCTTTATCCGTGGGGTTTGTGCGCCTTTGATGTTCGCAGGTCAACCGGTTGGAGCAGCCGTTGTAGGTCGCCCACGAAGCGGAGAAAAATTTACAATCAGTGACCAACGCTACTTGACACTTTTTGCGAATCTCGTATCGCCATCCGTGCGTAATGCCCAACTATTTATTCAATTGCAGACTGCCGTGGATGAAGCTCGTCGCGCTGATGAAGTGAAAACACGCTTCCTTGCTAGTGTGACACACGAATTGCGGACACCACTAAATCTCATTATCAACAATATGGACTTTATGCGCGTAGGAGCTTTTGGTGATGTCTCAGATGACCAAGTGAATCGTTTGAATCAAACAGTTCGTAGTGCCGAGCATCTGCTCTATTTAATTAACGATTTGCTAGATGTGAGTAAGATTGAAGCGGGCGAAATGCAACTTTTCATTCAATACAATGAAGTGGATACCTTGCTTGAAGATACGGTTGATAATGGAAAAGCCTTGCTTGATACCATGGAAGGCAAGGAAGAGGTCGAACTGTATGTTGATATTGAAGCCGATTTGCCCGATATCCCGATGGATTCGCGCCGTATCCGACAAGTGCTAAACAATCTTTTGAGTAATGCTATCAAATTTACACAAAAAGGTACGGTCACACTTAAGGTCTTTAAGGTGGCAAATGGCATCCATTTTAGTGTGCATGATACAGGGCTAGGCATCCCACAAGATGAGATGGATATTCTCTTTGCAGCATTTGAGCGCACAAAAGCCGCGAAACAACACGGCATTGAAGGCACGGGCTTAGGCTTGCCGATTTCACAATTCCTTGTTCAGCAACATGGCACAGAGTTGACCGTGGTTTCTGAGGTGGGAGTGGGGACTACCTTCGCTTTTACACTGCCGTTTGTCGCACCTGCTAACATTTCGGGACAACCTAGTGATACACAACAAATGACAGCGATCTTGTCTTCGCGGAATCAATAACTGACAGTCGCAGGCATTTTGTATCGAATGGTGGCAACTTTGCGGGGTTTAACGGAGATTGTTATAAATTTGAAATGAAGATATTTATTTTGGTTAGCAACCGAAAATTAACGAAATTGGGGTCTAAATAGGCGATATCAACCAAAATCATACGACACTCGTACTGAATAAATACCAAATCATGTAAATAAGTCGGGATTTTGCTTGTGTGAAACTAACCTAGCGTGATATAGTGAGTTTGTGAATTGTAATAGTTTGTTTGTGTACCGTTTACGCACACACAGGAGTCATCCATTATGCCCGAAAAAATCCTCATCATTGATGATGAAGAACCCACTGTAGACCTCATCAGTATCTTGCTAGAAAAGCGTGGTTTTGAAACTATCAAAGCTATTCGTGCGGAAGATGGTTTGCGGAAAGCCTATCGCTATCAACCCGATTTGGTCTTGCTCGATATTATGATGCCCGATATGGATGGGTGGGAAATCTGCAAGCGTCTGCGCGAAATGTCCGATGTGCCGATTGTTTTCCTCACTGCCCGTAGCGATGTGAAAGATGTGGTTCGTGGTTTAGAAATGGGCGCAGATGACTATATCACCAAACCCCATGACAACGACGAATTGGTTGCCCGTGTTCGCGCTCATCTACGCCGTAGTCCACGCCCTAATATGAGCGAAGAATTGGTCTTTGATGACGGTGAATTCCGTATCAATTTCATGAATCGGGAAGTGTGGGTTCGCAATGAATTGAAGCATCTGACCCCTAAAGAATTTAACCTTCTGGCTGTGCTGGTTCGCAATGCGGGGCGCGTTGTCACACGGACAGAGTTGGTCACGCAAGCATGGGGTGAAGAATATGGCGATGCGATTGATAGCCTCAAATTGTATGTTCATTATCTACGCCAAAAGTTAGAAGTGAATGCGACCCAACCCGAATATATCATTACATCGCGTGGTGTCGGCTATCGTTTCGTCAATCGTTAGCCACAAATTCAAATACAGCTAAAGGGCGATATTGATTATCGCTTTTTTTGATTCTGCACATTAGGGCTTTCAACTTGTATCATAGGCAGATAAACCATATACATGAGGAGTTCGTTGATTAATGAAAGCATTACTTGAAAAATTACATATCCAAGACGTAAATGCGGGTATTTGTAGTGGTATTGATGGTTGGGTGACTGACCCCAATGGTGCGGAACTGGTTTCTTATAATCCCGCCACAGGTGAGCCAATTGCTACGGTTATCATGGGGACAACAACTAGCTATGATAAGGTTGTTGATAAGTCCGCCGATGCCTTCAAATCTTGGCGCATGATGCCAGCCCCCAAACGCGGTGATGTCATCCGTGATTTAGGCAATGCCCTACGCGACTACAAAGAACCGCTAGGCGAATTGGTCACACTAGAAGTTGGCAAAATCCGTACCGAAGGACTCGGTGAAGTGCAAGAAATGATTGATATTTGTGATTTTGCGGTTGGGCTTTCGCGCCAATTATACGGCTTGACGATGCACTCTGAACGTCCCGGACATCGTATGTATGAACAATGGCATCCACTAGGTCCCATTGGAATCATCACTGCTTTTAATTTTCCGGTAGCAGTCTGGGCGTGGAATGCTGCTCTAGCCGCCGTTAGTGGTGATACCATGATTTGGAAGCCATCACCCTCTGCCCCCTTAACAGCCGTTGCCGTTCAACACATTTGTAACCAAGTAATGGCAGACCATGGGGTCGATGGTGTGTTTACGCTGACAATTGGCGATAACGAGAATGTTGCCGAGCGCATGATTAACGATGAACGCTTGCCCCTCATTAGCTTCACAGGCTCGATTCGGGTTGGCAGACATGTTGCCAAAGCGGTTGCTGGACGACTCGGACGGGCGATTCTGGAATTGGGCGGGAACAACGGTATTATCGTAGCCGAAGATGCAAATCTCGATTTGGCAGTACGTGGTATCGCCTTTGGTGCCGTGGGGACAGCCGCCCAACGGTGTACCTCGACACGCCGTATCATCGCCCACAATTCTATTGTCGATGAATTGACAGAGCGTCTCGTGAAGGCATATAAAACTGTGCCGATTGGTAATCCGATGGATGATGCTGTCTTGATGGGGCCCTTAGTCAGTGAAAAATCAGTGCAAAATTATTTCACTGCGATTGAGACTGCTAAAGCTGATGGCGGTGAAGTGCTAGTCGGTGGCAATGCGATTCCCGATAAAGGGGCTAATTTTGTTGAGCCGACGATTATCAAAATGCCACAACAGACCCCCCTTGTTTGTGAAGAGACCTTCGCGCCGATTCTCTACATCATGACCTATGACAGCATTGATGAGGCGATTGCTATCCATAATGATGTGCCGCAAGGCTTATCGAGTGCAATTTTTACCAATAATTTGCTGACTGCCGAACGCTTCTTATCCGTGCAAGGGTCAGATTGTGGGATTGCCAATGTCAATATTGGCACCAGTGGCGCAGAAATTGGTGGGGCATTCGGTGGGGAAAAAGAAACCGGCGGCGGACGTGAATCTGGCTCGGATGCGTGGAAAGGGTATATGCGCCGTCAGACCAATACGATTAACTATTCCACCTCACTGCCTCTCGCGCAGGGTGTTGAATTTGACGTTTAGCGCATCATCAGCAATTCATCCCCCTCTCCGAAGCATCAAGGAGGGGGACTTAGGGCTTATTAATCACTGGTTTCTTCTTGAGCTAAATCGTCGGTGCGTAAACCGAATGAACGCCTCAAAACACTCGAAACAACTTTATTGATGCACTGCTAGATATTCCCGGATGATATCGGGATGCGCCTTGACTTCCTGTGCTGTGCCAGAATAACGGATACGTCCATCATCAATGATGTACACACGGTCCGATAAATCGAGCGCAAAATGGGTGTTTTGCTCTGCCAGTAAAATCGTAATCCCTTCGTTGCGAATCTGCCGAATCAGTTTTCCTATAGATTTGACAATGAGGGGGGCAAGTCCTTCCGATGGTTCGTCCAATAAGAGCAAATGTGGATTCCCCATCATGGTACGGGCAATGGTTAGCATTTGTTGTTCGCCACCACTGAGCGTTCCACCGAGTTGATTGTGCCGTTGGGCTAATTGTGGGAAAAAGTCATAAACACGCTCCAATGTCCATCTTGTTTTGCCATCCACGCTCGGTTTACGGGCAACATCAAGATTCTCCCACACTGTTAAATCAGGAAAGATAGCGCGTTCTTCTGGTACAAAACCAATACCAAGATGTGCAATGTCGTGGGCAGTTTTACCGTGAATTGCCATCTTTTGATAGTGAATCGTGCCTGATTTTGGCGTGGCAAGACCCATAATACTGCGGAAGGTTGTCGTTTTGCCCGCACCATTGCGTCCCATCAAGCAGACACATTCGCCTTGATTGACTTGCAGGGATACCCCAAAGAGAATATGGCTCAGACCATAATAAGTATCCATATTGTCGATAGATAAAAGCATGAAACAACCTTCCTAACTAACGCGAAGCATGGATAAGCTCAAAACACACGTTTTCTGTGCTTATCACACCTAATGGGATAAGTCTAATCTTGTGGTTGTGTGCCTTTAGAACTCAATCCGCCATCGACCTCGTAATTTGAACCCGTGACAAAACTCGATTCATCGGATGCTAGAAAAAGACAAACATTCGCTACTTCTTCGATGCGCCCGACACGCCCGATGGGGTGCATATCATCGAATTGCTGCCGAATATCTTCGGGTTTAGATTGTGCCGCGACAAAATCATGCAGCATCGGCGCATCAATGGTGCCGGGGGCGACGCTGTTAGTACGGATGCCATCTCGTGCATAATCAGTAGACATTGCCCGTGCGAGTGCGATTAATGCGCCTTTCGTGGCAGAATAAGCCGCAATACCCGGCAAACCCAAGACCCCTGTGATACTTGCCATGTGGATGATACTGCCGCTACCATGTTCCAACATAGTCGGAATCACTGCCCGACACATCAAATACGTGCCGCGCAAATTGACAGCAAGGCAATGGTCAAAATCTTCTGGCGATGTTTCGTGAATGCGTCCGGCAGGCATGACCGCCGCATTATTCATCAACACAGTACACACGCCAAATGTTTCGTGCAGTGTCGTAACTGCCGCCTGAACTTGTGCCTCATCTCGAATGTCGGCTGCAAGAGCGATGGCTTGACCGCCACTTGACGTAATCTCATCAACGACTGCCTGACAATCCGCCTCGCGCAAATCAACAATACCAACTTTTGCGCCCACTTCCGCAAATTTGAGCGCAATCCCACGCCCGATTCCACGCGCTGCCCCTGTCACAAGGGCAACTTTGCCATCTAAACGCATATTTCTATATCCTTCTGCATCATAATATTTTTGTGAGCGCCATTCATAGCATCTTCATTGTTTCACTCTGAATCGGCTTCGTCCGTGCTTTCCGGTGCTGGATTTGAATCGGCTTCCTCGGTTTCTTCTGGTGGCGTATCGGATGTGACGAATTGTTGTACCACAAGGAAAAAGCGCACCGGACGTTCCAGTTGTATTGACAAGGCTTCTTCTGCTTGTTGGATTTCTTGCGGCGTAATCTCTTGCTCAGAACGAACCGTCGCTTCTACAAAAAAGGTCGCATTACCCTCAGTGATAGTCAGCGAATCGACTCGTGCCACCTGCATCGTATCGCGTAAATAATCGAGCATGACTTGTTCAAGATTATCACGCGGACTGACCGCCAACAATGTCACGATTTCTAAGTCAATCGGGCGACGAAATGCTAATGATATATCATCTTCTAATTCACCGACTCGTTGGGCAGAAATCGCTTCTTGGGCGCGAACCGTCAGCGTCACATCCAAGCCATTATCGGCTAAATCATCGGTCTCGATATCGACAAATTGTGCTAAGGGTAATTGTGTTAAAAGATAATCACGCACATCTTGTTCAATACCCGCCCGTTGGCTGAGGGCAATTATCAGAGATAACACAATCACCAGCAAGCCCAGAATCAATGTCCACCAGACAGTCACACCACGTCGCGTCACTTGTCGTCTACCGGGACGCATCCCAATCCACAAGAAAATGACATTTTGTGCGACAACGATAAAGAGAATATTCGCCAAAAAGAGCAAGGTCGCGCCGCCAGCTAAGGATGGATTGCCAAGTGCTAATCCTAAGCCAATCGTACAAACTGGCGGCATTAACGCGGCAGCAATCGCCACCCCTGCCAGTGCCACCGGAATCTCTTTGCGAGCAATAGCAAAAGCCGCAACCAATCCCGAAACAAGGGCAACTGCTGCATCAAGCATTGACGGATTCCCGCGTGCTAACATCTCGCTTGTGGGTGTATCGAGTGGCAAGACCGAACCCATCACAAAAGAGATAATCAGCGCCAGTAAGACACCTTGAAGCAGTGTGACAACAGCGCGACGGGTAATATCGAGTTGTCCTGTAGCGAGTCCTGTCGCCAATGCGCCCAACGGAGACATCAAGGGCGCAACCAGCATCGCCCCAATAATCACGGCGACACTATTGAGCATCAAGCCAATTGAGGCTAAAGCTGCCGAAAGCAAAATCAGCATCGAGTAATCAATGCCGGCTCTGGCTGCTTTACGCGCTTGCCAGACCAATTCATTGCGCTCAACCTGAGTCATTGCCGGATTCCAGTGTTGCAGTGTGCGTTGCAGTGTGCCAACGACTGTGCCACGCTCTTGGAAAATCTGCGATGCAATTAAAACGGGTCCCGGCGCATCATTGAGTAATTTACTGGTTAAATCGCCTTCAAGCTGGCTATCAAGATTCGACTTTTGCGAAAATCCCAACACGAGTAAATCATTGTCATCCACTTGTCGTAAAATCTGTGCGGCAGGGTCGCGCCCGTGAATAATATCTTTTTTGATGAGATGCGGGTCTAAGATATCTAATGTAGCCCGAATCGCTTGCTCTTTATCTTTGCGATAGGTGTAATCACGTTGAATATAGAGTGGCGAGAAAATCGCTTCATTGCTTTTCGCCAGCAAACAGGCTGTCCGCAAAGCGGCTTGATTACTACGATTGTTATCAATGGGAACAGCAACACAGTCAAATTTAACAGATTCTGCCGGACGATAGACCAGTACATTACAGGGCGCGGCTTCAATGATATTTTCGACCAATGACCCCAGCTTGACCTGTCCTTTATCGGGCTTATGCACGCCCAAAATGAGAGCCTCTGCCCCATGTTCGCGTGCGCCATCCAAAATCCCGCGTGTGATGCTGCTGGCAATTTGTGTGACGAGTTCAATCCGATGCCCCTGTGAAATAAAAGCATTGACAATCGGCTCAATGTGACTCAGCCGTTCACTGGTGGATTCGCCTTCTATTGAGACGGTGAGGGCATAAACACGACTATCATCATCATCGGGGTCAATCAATGAAGATGCGAGTTGTAACATATGCGGCACAGTCGCCGGATTAGAAATCGGAACAACCACTTTTTGTAAATAACGTGGGGTTTGTTCGGACACGGCATCACCTTCTTTATTTTAGACTTTTTAGACCTGCGCCGCTTGTACCACATTGGATTTTTTGCGACGATGGTTGAGAAAATCATAGCCGAGCCACCCGATTCCCAATAATGCGAGACCAATCCCACCTGCAATCGTCATCTGGGCGCGTTCTTTGACCAATTCACGGCGCTCAATATCCGCAGCAACAAGCCCACGCCCTTCGGCTATCGATTGAATTTCGAGTTCCTCGCCACTATCACGGATTTGTTGGGCAATATTATTGTTGAGTGTGAGGCTGATAGTGATAACCTTGTAGGCGCTATAGATGCCGAGCAATAAGCCGACAACAACTAGCGTAAACATAATCCGTTCAAAAAGTTGTGATTGAAAAAAGTTCATCATGAGGGTTTCCACCTATAAAACTTTGCGTTGTCTGCAACGATTACTTACAATAGTGTACGTTTAATGACCTGTATTGTACCGAAAGATTGATTTTTATGACAAGTGATTCAGTTTCTATCGGTGTGGTGGGGACAAGTTGGTGGGCGGATGCGATGCACCTGCCAGCGATTGCCAGCCATCCCAACGCGAAAATAACGGCAATTTGTGGGCGTAATCTTGAAAATGCCAAAAAAATGGCGACGACATGGCATATTCCCCATGTTTACACCGATTACAACGAAATGATTGACAGTGGCAATATCAACGCCATTGTTATCTCGACACCCAATGATACCCACTATCCGATTACGATGAAGGCGCTTGAACACGGCTTGCATGTCTTGTGTGAAAAACCGATTGCCCTCAATTATGGGGATGCAAAAAAGATGGCAGATACAGCACGCGAAAAAGGAGTTAAGCATCTTGTCCCCTTCACCTATCGCTTTATGCCGACGGCCCGTTATCTCAAAGAATTGATTGACAGTGGCTATATCGGCACACCGTATCACCTGAATATGCGCTACTATACGGGTTATGCCCGTGATGGCGATTATATGTGGCGCTTCAATCTCGAAAAATCGGGTGCCGGTGTTATCGGGGACTTAGGGTCGCATTTTCTCTATTTGGCAGAATGGTTCTATGGGTCGATTAAGCATTTGTCGTGTCAATTGGGGCATGTGGTTGAGCGTCCTGCAACAACGCCGGATGGCAGGCTCTACGAAGTGGGTGATGATACGGCTATCGTGACACTTGAGTTTGAAAACGGTGCTTACGGTGTCATTCATGTGACGGCGGTGTGCTATGAAGATACCCATTTTGGACAAACCCATCACATGGAATTTCACGGTTCAGAGGGGACACTGTATAGTTATACCGATTGGAATACTGTACAACAGGTGAAAGGCGCGAGAGTGGGTGAGGGTGTGCCGCAAGACTTGCCTATTCCTGACCACATTTGGGGCAATGCACGACGCGATACGGTTCATAACACCTATAAAGATTTGTTCCGCAAAGAGAATTTCATGATTCGCCAATTCATTTCTGCCATCGTGAATGATGAAGAAACGAGTCCTACCTTAGACGATGGCGCACGGATTCAACGGCTGCTTGATGCGGCGGTGCGGAGTCATCAAACCGGTCGGCGCGTCACGATAGACGACGTAAAGTAATCAAGTAACAGGGCATCCAACGGGGTACAGCCCTAATAGAAATAAATTATACCCTAGAAAATGGCTTTTTGCCTGATTAGATTAAATTGGATATAATTCCACAGTGTAGGTCGCTTTACCTTGTATTTTTGGTCTTAATGAGTGCTAGTTGCTCAAGACAATATTGTTTAATCTTTGGAGGTTTTCCTATGAAGAAGTTGTTTCGTTTAGTCCCAGTAGTTCTTATCATCATGGGTATTATCTTGGCGAGTTTTGGTGGTGCAGCAGCACAAGATGACCAACTCGTTTTCAGCATGGTAAGCCATGGTGGTGTCGGCAATCCCTTCTGGATTGTTGTGATTAAAGGTATGGACGATGCTTGTGCCTTATTAGATGCTGATTGTGAATGGTTAGCTGACCCTGTAGACAGTGTGGATGATATGGCTGGTTATTGGGATGATGCCCTAGCACGCGAAAATGACGGTATCGGTACAACTGTTCCGAACCCAGAAGTCATTCGTGATGCTGTTGGTCGTGCCTCAGAAGCCGGTATCCCCGTGATTGTTTTCAATACGGCTGACCCCAATGCAGGAACAGCAGAAGCTCTCGATACTCTGTTCTACATTGGTGCCAACGAATTCCTCGGTGGTCGTTCCAATGCTAATCGTGTCTTGGCTGCTGCTGCTGCCGATGGCGTGACTATCAATAGCGCAGTCTGCCCGATTCAAGAAGTCGGTCATAGTGGTCTCGAAGCCCGTTGTTCTGGCGTTGAGAGTGTCTTCGCAGAGGCTGGCATTCCAGTTAATCGTCTGACCATCGACAACGATGTGACCGCATCGGCTGGCGTGTTGGGTGACTACTTCGCAGCAAATCCCGATACCAATGCAGCATTCTTCCTTGGTCCTAACCCCGCCAGTTCATTCAATCTGTATCTCCAAGAATCTGGTCGTATGCCTGGTGAAATTTATGCCACCACGCACGATACCAGTTCGGAAATCTATGAGATGATTCAGGGTGGCTTCTTGCTACAGGCGATTGACCAACAACCGTACCTACAAGGTTTTGAAACTGTTATGTGGCTGTACCTCAATAGCCAATTCGCTATGGCTCCGGGTGGCGACATCCTAACAGGTCCTGGTGTCATTGACGGCAGCAATGTTGATGCGATTGTTGAATTGACAGCAGCCGGTTATCGTTAAGTTTCAAGTTAGACGAGTTGATACGGGTAGGATTGTTCCTGCCCGTATTACTGCACAGATATTTTCTTATCACGTTCAATAACTGACATTACTCAAAAAGCAGTTTATGTGTAGGGGCGAACCCTGTGTGGTCGCCTGTTCGGGAGCGCACGCAGGCACCCTACGAACCTTACAATACCACCTATTGGCAGAACTATTTGACGTTAGATGTTCTGTTAACATAGAAAGTTGTTTTTAGGGAATTAGCCTATGCAAGCAACAATAGATAAACGAGAAAATATTGATGTTAATCCCCTTGTCACCTACCTGACACTAGGATTGGGTATTCTAGCATTTGCGGTTGCGGCGCTGATATTGCTCGGTTGGCTGCCATTAGGGGAACGAGTCGATATTCTTCGTAGCAATAAAAATTGGATTGAATATGCCGTCATCATATTGTCCCTCATTTATGGGATAGCCGCTCTTCGCACATTTAGCGGTTTAAGTCAGCGTGAAAAAGCAGGGCTTGCTTGGGCGCGATGGCTCACATTCATCACAATTTTCATCGGTTTAGCACTCATCTTGAGTGTCATTATTCCCACTTATATCAAACTGTTGTCAATTCCAGCCCCGTCAGAAGGTGTCAATATCACTGAGTTGCGAGTGGCGGATAGCGGTTTATTGCTGATGTTTATTGCCTCCATCGGTATAGTTTATCAATTATCTATGAATGCCGATTTGTTGCGCTTTGTCGGCAAACTACCCGCAATCCGGATACGTTATTCTTTGATACTCTTCTTGCTTGGCTTCTTGATAGCAACACCGGCTGGATTGTTATGGGTGTCACAATTTCCTAATGCGACCTCTAATATTCGCACACCGGAGGCGATACGGTTGCTGCCGGGTCTTTTACTATTTGTGCTGCCTTTATTCGCCTATCTTAGCGTGCGACATGGTGAAGAAGAATCGGATCACTTACGCCGCGCTATCAGCCTACCGCCGCATAAGTTTTTGCAAACACAATTGGCAACCTCGCCGAGTGCTGGCGCTCTTATCGGTTTTCTGGCGATTTTTATGGCATTTACCATGGCAACTGATTTATTCTTACGCCCAACCTCCATCGCCTCGATTTTGACCAATGTTTCCTCAAAGGGAGTCATTGCGATCGGTGTCACTATCTTGATGATTTCCGGTGAGTTTGATTTATCCGTCGGGTCAATTCTGGGTGTGGTTGCGATGACCTTCATGGCAGCGATGACTGTGGGCGACCCTATTTTCGGACTGATAATGTCACCGTTACCTGCCGCCTTTTATGCGATATTCATCGGCGCTTTGCTCGGTTTCTTCAATGGCTTTATCCTCGTTACGACTCGCATCCCATCGTTTATCGTGACGCTCGGAACCATGTTGCTGTTTCGGTCATTTGTCCTCGTAGGCATCGCGGGTGGGCGTATCCTGCGCTATAGCGACCATCATGACGCGCTACCGATAACTGTTCTATCACAATGGTTTTTTGTTGTCTTAGCCCTGATTGGCTTGGCAATTCTTGCTTATACTGCCTATCGTGTCCTACCGACGCTGTGGCAGCGTGTTATACACAACTGGTCTGTTCGGGCTGATAATGGCGACTTTGGCACAGCATCAACACTTGTTAGTGGCGTGATTGCAGTGAGTGTGTCTGTCATTCTTGCTCTTGCAGGGCTTTGGTTAGTCTCAATTACTTTATTCCACATGGGCGGAGAAACAATACAAGTCGGCTTCTTTGATATTGTCAATGGGCGCTGGGATGGTAGTATGCTCTTGGGTGGCGAAGGCTTTAGCTTTGAAGTGCCGCGAGATGCTAACTTCCGCATGGCGATTGTTTGGTGGTTCATTCTTGTTTTGTTCTTCCATGTCATTTTGACCAGTACATCGTATGGAAATTCAGTCTTCGCAGTGGGTGGCAACGAAGGGGCGGCTCGCGCTCAAGGGATTAATGTCAATTTTGTCAAAGTCTTTAACTTCGTCTTAGTCGCCACGCTCACGGGCATTGCTGCTATCTATGAAACGACTCGTAATCCCGGTGTAGACCCCCTCAAAGGCGATGGATGGGAATTGCAAGTCATCGCTATGACCGTGATTGGCGGTGCCTTACTCTCTGGTGGTTATGGGAGTATTATCGGCTCGTTGCTTGGGGCTTTAATCGTCGGTATGGTACAAACCGGACTTGTCCTTTCTGGCGCTCCGAGTCGCGCATTTGCAGGTGTCGTCGGCGCGATTATTATCATCGCAGTCATTCTCAATACAGCAGTACGCGGTAGACAAGGGAATTAGGAGACCTCATTATGGTTGAGAGAAATAGCACTGCCCTCGTCGAGATGGTGGATATTCACAAATATTTTGGCAGTGTACAGGCTTTACGCGGTGTGGATTTCCATGTCGAAGCCGGTGAAATTGTCGGCTTACTAGGTGATAACGGTGCGGGTAAATCAACACTCATCAAAGTGCTAACGGGTTATCACATCCCCACAAAAGGGCAAATTTACTTTGAAGGTAATGCGGTAGAAATTAATTCACCCCATAATGCCCGTGAATTGGGTATCGAGACGGTCTATCAAGATTTGGCATTAGTACCCCTGATGAGTATCGCCCGTAATTTTTGGCTAGGACAAGAGCCAACCTATAACATTGGTCCCTTCAAGCTGCTAGATAAGAAGCGGATGGCAGAGACGACCCTTAGCGCCCTAAGAGATGTCGGTATTCATATCCGCGATGCCGAAGAGGAAGTCGGCACAATGTCCGGTGGTGAACGGCAATCTATTGCGATTGGACGTGCCGTCTACTTTGGTAAAAAGTTGCTGATTCTCGATGAACCGACTTCAGCATTATCTGTCGGCGAAACACAAAAGGTACTTGATTATACTCATGCGGCAAAAGATAAAGGGATGGGTGTCATTTTCATCACGCACAATATCAGTCAAGTACATGAAGTCGCAGACCGCTTCACGGTGATTCAACGCGGACGTAAACTGGGCGACTTCCGCAAAGAAGATGTCTCAGAAGTGGAAGTTGCACGCATGATTACGGCGGGTGAAGTGCCAGAGCGTTTGCGGCTATTCGACCCCGAAGCAGAAGGGGCAGACTAGGCATGAAAAATATGCGACGACTTTACCAGATAGGTTTACCGAGTATTCTACTATTATTAGCTGTTTTAGCCGGTTGTGTAGATGGTCAATTTTCGCTGATTGCACCTGATGATTTGGATATCACGCCCTCGCCGACAAATACACTTGTACCGACTGCCACACCCTCACCAACACCCTTGCCCGAAGATTTTATCGACCCAGCTCTCGCTAATGAACGGGCGCTAGAGACTATCGTTGCCGCTATCCCAGCCCGTATTGCGGCAGGTGCTGTAGAGTGGCGACGCGATTTAAGCGGTGGTCTCAGTCGCACTGGTTTAGATGTTGTTCCGCGTGCTATCAACGGCGCAGGAGCGAAGATCTACTTCAATGAGCAAACTGGCGGTCAGATGAATTTGACTTTTGCCGTCTTCAATACACCCGAAGATGCGGCTGCACACTATGAATTCATTCGTGGTATTCGTCAACCACTGGAAATCGGTGAACCCGATGAGTCGATGCCTTTGCCCAATATCTTTGGCTCTGGGACTTATGGCTCATTAGCGATTTTCCAGATTGATAATGTGTTTATCGAAGTCAACATTGAGCTATTTTCTAGTACACAAGGTAATCCACTGGTGCCACTCGCACGCGCAACGATTCGCTTCTTTGAGGAAGTACAACCGCAACTTGAGGCGAGTAATGCTGAGGAAGTTGTTGCTGAAGTCGAAGAATCTGTCACAGGCAATGCCCTGCTTGATGCTTTCCTTGAGACGATGCCCGAACAAATCATGGGTGATGCTATCTGGACACGCGATATGACTCGTTCCGATGGTTTAGAATTTCCCTCAAACTTTGGCGAGGGTGATGTGATTCGCGTTTTCTATGGCGAACAAACAGGCGGCGCGATGCAGTGGACAATCGGCGTGTTTGCAACAGCCGAAGATGCTTTAGCACAATATGAACGCTTCAAAGGGATTCGTGAAGGTCTCGATGATGAAAATACGAACGAGGACTTCCCACAACCGCACATTTTCGGACAAGGGCTATATGGTTCGGTGGCATTGTTCCAACTGGATACCATATTTATCGAAGTGCTGATAGAGCGCGCACCCGGTACGATTGCTAATCCCTTAAATTCAATTTCACGCACCGTGCTAGATACACTCGAAACAGCACAAGCTAGTGTCAACGACTAAGTGTCAAGATGGCTCTTTTCGCCTTAGAGTTTCGAGTAATGTAGGGACAGCTTTCATGTCCCTACAATAAGTAACGTGAATTTTGTTTAAGGTATCTATTCAGCTATCCGTGAGATTCCTTCGGACAGGCAGAAGCCAGTCCCTACAATTAGCCTTTTTTGACCCTATCTTCGTGTCCTTCGCGCCTTCGTGGTGAATTTTTAGGCATTTTCTCATGGATAGGTGAACTGTT
>JAUZRW010000071.1 GCA_030950085.1 Anaerolineae bacterium
AATTGCTCGCGTATCTCATTCATGTTTCAGATTGTACCATCTTTTCTCAATTTCCGTTACAATACCCCTGAGCAGTTACGAAATTACTATATAGTACACGACCAAAAAAGTTTTTATGTAGGGGCGCAAGGCATTGCGCCCGAAAAACACAAATCTAATCATCAAGAATTAAATTGGTCAAGTAATAGGGATGAAGCACATGGTTCGATTGCGATTTTGGCTATGGATAATATTGCTTATATTAGCCGGGTGTACAGAAGGCGCTGTTGTTTTCGCGCCGACTCCGCTACCACCTGAACTTGTGCCATCAGTCTATGACCATCCTAGCGGCGCATTTCGTATTTTATTGCCGCGCACATGGTCATTGTATGAACAGGCGAATACCTCTTTTGCGGCGGCATCTTTTTCTGCCCCGAACAGCACTGCGCCTGTTGTTCAAGTTTATGCGGTCAATTTTGGTCGTCCAATTGTAGCAGATGAACTTGGCGGCTTGATGGATTTGTATCAGCGCCAATTTCGCCCCGATTTAGCACGCTATTCTGAACAAGATAGACAAGCAATGGGTGATGGCAGTTGGCGCATCACAGGGGTCAGACAAACACCATCCGGCGCAGCGCAGCAAGTGAATACATTTATCCAACGTAACGGGACGCTGCTGGCTATTATTGAAATTACACTGCCGACAGATGCCACACAACGCTCACAAGTACAAACCTTTATCAACACATTTGAATTACGCGCAGAAGCCGATTTGCCGATTGCCGATATGTCTATATTTTCGATGATTGCGCCTATCGAATTAGAAGTCGTGAATATCACCACATGGACAACGCTTGATGGTGTATTTTTTGTGACAGGCGAGGTGGCGAATCATTCTGATAGACCGCTTGCCAATGTGCCGATTCGAGCGATTTTGCAGACAGCCGATGGCACACCTGTTGCCGATGCCCTCAATATTGTCATGGGACACGCGATTGAACCCGACGGATTCGCGCCTTTTGGTATTCGTTTTGGGCAGGGGCAACCTGTTAATGCGCTCAATTATACCGTCATTGTGGGCAGCAGTGATTTTCAGCCACAAGATATTCGAGTGATTACTGCGCCTGTCCTGACATGGACGGATGACATTCAGTATACGCCGGATGGTGGCTTATTCATCATTGGCACAATCTCAAATCGCGGCTCGGCAGACGTGCAAATGCCGCGTGCTACAGCAACCGTCTTTGACGAACGCGGACGTGTCATTGGGGCGGGTTTTGTCGATACTGATATGACTGTGCTACCTGCAAATGGCGAAACACCGTATACTATTCTCATCTCGGATTTGGGCGGAACAGCCGCGAATTATATTGTTAATGTTCAGGCGTTGCCCTGTGATGATGATTGCTAGTCCGAATTTATCCATAACTGATGAGCATGGCGGATAAAATCCAGTTGCTCTAATTCATAGATAACATTTTCCGGTAAAGCCTCATCGAGTGTGAGAACCGATAGCGTGTTGCCGCCGGGTCCTGCCCGTCCAGTATACCATCCTGCAATATTGACATTATTTTCACTGAGTAACGTCCCCACGCGCCCGATGACACCCGGTTTATCGTAGCTCCCCATCAATAATAAATGACCATGTGGCACAAAATTCATGCGATATTGGTTAATTTGAATCACATAAGGTTCCGATTTATCGAGTAATGCGCCAGTCATCGTGATGATTTCGCCATCATCTAATGTGACTTGTAGGTTAATGACATTAGAATATGCCGCCGCCCGTAACCCTTTCGCCTGTGTGATTTGCCAGCCACGTTCGTTTGCCAGTAGTGGGGCATTGACACTGTTAACCTTCGCGCCAAGAATCGGTTGTAATAAGCCTTTGAGAACACCGACAGTCAGTGGCTTGATGAGTCCGCTCATGTCGTTGCCACGTACCTCAAGCGCCACACGCCGTATCGGAGTCCGCGATAAGGAATGCAGGAGTAATCCCATGCGTTCCGCGAGTCTCATGTAGGGGCGTATCGTTTCATAATCGACACCCGGCAGCATCGGCAAATTAATCACGTTGCGATAATCTTTATCATGCAGCGCATCTAACACTTGACGCACGACTCGCAATGAAATATCTTGTGTCGCCTCGACGGTATTGTCGCCCACATGCGGCGTATGCACTACATTATCGAGACCAATTAAGGGACTATTATAGGGTGGCTCTTCACTGAAAGCATCAATCCCTGCACCAGCCAAATGACCCGATTTAAGGGCCTCGGCAAGGGCGTGTTCATCCACAATGAGACCATGTGCTGTGTTGATGAAGCGTGCGCCTATTTTCATCTGTGCGATAGATTCTGCGTTTAACATGCCTTCTGTCTCGCGGGTGAGGGGGACGTGTAAACTGACAAAATCACTGTGTTGGAGCAACTCTTTGAACCCCACTAATTGGATACGGTCATCGACGCTATCTTCGCTAATGTAGGGGTCATAGGCAAGAATTGTCATACCAAAGGCGAGGCAACGTTGGGCAACAATCGCTCCCACACGACCTAAGCCAATTAAGCCAATTGTTTTGTCGTAGAGTTGTGTGCCGACTTGCCGACTTCTATCGAGCAACCAGTAACCTTCGCGTAGACTATTATGGACAGTCGGAATACGCCGACTGACTGCCAACATCAGTGTAAGCGTATGTTCGCCAGCCGCAATCGCGCTGACTCCCGGTGTATTCATGATGAGGATACCGCGCTTGGTCGCTGCTTCAACATCCACATTATGGAAGCCGACAGACATCCGCGCCACAACTTTTAAGTTTGGGGCATGTTCTAGCATTGGGGCATCGACACGCATCTCATCACGGGTGATGAGCGCATGAGCATCGTGTAGATTATCGCGCACAACCGCCGTTTTCGGCGCGACTTCTTTCACGATAATATCATCTGCCGCACGCAATAATGCTTTTGCCTCTTCGGTGACTTCGGTAGCGATTAAGATGGTGTATTGAGTCATTTAGGTTTTCATTTGTGATTTGATTGCTTAGTCGGTTTTCTTTACAGCGAAAACATTTTTGATAGCAAGTGTGAAATCGGGCAACACATCTTCACCACTCAGCATATCATCTTTGGTCATTTCAGTAATTTTCATTGTCTTGTTTTCAGTCAATCGGCAAACATCAACTGTTTCGCTTTTAGGATAGACAATCCAGACCAGTTTTGTCCCTGCTGATAAATACACTTCCGCTTTGTCCTGAGTCTGCGATTTTGAATCATACGGCGATATAACTTCAACAGCCAAATCCGGTGCTTTCGGGACAAACCCTGTCTCTTTAGCTAGAGCCTGATTTTCATACGATATAAAGCCAACATCAGGTTCTAAAGTATTATCATTATTTAGCTCATAAGCTCCATCTGCGCCTGTTAAATGCCCAATATCATGTTCAAGGAGGTAATTACCAATGTAAACGATTATTCGTGCTGCAATCATTGAAGGGAGCATACTTGGTGGGGGCATTTTGTAAATTAAGCCTTCCCGTAGTTCGTATTGATAGGTCATATCAAAAAAACGCGACAAATCAAAGAATTGGTCTTTGGTGTAGTGTTTTTCGCTTGTTTGGATAGGTAGCGTTTGGACGACCATGATTGAATAACCTCGCATTGTTACCGATTGATTCTAGTATATCAGTTTTTTAGTTTCGCCAATATATCATCCAGCGATGAATAGACGTGCGCTGTGATAGCGGCAAATGCCTCTGGCTTGCTATGCGAATCGGGGACAACATAACAGGTCATGCCTGCCGCAATTGCTGATTTTGCGCCGTTCGGACTATCTTCTAGCGCCAAACACTCGGACGGATTCACACCCAATTTTTCCGCCGCATAAAGATAAACATCGGGCGCAGGCTTGCCTTTGGGGACATCATCTGCGCTGTACAAATGAGGAATCAAGTCATCCCAACCCTGTGCATTGACTGTTGATTCAATAATTGACAGAGGCGAGCTTGAGGCGATGCAATAGGGGATATTTTGTGCGGCTGTCCATTCAATAATCGCCTGTGCGCCAGATTTGGGCTTGACCATCGTTGGGATTTTTTCCAACATGCGTTTAACCAATTCTGCCTCTAATTCTTGTGGTGCGTGATCTAGATTGAGCATATCAACTAATTTGATGAACATTTCATCAACACGCATCCCGATAATATGCTCCCGAATGTCGTCGGTATAGGGGATATTGCGTGCTGCAAATAACTCAGCTTCTGCATGATGCCAAATGATTTCACTATCAACGAGTGTGCCGTCCATATCGAAGATGATTCCCTTAAATTGTGTCATAGTCACTCCTGAATGTTGAATGTGTTTGTAAATGTCTCGTGGCTTGTTGTATCTTTGAATAGGACAGCTTGTGATAGGGCAAGATGGATGCCTTTTTCATAGACTGCTTGATGAACAGTATTTTTGACTTTTTCATAGCCCAATTTTCCAGCAACTAAGGGTAAAACAGGGGCAATAGATAGCGATTGAATGAAAACGGCGCTCTCATTTTTGACCTTATCACGCGAGACGACACCGCCGTAACCGACAAACAAATCAACCACAGTTTGAGTCGCTAAGTCTGATGAACCATCGCCAACCATGAAACGTCGCCCGTGACTATCCCCTGCAAGTTCGTTGATAATATTCGGCTTGCCACTCGAAATGGTCAAAGAGTCTGCGATATATTCCAGATAACGTTGCTCATGTTGTATTTTCGGTTCATGATAATGCCACCATTCGCCCGACAATTCATTGTATTCCAGTTCGACAGCACGGATATTTTGCGGCGCGACTCCTAATCGCCGTCCGAATCCGCGCACAGCATCGACCAATCCGCCACTGATAATGAACACTTTTTTGCCGAGAAAGTGCAATGCCGCAATGACTTCTTGTGCATCTTCGACAATCGTTTCAGCATACCGTTCTTCTACAATTTTGAGTTGTCCACGAGTTGGACGAATCGCCTGTAATCGCTTGCCATAGACATCTGAAAGGTCTAAGTCGCCATCCATCGCCTTATTTGTCAATAGACCAACGCGCCCCTCTTTGCCCTTGAGTTTAGCGAGTTCGTCAATACCTTCAATTGTGGATAAGGTGCTATCGCAATCGAAAAAAATGAGGTCATATGTTGCCCAACGGTCTTTATTCAATCTTGCCTCGTGTGTTCTCTCATGACAATACCGTAGCATTATAGTCAGATATGCGTGTTTGTGAAGTCTATCGAAAATGGCATTCTGCACGGACTTACTTTAGGTGCTTTGTCCAAGTCAGCCGCCATCGCTTGACACACTTGTTCAATAGTTTATAATCTAATCTTGATTCAATTATGGCTTAAAATACATATAAGGGGTCTCTTGTGGCGCGTAAACCAGCCGACCAAGCAGTCCATCGTGATGATATTATTAAAGCGGCGGCAGATGTGTTACGTGAGCATGGCTATGATGCGACGACGATGAAAGATATTGCGGCGCGTGTCAACTTGACGGCAGCCAGTTTATATCATCATTTTAAGAACAAAGATTTTCTACTGCTTGCTGTTCTCGAACGTGGTCTCTCACTCACAATTGCAACCATCGAACCGATTCAGCAGTCCGATAAGCCTGCACGCGACAAACTCTCCGCAATGATTGCTGCTCACATTAATGCCATTACCAGCCATCCGGCATCGGGCGCGGCAATGGTTTTTGAAATTAAGGCTCTGATGAATGTCAACACAGCCGCACGGGGTAATGGCGATAGCAGCGAATTCACGAAACGACGTGATGCCTTCTTTGAACAACGAGACTACTTTGAAGCCATGTTTCGGGAAACAGTGAAGGAAGGCATATCCAATGGAGAATTTCGTCCAGTCGATGCGGCGATTGTCGCTAAGGCGATGCTCGGCGCACACAATTGGGTCGGTGTTTGGTACAAAGCGAGTGGACGGCTTGCTGGTGATGAAATCGCAGCCATTATGATTGATACCTTTGTGACTGCCTTGAAAAAATGATAATTAAATAGTGAGTCCTAAAAATTTTGAAAATGCTTAACGCAAAGATGCAAAGGATGGAAGACGCAAAGATAAGTTTTGAACTTGAATCTCTGTGTTCTCCATGTCCTCTGTTGTTCATTTTTCATTTATATTTTACGATAACGACTTATACAACGTGGTGAGGCTATGGCTATCGCGGCTGATGTCACAAAAGATGGTGATATTGAAGAATTGATAGGGCAAACCGTGGATACCTATGGCGGCATTGATGTCTTGGTCAATAATGCAGGTTATACGTGGGGAAGAGGCTGCTGGCGCATTGGTGTTTTTCGCCAGTGATTTATCGAATTATATCAGTGGACAGGTACTCGAAGTCACGGGTGGTATTGTAAGCCTCTTTAATTAAAAGAAACTGGTGCCAATTGTCATTCATGAACCCGGCGAGTATAGGAAAACATTCTTCATGCCATTCGTCATTTCAACGGCTTCGTTCGCCCGATAAACGTAAACAAAAACCAAAAGGTGCTTAATGACAGAACGTATACTTATCACAGGCAGTAATCGCGGTATTGGTCTCGCATTGGTCAAAGAATATCTCAAGCGTGGTGCAAATGTCATCGCTGCTTGTCGTAAGCCCGATGCTGCCAATGACTTGAATCAGTTGAAAGCAGCAAATTCTGATTCATTAACCATTGTGCAATTAGATATTAGTAATGAAGAATCCATAAGCAATGCGGCACAATCTATCAGTGAACAGTTCAACAGTCTTGATGTTCTGATTAATAATGCTGGGATTAACTCTACTGTACCAGAAGCGCGAAACCTCGGTCAATTGACAAACGAGGGGATGGGGCAAGTGGTGGTAACGAATGCGATTGCCCCTGTGATTGTGACACAGGCATTGATGAATTTATTACGACAAGGGACAAACCCACGTATGGTCATGGTATCTTCACGGATGGGGTCTGTTACACACGCCGGAGGAAATGCCATTGCGTATCGTATGAGCAAAGCGGCAATGAACATGGCAGCCAAGGTCTTATCGCAGCAGATGAATGGTATTACGGTGATTACGACCCATCCCGGTCATGTGGCAACCGATATGGGTGGAGCAAGTGCGCCTGTCACGCCTGCACAATCGGCTGCCGGTCTCGCAGATGTGATTGACGGACTTATACCGCAGCAAACAGGCAAGTTCTATAATTACACGGGAGAAGAAATTCCGTGGTAAGGCATCAATACTCAATCAAAAAATTTAGGATTTTGTAGGGGCTAGGCGTGCCTCGCCCAATATACATGAATTCGCATAGTCAAGCACTAGTACATCACCAAAAAAGTTTTTGTGTAGGGGCGCAAGGCATTGCGCCCGAAAAACACAAATCTAATCGTCAAGAATTAAATTGGTCAAGCACTAGAATAGATAAAAACAAATCATTTGAAAAGGAAATACATACACATGACATATAACATACAAAAAGCTGCTGTACTCGGCTCAGGAACAATGGGGAGTGGCATCGCGGCTCTATTAGCCAGTGTCGGAGTCGATGTTTTGCTGCTGGATATGCCAGCCAAAGATACGAGTTCTGGCGACTCTGCCAGCAAACGAAATGCTATCGTCTATGGCAACCTTAAGGCATTAAAAAAGGCACGCCCATCACAGATTTTCAGTGCTGATGATATGAGCCGTATTCATGCAGGCAATTTTGAAGATGATTTAGATAAATTAGCCGATGCTGATTGGGTGATTGAAGTCATTATCGAAAATCTGGCTATCAAGAAAAGCCTAATGGCAAAAGTCGCCGAAGCGATTGGCGAAGACACGATTGTCACAACCAATACATCCGGGTTGCCGATTCATGATATTGCGGAAGATTTGGACGAAAACTTCACACGCCGCTTTATGGGGACACACTTTTTCAATCCGCCGCGTTATTTGCACCTACTAGAAGTGATTCCGCATAGCAACACTGACCCTGAACTTGTCGCATTCATGCAAGAATACGGCACAAGCACACTCGGTAAGGGTGTCGTTATTTGTAAAGATACGCCCAATTTCATTGGCAATCGCTTTATGACGATGACCGGCTCACAGGCAATGAATTACGCGATGGACAATGGCTACACTATAGAAGAAGTCGATGCCATTACGGGGCCCCTCATTGGTCGCCCCAAGACAGCCACTTTTAACCTCAATGACCTTGTGGGCTACGATGTGGCGGTTTATGTCGGACGTAATTTGTACGATGCTATCCCTGATGACCCAGCCCGTGACATTCTCCACAATGAGAAAGTCACTGAACTGTCACAGTATATGCTCGATAACAACATGCTAGGGCGCAAAACGGGTGGCGGATTTTATCAGATGCGGCGCGACGGTGGCAAAAAAGAACTCTGGGCGCTGAATCTACAAACGAAAGAATATGAAGCTCCGACAAAAGTTCGTTTTGAGAGTGTGGGCAAGCATCGTAAAGTTGAGCCATTGGGCGAACGTATCCGCTTGATGATTAACGAAGATGACCGCGCCGGACAATACCTCTGGCATCATCACGCCTTCTACCTAGCCTATGCCTCACAACGAGTACCGGAAATCACCGATAGTCTCTTCAATGTTGATAACGCCCAAAAATGGGGTTTTGCCCATAAAATGGGACCCTTTGAAATCTGGGATGCTATTGGTGTTCGCGAGACTGTGCCGCAATTTGAAGCGGCAGGGTATCCGGTAGCCGATTGGGTGAAAGAGATGCTTGAAAAAGGTTATGAAACCTTCTATCAGACGAATGATAGTGGCAAAGTGGTCGCTTACTATAGCCCACAAACAGGCGACTATGTGCCGCTTATACGTGACCCCCGTGAAATCCGTATCGCTGACCTCAAAGCCGAAGGTAAGCAAATCTGGTCAAATGGTGATGGCAATATCTATGATATGGGTGATGGCGTGTTGCTCTGGGAATTTGCTACAAAGGGCAATACCATCACGACTGGTTATGTTGAGGCGGGTTACAAGGCGCTTGAATTACTGGAAGAGAATGATGACTGCGTGGCATTGGTCATTGGCAATGAAGCGAACGATTACGGTTTTGGTGCGAATCTCGATATGAATACGCTGATGGCAAGTGGTAATCCGCTTGATGTGATTGAAGAAATGCTCGAAAGCCTACAGCAACTCACGCTTAAGCTGAAATATGGCAAAAAACCAACCATTGCTGCGCCATCAGGACGAGCATTAGGCGGTAGTTGCGAAATGATTATGGCGGCCAATGCCGTTGTCGCTCACGTTGAAAGCTATATGGGGCAAACCGAAGTCGGGATTGGACTTGTTCCGGCTGGTGGTGGTTGTAAAGAATTGGTGCGCCGTGTGGTCAATCCGGTTGTGGCGCGAGGCGGCGATGCTCGTCAACCCTTACGACAAGTTTTTGAGACTTTGGCGACGGCTAAAGTTGCCGAATCAGCCATGCAAGCGCGTGAACTCGGTTTCATTGCAGACGATGATAAAATTGTTATGAACCGTGACTTGCTCCTCGGTTTGGCGAAAGAATTTGCCATCGGTTATGCCAAAACTTATGAACAACAAGCGCCTGAAAAAGTATGGGCTTCGGGGCGCGATGTTTATGCCGCGATGCTGCTCGGTTTAGAAGGTTTCCGTGAAGCAGGCTTTGCCTCTGACCATGATAAACTCATCGGGCAAAAGTTGGCAAAAATTGTCACAGGGGGCGCATTAGCAGAACCGCAGTTTATCAGCCAACAAGTATTCTTGAACCTCGAAAAACAGGTTTTCAAGGAACTCATCACGGAACAGAAAACAATGGAACGTATCATGCACACGCTATCGACGGGCAAGCCGCTACGGAATTAATACGACAAACAAGTAAGAGGCATTGTGCCTAAAAACATCCAATCAGTAAGCAAATGAGAAAAGGTTTTGATATGGCTGAAATGAAAGAAGCAGTAATTGTCGCAGCAAGCCGTACCGCAGTTGGTAAAGCATTACGTGGCATTACCAAAAATGCGCGTTCCGATGAAATGATGGCGACGGTTATCCAAGATTTGTTGAAAAAGACCGATGGCAAACTTGACCCCAGCGAAATTGATGATTTGATTGTCGGTTGTGCTATGCCAGAAGGCTCACAGGGCTTGAATTTTGCGCGTGTGATTGCTTTGCGTGCTGGTCTCCCTGTTGATGTACCGGGGCAAACTGTCAATCGCTTTTGTTCGAGCGGCTTACAAACGATTGCCATGGCAGCCAATAGCATTATGGTCAATCAAGCCGATATTGTGCTGGCAGGCGGGGCAGAGTCAATGTCGAGTGTGCCGATGAGTGGGCATCATATCAGCCCCAATCCTTATATGGCAGAAAGTGACCCCCACGTCTATATGAGCATGGGATTGACCGCCGAACGGGTTGCGAGTGAATTTGGTGTTAATCGCCAAGACCAAGATGAATTTGCCGCGTGGAGTCATGAAAAAGTAGCCAAAGCCACGGATGCCGGATACTTCGCGCAAGAAATTGTGCCGTTTGAGTGGGAAGAGACTGTACTCGGTGATGACGGAATGCCTACAACAGTCACGATGCGTCTGACAGAAGATGAGCATTTGCGGCGCGGCACAACAGCCGAGATTCTCGGTGGCTTGCGCCCTGTTTTCAAACCCGACGGGTCGGTTACAGCCGGAAACAGTAGTCCTCTCAGTGATGGGGCTGCCGGAGTGATTATCATGTCTCGTCAAAAAGCAGAAGAACTCGGTCTGACACCCTTAGCACGTTTTGTCAGTTTTGCTGTCGCCGGTGTGCGTCCCGAAATTATGGGGGTGGGTCCCATCAAGGCAGTGCCGAAAGTGCTAGAGCGTACCGGACTGTCACTCGACAATATCGACCTGATTGAACTCAACGAAGCGTTTGCCTCACAATCATTAGCTGTTTTGCGCGAACTGGAAATTGACCTCGAAAAAGTCAATGTCAATGGTGGCGCGATTGCACTCGGTCATCCCTTAGGTTGCACAGGCGCGAAACTCACCGTCCAACTCATCAATGAGATGAAACGCCGCGATAGCAAATATGGCATGGTGACAATGTGCATCGGCGGCGGTATGGGCGCGGCTGGCATCTTCGAGAATTTGAATTGATATTAAGTAATCACTTCATGTTTTAGACTCAAGAGAGCAGCTTCAAGTTGCTCTTTTGTTTTATAATGACTATTGTGCATGAGCGATTTTTATATAAGATTATTAACATTAACTTTACTTGTTACACATATTTGAAATGCACCCATTAAATAGGCTAATTCATGTCATCAGAAAATACTAAAGGCTCACTCTGGAACAAATGGGATTTACATATTCACACCCCCGCATCATATTTTTGGAACGAGAAACATCGTTATAACGAAATTACGGATAGAGAAGTTATCCAAGTCATTGAGAAAATCAATGAGATAGATGTTGAAGTTGTTGCTATCCAAGATTATTGGACATTTGATGGCTATATTAGGCTGCGAAAATTTCTTGAAAGCGGCAAATCTGTTACCACTGATAAGCTAATTCTTCCGGGCATGGAATTGCGTATTGAGGCTCCAACAGATTACCGACTGAACATACATGTGGTGCTTTCAGATGATTTTAAGGAACAGGAACTTATAGAATTTCAAAATCTCCTGCGAATTAGAGAGTTAGACCGCCCACCATCACGAGATGCTATGATTCAACTTTGTGATTGGCTTGGTGAGGCCAAGGCTGCAAGAATTGGGGGTAAAACTCTAAATGACATGACCCAAAATGAAAAACATTTAGTGGGTGCAAGGACAGCCGAAATCACTCTCAATTCACTCGAGCAAGCACTCCAACGTTTTGAGGGACGAGTATTACTGTTACTTCCATATGATGTTTACCATGGCATAGACAAACTGAATTGGAAAGAACATCCGTTATTCGATACTCATTTACTGCGTACAGCACATATTTATGAAACAAGAGCTACTGAAACAATACAACTTTTCAATGGTATAAAAACCCCAAAGAATGAAGGGTATTTTGATGACTTTTACTCATCAATAGGCGAGAGACCCAAGCCTTGTGTTCGTGGAAGTGACGCACATAAATTTGATGAGTATGGACAATTTCATGGAAATCTTAGAAACATAACATGGATAAAAGCAGAACCTACTTTTGAAGGTCTATTGCGAGCATTGGAGGAACCTGTTGATAGAGTGTTCATGGGCGAAGAACCGGAACAACTGCGCCGTGTGCGAAATAATAAAACAAAGTATATTTCCTCACTAACACTTAGCAAGACAGACAATAGCATAGATGATGTATGGTTTGATGGACATGAATTAGAATTTAATTCTGGCTTAGTTGCCGTAATTGGAAATAAAGGTAGCGGCAAAAGTGCGCTTACAGATATTCTTGCTTTTTTAGGACACTCAGAACGTGAAAAAGGAGACTTTGGTTTTCTCAGTAAATTTCGTCAGAAATCAACCAAGGGATTAGCTAAAAAATTTGAGGGTATGTTGCAGTGGGTAGATGGTTCTATTAGCCAGAATAACTTAGACACTAAAGACAAATCTAGTTCTGAAAGTGTATTATATATACCTCAGCAGTTTTTTGAAACAATTTGTAATGAGACAGAAATAAGAGAAGATGGTCGCTTCTATAAAGAACTGAAAAAAGTCATTTTCTCACACGTTGACTCAGGTGAACGACTAGGGTGTGATACGCTTGATGAGTTGATGAACAAACGGACTGATGAACGGGTTGATTTTATTCGTTCTTTGCGTCAAGAGCTTGCTCGGCTGAACGAGGAGATAATTGACCTTGAACACAAAGTTTCAGGTGCTTATTCTCTTGAGATTAAGCAAAAGTTAGATGGAAAATGGAAACAATTGAAAGCCAACAGAACTGCCAGACCTAGTTTGGTTAGCGAACCCAGCGAAAATCCAGAAATTACCAAAGAAATTGAGGCTAAACGAACCCAAAAACAGTCCATACAAGTGGACTATGATAAATTTAGCCAACTTAAGGGGGTAAACAACCAACAACGCAACGCTGCGGAAAAACTATCGACATTGTTAGACCGTTTGCAGAATGGTTACGAACAGTTCAAGAAAAATGCAGAGGATGAATTAGCTGCACTCAAAATTGAGGTTTCTAAACTTGTAACTTTTGAAATTCATCATAATATCCTTGATGCAAAGAACGATGAATTGAATCAAGTTAACATAGACTTAGAGACAAAAATAGATGGATTCATGTCGCAAATTGAGACACTTGATGAAGAGATTCTGTCTGCTCAAGAGGAATTACATGGCGCTCATGCAGAATATCAAAGCTATTTGCAAGAATTACAGAACTGGATGGAATCAAGGCGTACAATAATTGGTAATGAAGATAGGGAAGGGTCACTTCTCTATTACCGTTCGCTACGTTCAAAGATAGTCAACAAATACCCAAGCCTTCTTGAAAGAAAAAAGTCGGAACGTTTGAATAAAATGAAAGATATATTCGGTGAAATTGAAAAGCTCAAACAAACGCAGGAAGAATTGTTTTCGAGGGTACGCGAATATATGCGAAATGAAGTTCACATTATAAATGAATACGATATTTCATTTGAAGTCTCTATAGATATGCAAACTGATTTTGTTGATAGGTTTCTGAGGCATATATATCAAGGAATCCGCGGCACATTCTATGGTGCTGATGAAGGTAGAAAAATTACGACTGATTGTGCGAGTATCTATGACTTCAATCTATGGGAGAACATCCCAAAATTTATTGAAGATTTGATTGACCGACTTAAATACGATTATCGTGACCACGAAAAACGTGAAAATGATGTTAAGCGTCAATTGATGCGAGATGTTTCATTGCAAGAATTGTACGATTTTCTATATGGATTGGACTACCTTAAACCAAACTATATGTTGAAACTTAGCGGACGTGATTTGGTGCAACTTTCGCCCGGTGAGCGAGGTATATTATTGTTGATTTTCTATCTTTTGATTGACAGAGATGATAGACCACTTCTGATTGACCAGCCAGAGGAAAATCTCGATAATCAGTCAATATATGAAATGCTTGTTGATTGTATCAAGGTAGCGAAGCGAAATCGACAGATTATTATGATCACACATAATCCAAATCTAGCCGTTGTATGCGATGCTGACCAAATCATTTATGCCGAAATGGATAAAGAAAACAAGAATAAGATTACATATCGAACAGGGGCTATTGAAAGCAAGTGGGTTAACAAAAAACTTGTCGATATTCTTGAAGGTACATGGCCTGCATTCATGAAACGGGAAGCGGCTTACCAATCGGGCAATTGTTGGTGATTTAGTGAGGGTGACAGACATCATGAAATAGGTGTCTGTCACTCATTTTGGATATTGTGTTATCCAATGCAGCACAATTTCCAGAACCGCATGGATTGTAGTTCTACTAATTAGCGTTCTTGGGCTGTTCCGAGATGGAAGACTGCCACGTAATCGCCAAAAGAATTGTTGCCCGTCATGGTGAAGTTCAGGAATCCGCCCCATGAATTACTAGCAAGTGGAATATTGAGCATGGCATCAAGGCTGCCGCCGGGTAGCTGGCGATTTTGTGAACGCGAGACATACGAACGCCCTAAAGGTGCTGATTCACCCCAGCACAAACTGGTATTGCCAGCATCATCACAATAGATAGCTGAACCAGCCTCATCTTGCATGAGATTGTAATCGCCATCAACTAAGGTAATCACAGCATCAAAAACATTGGTTACAGCGATATTATAGGCTGTTGGTGTCACACCGCTTTCTAGCAAAGCAGGTGAGACATAAAGCGAGAAGGGGTCGCCCGCACCGTCATTCGATGTTGCAACCATGCCTTCCACAATCACAAGAAATTCGCCACCCATGCCGCCAAATCCGCCTACAGTGAGCGTGATATCGGCGAAACTGCCGCTATTGTTACTGAAAATCACCTGTGATGAGGTACTGGCTGTGTTGATTTGCCCGGTTGTGGGTAAATTGGCTGAATAGGTTGCCGCAGTGCTGTCATCGTCATTGCACAGATGATTATTTAATTCATCACGGACGGCTAATACGGGGTCGAAGCCATTAATACCAACGGCTGTAACGCGATATGTTCCACCGCCACGCTGCTGAATAATAGTCAGGTCGATACCATTTTCGATAACTGTGCCATCCGCACAAGTAAACTGCGTTCCCCATTGCCCTTGATAATCGTTAGCGCCTGTTGAGCTAGTATCGTTGCCGGAACCACCTTTACCGCCATTACCGCCGGGACCATTGCCGCTACCATCTCCATTACCACTGCCATCTCCACTGCCGCCGGGCGAAGATGGTGAATTGCTATTGCGAGTGATGGCATACTGAGGAAATTCACCAGCCTCTATACTGGATGGCATCGAGTCAGAGGGTTTGCCTTGCGTCGTACCCACTAGTTCAACCGCATCAATCTCATTCCAATTGTTAATGCTAGATTGGTCAAGGAAGATGACAACGCCGACAGCTTCTGGTAAGCCACTGGGTAAATCAATGCTGAACACGCCGGGACAAGCTGTACCGGGGTCAGCACTATTGCGAATCGGAATCGGCTCTCCGCCATCAAGGGGGATAATAGAAATACTGGTGATGGTGCCGGGATTAAATGTCTGATAGATATTAACCTGTGTCGGCGTGACAGCTTGTTCAAAACCGACAGCAATCGCCTCTTCCGTATCAGTTGTCAGAGATGCCCACGCATTCGCATTATCTTCACAGGCAAGAACATTCGGTGCGCCTAATGCTTGTTCAGCACTCCATGAGTCATCCGTATATTGACTACTCGCTTCTGCCGCAGATGCCCACTGTGCAATCTGTATCAGACCGTCACCTTCTTGTGCTGAAACAGCACCAACGGCAACAAAGAGCAGCAGCATGAGTAAAAGTCGTTTTCTCATAAGTTTCCCTCTTTAGTTAAGTTAAGACACTATAACTTTACACCAGAATCGAATACCGTGTACCTTAATAGCATACAAATTGTGTAAATTCGCTACAGCAAGTGGCAATCAAGCAACGTATCAAGCGTAAGTATCGACTATGACAGTCAGTCTTGTATTCAATACGTCTTTTATTCACCGACGCAATGCACACGGTTCAATAGGCATAAAGATTCTTGTTCACATTTTCTTTGCGCCTTTTACTCTTTGCATCTTTGCGTTAAGAATTTTATAAAAACAGAGCGAAGGTTACGAATGCCTGTAGGCATGGTAAGATAGACGATATGATTGATGCGAAAATGAGGAGAAATCTTAGATGGCGAAAGATTATGATGTCGTTGTTGTCGGTGCGGGACCCGGTGGCTATGTTGCCGCGATTCGTGCCAGTCAATTAGGGCTAAAATGTGCGGTTGTGGAGAAGAAATTCTGGGGCGGTGTCTGCCTAAATGTGGGCTGTATCCCCTCGAAGGCGCTATTGCATAATGCCGAACTTGCGGAGGCTTTCATCCAACATGGCAAAGACTTTGGTATCAGTGGCGATGTCAAGTTCGATTATAAGCGAGCATGGGAGCGCAGCCGCGAAGTATCAGCTAAACACGTTAAGGGCGTTCACTACTTGATGAAAAGCAACAAAATCGACGAATATGATGGTTGGGCAACCTTCAAAGATGCCAATAGTCTTGAAGTCGCTTTGAACGATGGCAAGAAAGAAACACTGAATTTCAAACATGCTGTGATTGCCACAGGTGCAGTCGATAATACCCTGCCCGGTGTCGAATTCAGTGATAATGTCATCGGCTGGGAAACACAAATCATGACCGATAATCTGCCCAAGAGTATCATCATTGCAGGCGGCGGAGTCATTGGGATTGAATTCAGCTATATCATGGCGAATTACGGTGTTGATGTCACGATTGTTGAATTTATGAATCAGGTCTTGCCGAATGAAGATAAAGATGTTGTTAAACAACTCACCCGTGCGTATAAGAAGTTGGGTGTCAAAATCCTGACAGGAACAGCTGTCAAGTCGATTGAAGACACTGGCAAGGGCGTTAAGGTCACAGTTGAAGACCGCAAAAAAGGCGAAACCAAAGTCCTTGAGGCAGATAGAGCGATGGTGGCGATTGGCTTCAAGCCGCGCACGACAGGCTTTGGGCTGGAAAATACAGGCGTGAAACTGACCGAACGCGGCGCAATTGACATCAATAGCAAAATGCAAACCAACATACCGCATATCTACGCCATTGGTGATGTAACAGCAAAACTGATGTTAGCCCATGTCGCCGAAACGATGGGGATTGTGGCTGCTGAAAATATCGCAGGCGCAGAAACTGTCGAACTCGATTTTGACTTTATGCCGCGTGCAATTTACTGTACCCCACAAATTGCCTCCTTTGGTTACACCGAAGAACAGGCAAAAGAAAAAGGCTACGAAATCAACGTCGCAAAATTCCCGTTTCAGGCGAATGGCAAAGCGAGTGGTCTTGGCAACAATATCGGTTTCGTCAAGTTGATTAGCGATAAAAAATACGGCGAAATTCTTGGCGCGCATATGATTGGTGTCGGTGTGACTGAATTACTGCCAGAATTGACCCTTGCCCGTCAATGGGAACTGACGGGACACGAAATTGCCCGTAATGTTCATGCCCACCCAACTTTGAGTGAAGCTCTCAAAGAAGCGGCACACGGTCTCGAAGGCAAGATGATTAATCTATAGCCACGTAGCTTTCAATAATTTGGACTCAGCAAAAATGGGCATAGCAATCATCTATGCCCATTTTTTGTGCCTATCGACCACGCGGCGGACGGGGTGGGTTTCCGTCAGGTGGTCGTTGACCATCTGGTGGCGGATTAATCGGCAAAGGTGAATCGTCGTTGCCAGCAGGAAGTGGCGGTGGTTCATCATCTGGACAAACGGGACGGTCTTCATCCGGCGAAAGCGGCGGGTCACCCGGTCTTGGTAAAACAATACACCACCAGCGTTGACTATCTGGACGAGGTGGACGTTCAGTAGGCGGACAAGGCGGGAGATTCTCCCTCTCTTCTCTGATACTTGGTCTATCTGTATCTGTGGCGATACAATTTTCGCCGGCAATAAATTCCATCCCCCATCTATCCGGCGGCAAATGCGGCGCATCGCGCAAAATGGACGGTAAGTCCTCACAGGCTGGTAAACCATCGACACCACAAGGCGGCTGACCATCTTGTAAACGACCATGCAATCTTTCAAGGTCACGAGACGGCATAGGCGACGAATGGGTAATCCCACGCGGTAAGTGATGTAATGGCAGTGGATTAACGCGTCGTTCATCATATGATTCGGGTAAGCCCGGACGACCTGTGGGCAAGCCTTGTTCATTGAGCGGTAAGCGTAATTGTGTGCCTGCAATCGCTGGATAAATCTCATCACCAAAATCCAGAATCGCTGTGCCTTCAACAGTCGTAATCGTCATTTCTTCATCGGCTTGGAACAATACTGTCGAGCCGATTTGCACATCAACCCCATTGACATTGAACGTGACTTCTTCCACACCATCCGGCGTTTGTATGAGGAGACCACTTTCGGGTGCTTCCTCACAAGCCGCATCACTGACCCCTGTTCGCAGATAAAATGCCTGCATCGGTGTTTCTTCATCTGATGCGACATTTTCAATCGTCACATCCCCGAACAAAACAAATGTGACATTCTGACCCGGCAATGAATCCGGAATATCGGCTTGTAAACTGAGAACCGCTAATCCCCATACACCTTCATCTTCATCAAGCGGACTGAGTTCCATCGTGTCAATATCGCTGACATTGACGATATCACCCAATTCAGAGAAGTTAAATTCTTCAACACCCATTTGTGCAGTCGCATTAAGCTGTACGTTGCCGTAACAAGCTGTATTACGCCCTAGGTTGGCACACAGCGTATCAACAGCTTCTAGGGCAGTCTCTACAATTTCAGGGCAGGTCGCGGACTCCGATTGTGCCGACACAACCCCAATGCCAATCAGCAGTGTCAAAAGTACAAATAATACCAGACGGGGCATATTCCAATCTCCAATTCCTTGTGGCATCTCATAATCGTTTTCTAGGCTATCGCAGACCAAAAAATTCAGGGCTTTATAGGGGCTGGGCGTGCCGCGCCCAATAGCCGAAAATTAAATGGTTCATAGTCTACTATAGCGATGTTTTCGCCTGAAAACGTGAAAAGATTGTAAAATCTGGAAAGCAAAGCGGTATTATTGACTCGGTTCGGGAACTAGCAGCGAAATTAACATGCGCCCACTTTCGAGCGTGATGAATTCCAGATTATGGTTGCCTTCACCAAGACGTTGATTGAGAATATCGTTAAAGGCTGTAAACACCGCTTCTGTGACATCACCATAGGCAATCGTCACAAAGGTTTCTGATGGGAAGCTGCCATCTCGCATCACAAATTCATCTGGAGCAACAGGGCGTGCAATCACAATATTGTTAAAACCACTGCCATCTAGCGTTCCTGTACTGAGGTCAAAGCGAATCAAGAAGCGTCCGGTTGCAAAGGCATCGCCACCTGTTGCCGTGAGGTTGATGAAGACTCCTTCTGGTGCCAAAATGACATCTGATTGACTGATATCAGGATTCCCCGTGAGAATACGATTAATCTCTTCTTGAAATTGACCCTGCGTGATGATGACATCTGCCATTACTTCGGGTGTACCCGTAGAAGTCGGGCGCACAGCCACGATAATACCCGGTGGCAAGGGCGTAAATGTCGAAAATTGCGGCGCTTCAATCACTTGTGCCGTTGATGTGCCAATAATAGCGTTCGTTGCATTGGGGGTTTCACTCGGAATCGGTGTCCGACTCGGAGTTGGTGTATTGCTAGGTGTGAATGTCTCGGTTGGGATTTGTGTTGCTGTATCCGTTGCGGTGGGCGCTGCTGTATCCGTTGCGGCAACTGTCTCCGTCGCTGCAACAGTTTCAGTGGGTTCAGGTGTATCTGTGGCTGTCAATGATGGCGTAGCACTTGGCAACACACGCAAGGTTGGGATTTCATCTGTTGTTTGCTGACAAGCTGCCGCTAAAAATGCAACAGCAATAAACAATGCGATTCGACGCATAGAGTATCCTTTATATGGCAATCGTTACGCATTTGGGTAAAAAATTGTAGGGGCGTACCCATGTGTGCGCCCGAAAACGCCCATTAAATGCGTAAGTCTATTGGCAATCAATTACGTCTCATATTATAACATCATGCACTGTGGAATAAGTGTTAGGATGACTTCACAATCAGAACAGGGTAAATAGTGGGCAAGGCGCACCCTGCCCAAAACGATGTTTTGATTACGACCAATTTTCGAGGATTTGCTTCACACGCATCAAAAAGCTATCTGCTGCTGCGCCATCTGCCACGCGATGGTCAAATGTCAGCGATAAATAAGCGCAAGGACGAATTGCAATTGCATCATTGATGACTTTGACACGTTTTTCAATCATACCCACACCGAGTATTGCCGATTGCGGTTGATTAATAATCGGAGTTGCCAGCAAGCTACCACTGACACCATGATTGGTAATTGTGAATGTGCCGCCTTGAATTTCACTCGGTTGCAAGTGACGATTACGAGCGCGTTCTGCCAAATCATTAACTTGCCGTGCCAGACCAGCCAAGTTGTAATCTTGGGCATTCTTGATAACAGGCACAATTAAACCATCATCAATCGCTACTGCCATGCCGATATGCTGCACATGATTCAAGAATAAGCCCTCATCTGTCCAACGCGCATTAAGTTCAGGAGCTTCTTGTAATGCCTTTGCACAAGCCGCCACAAAATAAGGCGTAAAAGTCAATTTTACTCCGCGTTTAGCAAAGTCTTCTTTGTTTGCTGCCCGATGTTGCGTGACATGATGCAAATCGACTTCCATCACAGTCGTCACATGCGGGGCAGTATGCAGCTTACTTTCGACCATATGTTGGGCAATCGAACGGCGCATCTTGCTCAGTGCCACCAATTCGCCCGGAACGCCATTTGCTACAGGTGTCGGTTTCGCTTGTGGACGCGATACTTTCGGCTGCGGTGTCGCTTCTAGCTCATCTTCATAATTGACGGTTGGCTTAAACAAATCGCCACTTGCGGGTATTTCCCACGGGGCGATTTCTGTTTCAGGCGATTTTTGTGTTTCAAGATAGGCTAAGACATCTTTTTTGCGGATACGTCCGTGACGACCTGTCCCTGTAATTTGCCCTATATCGAGATTGTGTTCTTCAATCATCCGTGCCACTACCGGAGTCACATGCCCAGTATCTCCTGATGTTTGCTTTGCACGCATTGGAATCCCAACTGCATCCGATTGAGCAACTTTATGATGTCCGTTGGTTGTCGTCTGGCTGACACTTTTATCGGCATTTTCACCAACTTCGCCAATCACACCCAATACAACACCGGAATCAACTGTTTCGCCTTCTTCAATCAAGATTTTGAGCAAGACACCACTTGCCGGAGCCGGAATTTCCGTATCTACTTTGTCGGTACTGATACGCACTATTGACTCAAATTCTTCAACTTGCGCCCCAACTTCAATTAGCCATTCGCCCACAGTGCCATCAACGACGGTTTCTCCTAATTGCGGCATAATAATTTTTGTTGCCATTAGTACGCCTCCAGTTCACGGATTGCAGCAGCGATTTTGTCTGGATTAATCATGAAAGCCTCTTGTAGCGGATGGCTAAATGGCACACTTGGTACATCGGGCGCAGCGAGGCGCATAATCGGGGCATCCATATATTCAAACGCCTCTTCTGCCAAAATTGCCGCGATTTCTGCACCAAAGCCCATCGTCTTATTATCTTCATAGACCACGAGTGCTTTACCCGTTTTCTTAAAAGATTGAATGAGGGTCTCTTTATCGAGTGGGGCAAGGGTACGAATATCAATCAATTCCACATCAATGCCATCTTGCTTGGCGACACGTTCTACTGCTATTCGGGCATAATGCGCCATCATTCCATAGGCATAAACGGTTAAATCTGACCCTGTACGCGAGATATTTGCGGGTCCAATCGGTGTAATATAATCGCCTTCGGGGACAATCCCTTTAATGGCACGATAGCCTTTTTTCGGCTCAAGATAAAGTACCGGATTGGGGTCACGAACCGCCGCTTTAAGCAAGCCTTTGGCATCTTCGGGCGTACTCGGAACAACAACTTTTAAGCCGGGGATATGTGCAAAAAATGATTCGATACTTTGGCTATGATACAATCCGCCACCAATACCGCCACCATAGGGCGCACGTACCACCATCGGCACATGCCATTGCCCATTACTACGATAATAAAATCGCGCCACTTCGCTCAGGAGTTGGTTAAATGCCGGAAAGATAAAATCTGCAAATTGAATTTCGCATATCGGCAGGGTATCAGTAATCGCTGCACCGAGACCAATCGCTACGATAGATAATTCTGCTAAGGGTGAATCAACGACTCTTTGAGCGCCGTATTTATCAATTAAATTGGTAGTCGCTCGGAAAACACCGCCCCGTCTGCCGACATCTTCACCGACGATAAAAACCCGTTTATCACGCGCTAACTCTTCATTCATCGCCTCGTGAAGTGCTAAGATGAGTGTTTTAGTTTCTACTTTTGAGGGTGTCGTCATCGCTTATCCCTCCTCAATAGGCTTGAATGTGTGCATGTAATCTAAATGGTCTGCCGGATTAGGATAATCGGCTGCATCGGCTGCTTGACTCGCTTCATTGACAATCTGCTTGATTCGCGCCTCGTAGTCGCTGTCAATGTCATCTGTGAGGATACCTTCATTCATCAGATAGGCTCGATACTGCGGCAAGGGGTCATCTGCCTTAATCTCTTTCAATTCTTCCGCACTGCGATAACTGCGGTCATCATCATCAGAAGAATGAGGAACAAGGCGGTGACATTTCGCCTCAATGCAGGTCGCACCTTCGCCAGCATAAGCACGCTCCACAGCTTCTTTCATCGCATCATACATCTTGAGTGGATTGTTGCCATCCACTATAACGCCCTTGACTCCATAAGCCTCTGCCCGTTCTGCTACTGTACGGCTCGCCTGTTTCTTATAGGGAACACTAATGGCATACTCGTTATTTTCTACAACGCAGATAAAGGGCAATTGATGAACACCCGCCCAATTCATGCCCTCATGCCATTCACCCTGACTCGTGCTGCCTTCACCTAATGTACAAAAGGCTAAACGCGGTTGATTCGTGTCGGTAGGGTCTTGTAAACCTTGCTGAATACGATATTTGATTCCGAAGGCTGTTCCAGCAGCTTGTGGGACTTGAGTTGCGACAGGGGATGATTGTGTCACAATGCCCATTTTCCGATGACTCCAGTGACTCGGCATTTGTCGCCCACCACTCGAAATTTCGCCCTCTTTTCCATAGAGGCTAATGATGAAGTCAGTCGGCGTGACTCCGAGTGCTAAAACTACTGCAAGGTCACGATAATAAGGATAGGCGTAATCAATGCCACGATTAATCGCAAACGTCATGCCAACTTGTAATGCTTCATGACCAATACCGCTAACGTGGAATGCAATTTTTCCCTGACGATGGAGTACCCATGCCCGTTCATCGACACGGCGGGCGAGTAGCATATGCCAGTAGAACTTGAGCAATTCTTCTGAGCTTAATTGCGAAGAATATTGTCCTTCACGGGTTGCTGAAACCATTCAAGAACTCCTAATTTTATCCAACAATAGTTAGCCCCTTGTTACCAGTGTAACATGGCTTTGGTCATAATAACCATAAGATGTTGTATACTTTACATTATAAGAGGTTTTCCTTTGCAAAACCATTACTATTTATGCAAAATAACAAAAAACCCTCACTAATCGAGGGTAATTTGCACAAATGAACGATTGGAGATAGTGTTGATTAACGGTTACAGGCGTTCTGCCAGCATTTCCACAATATCGCGGACTTCGGGTCCATCTGCTTTTTCTGATTTTGCGGTATTGAACATCTGCATACAGAAAGGGCAGCCGACAGCCAGCGTATCCGCTCCTGTTGCCATCGCTTCTTCATAACGGGCGAGATTGACCGCTTTTTCGCCGTGTTCTTCTTCTTTCCAGAATTGTGCGCCACCCGCACCACAACAGAAACTATTATTTTTATTGCGTGGCATTTCAATCACAGGTGCGCCAATAGAGTTGAGTACGTTGCGCGGCTCATCAATGACACCATTATGCCGCCCCAGATAACAGGGGTCATGGAATGTGACATTACTCCATGATGCCGGATTCGCAGTCGGCGGAATTTTACCTTCACTGATGAGTTCGTCAATCAATTCTGTGTGATGAATGACTTCATATTCGCCGCCGAACTGATGATATTCTTTGCCGATATTATGCAAACAGTGAGGGCAAGTTGCAACAATACGAGGTGGCTTGACTTCGTTGAGTGTTTCCACATTTGCCGATGCTAACTCAAAGTACAAATATTCGTTACCCGCACGACGCGCTACATCGCCCGTACAAGTTTCAGAGTCGCCGAGTATGGCAAAATTCACGCCTGCTTTGTGCATTACTTTCACCAATGCACGGGCAGTTTCTTGGGCGCGAGGGTCATAACTGACTGCACAACCCGTCCAGTAGAGAATGTCAAAATCGGGATTTTCTTCAATTGTCGGCACATCAAATTCTAAGCCTTCTATCCAACCGATACGACTACGCCCATCTTGCCAAGGATTACCGTTGCGTTCCATGCCATTGAAGGCATTTTGCAACTGACTCGGAAATTCACTTTCCATCAAAACTTGATTGCGCCGAATATCCAAAATATCGTGCATCGGCTCATTGCCTACCGGACACACATCAATACAGGCAGCACAACTGGTACACGCCCACACTGCCGATTCGCTGATGACGTTGCCAACCAGATTGAAGGATTCAGTGCCGTTGGCTAATCCACTTAAATTATCCTTGATGAAATAACGCTTATTGACCTCTAGCGCAGCCGGCGATAATTCTTTGCCCGTTACATAAGCCGGACACACATCTTGACAGCGATTGCACTGAATACAAGCGAAGGCATCGAAAATTTGCGTTTTGCTCAAATGGAAGAGATTCGCCGCACCAAATTGCTCGATTTCTTCGTTTTCCATATCGAGTGCTTCAAGTTCACCTAAGCTAGTGCGTTTGGGGCGCGTCAGGAAATTGAGAGGTGCCATCATCAAATGGAAGTGCTTAGTATAGGGGAAATAAGGCGTGAAAATCAAAATGCCGCCCAATGCAACCCACCACATGACATGGCGCAAGACCTCTAGTGTGCTGCCACCAGATGCCGACCAGAGGGGCGATATCGCAGTGGCGAATGGCATGTAAATATCTGCACCCTGTTGTGCCACAGCAACCGATTCGCCTAAAAAGCGTGCGCCAACATGCAGCAGAATGAAAAAAGCGACAACCATCGAATCATCAAATTGTGCGCCTTTTGCAACTTTAGGATGCAGCAAGATATTATCGTGATAAGTCAAGTCTTTGCGATTGACTAAAACTGTGCGCCGCAAAATGAAATAGACGACACCGACCAATACAACGACACTCAAGACATCCCCAACAAGGCGATACAGGTTAAACACTGTCGCGCCAAAACCGTCTAATCCTGTCAGCCATTCTTCAAAACGAGAAGAAAAGCCGAGTATGGTATCGACACCATTGATAAGGAAATAATACGTAAATCCGATTACAACGCCCCAATGTAGTAAACTGGTGACGCGCCGTGTTTTGAGGGTCGTTTCTTGTGTGACATAAACGCGCAATGCCTTCCATGCCCGTCGGAAAATACCGTCAAAATGGAGTTTGCCTTCTCCTTTGTCAATAACGAGATAGACATCACGGAAGCCACTATAAGTCGCGCCTACGGCAAACAGAGCCAGTATCAGAAATAACAATCGCTCAAAAGCTGTTAGCATGAAGCAATCCTTTAACAAGCAATTAAATCATCATTCGATTAATGACTCCGAGTGTACCACTGCCGCCGCAAATATCCAACGTATTGCTCACGTTTCGGCACTCACAATATGCACAGGTAAGGATAGTTGAAATCGGGTTATCTACATAATCGGGTGTAAATACAAATTACTCATGTCAACCCAGAAACTGTAGGGGCGTACCCGTGTGTGCGCCCGAAAATAACATCCGCATAAGTGCTAAATACAAAATATAGTAGAGAGAGATAAAGCAGATGATAGATTTTTCACCCGTTAGTAATAAAGAGAAAAAATACATCGACCTTTGGCACGATAATAATCTCACCGTCGATGATTTGCGTGCTGTGACAAACGAGAGCATTGATTTTCTATTGGAATTAATTTCCGATTTAGAGGATGCCGATATCGTGTTTGAGCCAAAAGATGATGGTGCAGATGACCCCTACGCAGTCGAAGGGGAAGAGCATATTGGCTGGACACTTGGACATTTGATTGCTCATGTCACAGCATCCAGTGAAGAAGGGGCTGCGTTTAGCTCACTGTTGGCACGCGGCGTTGAAGAGGTAGCGCATCGTCCACGTTATGAGACCCCTTGGAAAGACATAGATAGCAAGGCAAAGACCGTACAACGTCTCGAAGAAAGTCGTCGGATGCGTTTAGCCTATCTCGATACATGGCCCGATGAACCACATTATGATAATTTGCGCGTATCGCCATCTGAACGTTTTCAGGAATATTTTGGTGATTTGAACGCGCCGGCTAGTTTTCTGGCAGGTCTTGGACACGAAGTCGGCCATTATGACCAAATTAAAGAAGCAAAACGGCAAGCCCTCGCTGCAAAAGCACAGGCATAATCGCAATTTGGGGCGAGATAATTCCTTCGCCCCTAACCATTATTTCTTGCCTCGCCACCCTATTGAAATCTGACCCATTCTGAACGATACTTGATAGATTATGAAAAATAAGCAAAGCGCATTATGGCGCTCACACCATCATCACAATTGATAACGCAAATCAACGTCCCGATAGAAACCGCATGGCGCGACGTTGTTTCGCGCTATTTTTTTGCCTATTAACCAATCCATTCTTTAATCATGAGGAGCTAACACCATGACCAAAATTGAAGCCCGTACTGCCAAAGGAATGCGCGACTTTCTTCCGGCGGATATGCTTAAGCGCGAGTATGTCATCGGCATTGTTGAAGAGGTGTTTCAACTCTACGGTTACGAACCTCTGCAAACCCCCATTCTGGAAACATCAGAAACGCTACTCGGTAAATATGGTGAAGAGGCTGAGAATCTGATTTATAGTGCCAAACACGGACGACAACGTGATAGCAAAGTCGCAATGCGCTATGATTTGACAGTGCCATTGGCGCGAGTCGTGGCACAATACGAAAATCAACTGACGCTGCCCTTCAAACGTTATCAGATTGCCCCTGTTTTTCGCGGCGAGAATCCGCAACGTGGGCGCTTCCGTGAATTTTATCAGTGCGATGCCGATATCGTCGGCGTGGCGAATATGTCCGCCGATGCCGAACTCGTTAGCCTTGTAGTCACTGTCGTGCGTCGTTTGGGTTTCGATAAATTCACGGTGAAAATCAATAATCGCAAGTTACTAACAGGCATGGGGCAATATTCGGGTGTGCCAGATGACCAACTTGCTGATTTGTATCGCAGTGTGGATAAATTCGACAAGATGGGTGCAAAAGGTGTCGCTGCCGAACTCAAAGAACGGGGTATTGCTGATGATGTCATTGAGCGCATGTTAACGCTGCTGCAAACCAAAGGTGAAGGGATTGAAAGCCTTGATAGTGTCGAAGAGGTGATGGGCAATTTCCCCATTGCAGTAGAGGCTATCAATGAATTACGCGAGATGGCAGAAAACCTGAAAATGCTCAATGTGCCATCCGAAAATTATCAATTCGATTTTACAGTGGTACGAGGTTTAGGCTACTATACGGGTCCCATTTTCGAGACAGTCTTAGATGATGGCAGTATCGGCAGCATTAGTGGCGGTGGGCGCTATGATGATTTGATTGGTATTTTCCGCAAAAACAGTTTGCCCACAACCGGAGTCTCACTCGGCATTGAACGCATCATTACGATTATGGATGAAAAAAATATGTATCCAGCAAATATCGGTGGTACAGTGGTTGATGTGCTAGTAACGGTATTCAACAAAGAGATGCAAGGCGCATCATCCGCACTCGCACAAGGTCTTCGTAATGCCGGAATCCGTGCGGAACTATACATGACGGATAGCCGCCTCAAATTAGGGAAACAATTCAATTATGCGGATAAAAAAGGTATCCCGATTGTGGCAGTTATGGGACCCGATGAAGCCGAAAAAAGCATCGTGCGCTTAAAGCAACTCAGTACAGGAGAAGAAATCACCCTAGCACAAAGCGACGCTGCGGCAAAAATCCGCGAAATGCTAAATTAGATTGTTCAAATCCCCCTTCTTGATGCTTCGAGGAGGGGGATTTTGGGTGGGATTATTCGTCGCCCAAGAATGTCGCTTCGTAGGGTTCAAAAGCATCAAATGTCGGGATGCGCTCTTCTAGCATTTCTGTTGGGACAATACCCGTACCCCATGTGCCACTGCTGGGCTTATTCCACACTTTAGCGAGACCATAGCGATAATAACCCAGTGTGAATTGATCCATCTCTGGCAGGTGATGTGTCCCACGCGCTTTCATCATCGCCTTAGTCGGATAATCTGGGTAGGTTGTACGCCCACTGGGATAACCAATCGTTTCGCCTTGATAAACCTGATAATTGACAAGTCGCTTACTATAGAACAAAAGCGGATTCCATGGTGTATTGTTGTCCATCGGTTGCACATGGTCATATAGGCTCAACAACTTACGAGGAAATCGGCGGTTTTTCAAATCCATATCACCCGACAGCAAGTGAACTTCATAATGTAGATGGTCATTGGTTGTCCAGCCGACAGGTGTGCCACCTAAACCGATAACATCCCCAGCTTTGACGACTTCTTTATGAGCGCGTTCTTTGTTGCTAGACAGATGCCCATAGGCGACTAGCACATTGCTCATCATGCGCCGACCTTTTGAATCACGATATTTTTCCGGCAAAAAGCACCATAAGCAGGTGGTGACTTCGGCACGATTACTCATGAAAATCCAGTTCTTGATAATCACGCCATCACTGACCGCTAATATTGGAGTGCCAGTTTTCACAATGAAGTCATAGCCATTGTGCATCCCACCGATTCGACTATACCAATTTGGCCAATTCCACAAAGCAAAGGTATTGGGTCCAAAGCCATTCACTTGCAAACTAGCGAATATTTCGTCATTGCTAATTTGCACAGGCAGCACATCAAAGGGGTCAGGAAGTCCGAGCTTTTCCTGCTGTGTCCACAGATATTCATAGCCTGATGGATAGATTACATCCGGCAGTGCATTGATACGGGCATCGACACCTGCTTGAGTCAAGTTCCGCGATGGGGTGACTAACCATGCCGCCGCATACCCTTGTAGACCATTGCTATCTTCAACTTTTATCCACTGATTATCGCTTTTGCTCATGCCTATTTTTTCAAGAACTGTTTCTTCATCTTCCAGAATCTTGAGTGGTGTACCTTTTGCCAAAATACCAATTGGCGTGTTATCTGTACTAGCATCGCCACGAAAATTGAGTTGCATTGTCGGCACAATAGAGAGTTCTTCTTCAGGCATATCAATGATAATAACAGGAGGTTTCGGTTCGGTGTCAGTAGGGTCTGGGTCAATCACAATAGGCGGGTCAATAACGACTGTGACAGTGCCTTTTTCAGCATCCGTTAAGGGGCGCGACGGTTTCAGATACCACGCTGCGGCATAACCCTGTTGACCATCACTATCTTCAATCAGCACCCATTCTTTGGCACTGGATGGTTTCCCCATTTTTTCGACTGCTTGAACGACATCCTCTGCGATTTTAAGCGCAACATTGCGCTCCAAAATACCAAATGATTTAGAATTGGAACGAGCATCAGCCCGATAATTGAGCCGCGCTGTTGGAATTGCCATCACGGGGTCTAATGCTGGTTCAGGTGTGACTGTTTTTTCGCCATCAGCATTGTTATCAGTGCTGATATCGTCATCCACAGGTGGCGTAATAACATCAACTGGCACGCCTACACTCGGCGAATCGCCGCCCACTTCGGCATCCGACTCGGAATCTGAGTCAGCTTCTGTGCTATCACTGGCATCTATCTGTACTGGCTCTACTTTTACGGCGGTTTTAATGAGCTTGTCAAAGTGTGCTGCAAAACTTTCCATCAAATCTTCATAAGTTGCTTCGCGTCCACTGCCATTGTAATATGACGCAAAGGTGAAGAAGTCGCGTTTTTGTAATGCCTCAATCGCAGGAGATGTTGCCCGCGCTCCCTTGACAAAATCAAACAAGCCCAAAATTTGAGCATGTGAGCTACGCGCAAAGGCATCATACATTTGTTGGACACTCTCATAACCCAAGCGCGAATAATTGAAGCCCATAATTTGCGCCCCACCCATGCTGATACTTTTCAGGGCGGCTGTGTTATCTAATGAACGGGCAAATTCTAATATTTCGTGTTCACGGACTTGCCCATTGTGTACCCAATCCCATTCTTCCTCAGTATTGGCGCGGAATTTGTGTTGCGTCCATCCTTTACGCGCTTCCCGTGAAAATTGGAAATGACGGTTAAAGAGTGTTTCGTTCAGTTTGCCCCAATATTTGTAGAATTGATGCACTTCAAAGCGGATGGTTACTTTACCGGTATCACGGTGAAAGAAATTACCTGCGCTTTCTGTGCCAATCACCCCGACAATCGCCGCTACGGGAATATTGTAACGGTCAGCTATAGCTTTAATCAGATTGCCATTTTCATTCCAGATACGAGCAGTCACTTCGGGACGTTTGCGTACTTCAAGATTATCAGTAGGGATAATGCGCTCTGGTACAAGTGAGATACTCATGAGTTCTGCGTCTTCAATGAGATAACCGCGTGTGATTTTTTCGCCCGGCAGAAGTTTACGGGTGAAAGAGGCAAAAATATAGCCATCACGACCTGCGTAACTAATGCGATACCAATCCCCTAATTCTTCTAGCACAGTCACTGCACGGTCAATTTTGACTGTGCCAATTGCTGCTTTGCTTGTTCCTGCCAATGGACGCACATTCAAACTCTGCGTTGTGATAACCACTTTATACGGTTCAAAAATGGGTTCAGAGTCAGATGTTACCTCATCTTCGACTTCTTCAATATTCAGATAGTCGCTTGCAACATAAGCTACTGTTCCATCTGCCAGTCGAATTTTTGCCCAGTTTTCATCACTGTTATCTAGGACATCAACGACTGTTCCCCGTTTGATTTGACCAATCGCTTTTAATGCTGTGCTGGTTGTTTTACGAACATTCAAGATGGCTGTTGTAACGGTGCCTTTCAGTGCCATTATGACCTCTCTTTATGTGATTGTGAATAAAGTAACTCATATTACGCACTTGGCGATTTATCAGACATTCGTATTGTAAAGGTGTTTCGCACAGTGATGAGTCGTCAGTTATCAGTTTACAGTTTACAGTTAGGCTAATTCCTTATGCTATTCTACTGTAAACTGTGGACTGTAAACTAAAAACTCGAATGCCATGTTCAATACTTTTGCTTTATCCTTCTGATGACCTATAACTGCGTAGCGTCAGTAAAGTAAATATTATTTTCTACGGTCTATCTTAGGTTGAAAGTGAGTTGACTATACACGTCAATCAAACAACGAAACCTAATCAAAAATTAGATTATATCGTATCAACTGTGTGGAATGTTGATAAACCGTATCACTATTATAATATATCGTTAGAAAGTTTAGGGGGCATTCTGAGAGCAATTTGGAAAAATATAGGGGGAAGTCGGAATGTATGGCAACATCCCGACCTAAAATATGACCTATTCGCTGCCCATATCACCCATCATGGTGAATGTATCATAGAAGAATGTGTCTAATTCTTCCCGTAAAGCTGTACAGGCTTCGTCTTCACCGTCAATATTTCCGATAGGCAACATCATGTCGTCCATCATCTCTTCGTCGTCCATCATCTCCTCATCTGCCATCTCATCGTCCATCATCTCTTCGTCGTCCATCATTTCCTCGTCATCCATCATCGCCATCATTTCCTCAAAGAGTTCTGCATAGCGCCCTTTATCGAATGTGGAGAGATCCATCATTTCTGACTGGAAACCATAGTCGTTTTCAGCGATGTACAGCATTGTGATGAGCGTGGAGTCGCAGACGGGAGTCATCATGTCATCTTGCGCAGAAACAAATCCAAATGATGACAAGGACACAATACCGACAAGCAATAGTGAAAGTGTAATGCGAGTAAGTTGCTTCATTTCTAATGTTCTCCTGTGATAAAAGTTAAATAGTTTCAACTTGATATAGCACCACAAAGATAACGATGAAATCTATCATTGGCGTTTCAAAAATATGTCATAGAAATTACAATCAGCAAGCGTGTTGAGAAGCAAGCCCGTAAGCGTTACAATAGCATCCATTCGGAATTTAAGCACTTGGATAGAAATAACACAAAAGGAAAGTTTATGAGTCGCCTGTTTCCACGGTCTAGTGGCATTTTACTACACCCGACATCCTTACCGGGTAAATTTGGCATCGGTGATTTAGGGGACTCTGCGTTTCGTTTTGTTGATTGGTTGCAAGAAAATGGACAATCTATCTGGCAAGTCTTACCGCTTGGACCCACAAGCTATGGCGATTCGCCGTATCAAACCTTATCTGCATTTGCAGGCAATCCGAACTTGATTAGCCTCAGTCACTTTGTTGAATATGGTTGGTTTGAAGAATCTGATTTAGCTGATGTACCGGACTTCCCGACAGATAAGGTCGATTATGGCTGGGTGATTCCTTACCATGAAAAAATGTTGACATTAGGCTATCAACGATTCATCAAAAAAGGCACAGATAGCCAGAAAAAAGGCTTTGAGAATTTTGTGGCAGATAACGAAGATTGGCTAGAAGATTTTGCCTTATTTGCGGCGCTTAAAAAATATTATGGCGGCAAATCGTGGGTGGAATGGGACGATGCCGACTTGCTGCGCTATCAGAAAAAGGCTCTCGACAAGGCACGTAAAACTCATGTGACAGTGATTGATGAACAGCGTTTTTATCAATGGGTTTTCTTCCGCCAATGGTATCATCTCAAATATTATGCCAATCAAAAAGGGGTGCGCTTATTTGGTGATATTCCCATTTTTGTGGCTCATGATAGCTCGGATGTTTGGGCAAACCAAGATTTGTACTTCCTTGAGGAAAATGGTCAACAAATTGTCGTTGCTGGTGTGCCGCCGGATTACTTTAGTCCGACAGGGCAGCGTTGGGGCAACCCACTTTATCATTGGGATAAGATGAAAGAACAGGGTTATGATTGGTGGGCAAAACGCTTCAAGGCGATTTTGACATTTGTAGACTTAATTCGCATTGACCATTTTCGCGGCTTTGAGGCATATTGGGAAATTCCGGCAAGCGAACCGACAGCGATGAAAGGCGAATGGCTACCCGGACCCGGTGCAGATTTTTTCCAAGTGATGACCGATAAACTGGGTAAACTCCCAATTGTAGCGGAAGACTTAGGCGTGATTACAAAGGGCGTAGAAGCTCTGCGCGATGGTTTTAATCTACCGGGTATGAAGGTACTACAATTTGCATGGAGCGATTCCAAAAATCCATTTTTGCCCCATAACCATTCAACAAATTGTGTGGTTTACACCGGAACACACGATAACAATACGACGATTGGCTGGTGGTTTGATGAAGTCGATGATGCCACGAGAAATTTTATGCAAACCTACCTTGAGCGCGAAATCCATGAAATCAACTGGCGCATGATTCAAGTTGCTATGATGTCTCCTGCTCATACGGCTATTTTCCCGATGCAAGATATTCTCAATCTTGGCGCAGAGGGGCGCATGAATACACCGGGTATCGAACAAGGGAATTGGACATGGCGCTTCACACAAGAGGCGTTTGACCATGACGGCAAAAATCGACTCAAGCACTTAACAGGTCTCTATCAGCGCCACCCCGACCAACAAGAAAAAATCTATGGTGATGCTGCTGTAAAATCATAAGGATACCTTAATAACATGAAACAACTACCACAATGGATGGTCAAACTGCACCACGATGGCTCAGAAGTGTATATCTCCAACCCTTTGCCCAAAATTGGTACAACGGTCACTGTTAAATTGCGTGCGCCAAAAGATGCCCCTATCAACCTTGTCTTTATACGCGCAATGATTGATGGCGAGTTTCGTATGGTGAAGATGAAGCGTACAGCAAAGAAAAACAAATTAGCGCAATGGTGGCAAGGGGAATTGCCGATTGAGCAGCCGCGTACCGATTATCGCTTCAAGCTGATGACCGATGCGGGGGCTTATTTTTATACAGCACAAGGAGCAAGTCGGGCAGATTCGCCGGATTTCGAGAGTTTCATCATTCTCGGTGATTATGATGCGCCGTTGTGGGTACGCGATACAGTTTATTATCAAATTTTCCCGGAACGTTTCTGGAATGGCGACCCGTCTAATGATGTGCAAGATGGCGACTATTCGCTGATGAAGCATACAACAGTCAAGCGCGAGTGGGGCGAACTTCCAACGAAATGGGAGAAAAGCGGCAGTCTGGATTTTTTCGGCGGCGATTTACAAGGTATCACCCAAAAACTAGATTATCTTAGTGATTTAGGCATTAACGCCCTTTACTTGTGTCCCATTTTTGAGGCAGATACCAATCATAAGTATGATATTAAAGATTTTTTCAATGTCGATAAGCACTTCGGCGGCAATGAGGCATTAGCCGAACTCCGCGCAGAATCGCAAAAACGCAATATGAAATTGATGCTCGATATTACGCCCAATCATTGCAGTTATCAGCATCCATGGGTGACAGCATTCACCGAAGAGGGCAAGCAAGAAACCGTTGAATATTTCTACTATGATGAGGCAAAAAAGACATTAGAAACATGGCTTGGTGTGCCACTACTCATCAAACTCAATTACCAGAGTAAAAAACTCCGCAATATCATGTATCGCAATAAAAATAGTGCGCTCAAAAAATGGCTCAAGCCCCCCTATAGCATTGATGCGTGGCGCTTAGATGTTGCTAATATGACAGGCAATCGCGGCAAATTGCAACTTGACCACGAAGTCTGGCGTGACTTAAGCGCAGCCGTCAAAGACCTCAAGCCAGATACGTATTTACTGGGCGAATATTTTCAAGATGGCACAATGCACATTCAAGGCGATGAACTCGATGCGACGATGAATTATACGGGCTTCAATATGCCAATGCGTCGCTGGCTAGGGGGAGAAGATTTAGCCGCACACGACAAGCAGCCCTATGCCGATACCGTTTTGCTGCCAACTGAAAATCTTGCGAAACAGTGGCAAAATTTTTTGGGAGCAATTGCCTACCCCATCGCGTTACAGCAATTCAATCAACTCGATAGTCACGATACAACCCGTATTTTACACGTCACGAAGGGCGATAAAGAGCTTGTCAAATTAGGCTTAGGGCTGATGATAGGTTTTCCGGGTGTTCCTTGTATCTACTATGGCACAGAAATCGGCATGAATGGCTTCAAAGACCCGGATAATCGGCGCTGCATGACCTTTGATGAAAGTGAATGGGACTCGGATTTGCTGGATTTCACAAAGCGGCTGATTCAAGTGCGTCATTCATCACATGCCCTAAAACACGGCAGCTTTGAAGTGCTGTTTGCGGCAGGAGATTTGGTCGCTTTTTTACGTCAATCATCTGAACAGACTATGATTGTAGTCGGGTATCGTGGCAAGAAAAAGTTGAAAAAAGCGCGAATTGATATTGCCAATACAGGTTTATCGAATGGCATACAATTGATAGACCGCCTCAGTGCTGCACAAATCACTATTCAGAAAGGGAAAATCCGTTTACCCAAACTGGCACATGGACAAATCATGTTGCTAGAAGTGCAATAGCTACTGGATAAAAATGGGCTGTGATAAACACCTCTTCGCCTAAAATCACCGTTCAATTTAACGCACATTTAGGCTACAATATATCTTCGTCTGGAGAGGTGCCGGAGTGGACGAACGGGCTCGTCTCGAAAACGAGTGTAGGTACCCCCTACCGTGGGTTCGAATCCCACCCTCTCCGCTTCATGAAATGCCCCGACCTAACAATATTGGTGGGGCATTTTCTTTACATCAGATGTCAATTGCTTCCATAATGCCATGATGCTGTTTTTGTCCTTCTTGGATTGTTTCTCTAACAACGCCAACAATTGGCGTAAAGTTTTTTCGCTGCTGACTTGTTTATCACTCATTATTTTCTCCGCCTCTTCTGACGTTTTAACAAGAATAGTCTCTTGCTATCTATAACGTATCACACAACCAATAAGTTCCAAATGAAGATGACGAAAAATTGTAAAGGTAATTTTGCGCTCTATGTGAAATTATTGACAAGTTGCAAATAGCATCTTGAATTTTGATTAAGCACATGAATAGCTTTCGGTAAGCCAATTTGCCCTATAGATTATTTTGGCGACTTGGCGCTTTGGCGGTTCAACAAAGAAAAAGAGCAATCTCGCACAAATTCCGTATAATCAGAAGCACTGAGTACGTCTACACAGCATAAATAACAATATCTTGGAGTGATTCACAGATGGATGCACAACACTTGATACACCTTCGCGCACAGAAGGATAAGTTTTTCAAAGAACACACCCAATCACCATTAACTGCCGAACAGCAGGCTAAATTTTCTGGTTTGACGTATTTTGTCGCCATGCCAAAACTCGATTTAGTCGTTGATGTGCATGAATTTGAGAAACCAGAAAATGTGCAAATTCAGACCACAACAGGCGATACTCGTTGGTATCTGCGCTGGGGAGAATTTACATTTACAGTCGGGAACGAAGAGGCTCGCTTGACCATCTACAAGATGCCGCCTGACCACTTCTTCTTGCCCTTTGTCGATACCTTAGCAGGTAAAGAAACTTATCCCGCAGGTCGCTATCTTGAACCTGAACTATTAGCGGATGGCAAGTTCCGCATTGATTTCAATCAGGCATATAATCCCTATTGTGCCTATGCGCCAACATGGAATTGCCCGATTACCCCCACAGAAAACCGCTTAAAAGTTGCCATCCGTGCTGGAGAAAAATTGCCCGATGATGCTTGGGCGATTAAATAAACCACCCTTCCATCATATTGTCCATATAAGGGCGTACTGCGATGCGCTCTTTTTGCTATAATAGAGACAGTTATAGTGAGGATTTGCCAATGGTCATCAAACAACAAATCATCAATGCCGATGTTTTCTGGGACTTATTACAAGAGCCAGAATATGCCGATAAGTCGTGGGAATTGCTTGAAGGGGAAATGGTTGAAATGTCTAAGCCGGGTGGAAAACATGGTGTCATTACAATGCGGATGGGTCGTCATATAGCCAATTATGTCGAAGAACACAAACTGGGTTATGTGACAGCCGCAGAGACTGGTTATATCCTCAAGAAAAACCCCAAAGGCAGAGATACTGTTCGTGGCTTGGATGTTGGCTATGTGAGTCAAGAGCGTGCGCCGAAAGGTCTTCCTGACAAACATATTCCCTTTGCCCCCGATTTAGCTGTTGAAGTGATTTCGCCGCGTAATAGTGCAGAAGATATTCACAATAAGATAATAGAGTTATTTGATGCCGGAGCAAAATTAGTTTGGATAGTTTATCCCTCGTCGCAAACTATCGTTGTTCATACAGGTGATAGTTCAACAACCTTGAGAATTGATGATACCCTCAGTGGCGGTGATGTACTATCGGGCTTTGAACTCCCTGTGCGCGAAATTTTTGCGGACTAATTCGTGATACACCCTTTCCCGACTATCAAGTACAATCCATTCTGAATGAACACAACTAGGAGAATTTGAATGCGCCTTGTGAAGCCGCATTTTTACGCGGTATTGTTGCTAGTGTTGATGTTGTCAGGTAGTGTCATCGCGCAAGATGTCTCTCCGACACCCACAGAAGAACCGACTCCACAACTGCTCAAAGTTTGGTGGCCCGATGTACTGGCTGCACCAGATAACGAAGTGGTTCAAACCCTGTTACAGTCTCAGACCGATGACTTTGCTAGTAACTATGACAACCTCACAGTCGAATCGCGCTTGCGTCGAGTTGGTACAACAGGCGGCATCATGTCCACATTACGAACCGGTAGCCTTGTCGCGCAAGATGGACTCCCAACTGTGACTCTGATTCGGCGGCAAGATTTGGTATTGGCAGAACTTGCCGGATTGTTGCAATCTATGGAAGGTCTCGTGCCATCAGCTATACAAGGTGATTTGGATACTGCCTTGCAACTAGGGCAAACCAATGGCGAATTATACGGTGTGCCGTATATGCTAGAATTACAGCATGTCGTTTATCGCCAAAGTGAAAATTTAGACTATAGCACTTGGTCTTATACTGACCTCCTGACACGCAACCAACCCTTCGTTTTCGCTGCCGGAAGAGATGGCGGACTCAGTGATGTTGTCTTGCTGCAATATTTAGCCGCAGGGGGTCGTCTCAACCGAGAAGGGCAATTGCTACTGAATGAGGATGCTCTGCGAACAACACTTGAATTCTACGAGAACGCCAGTGATTTAGGTGTGATTGATGGCTTTACATTGAACTTTGTCACAGCAAATGATTATCTGACTGCCTTCGTTGAGGGCGATTATGATGCAGGGGTGTTCACATCAACACAATATTTAGAACTCTATCAGGCTGATAATAGCCTACAAGTTGCGCCGATTCCGACTCCAACAGGGGAGGTAACGGGTGTCCTTAATGGTTGGATGTGGGTACTCATCGCGCAAGAACCAGAGCAGCAACAATTAGGCTTAGACTATATTATGTGGATGCTAGACTCTACAAATCAAGCGGAAGTGGCACAAGCGGTTCATATGTTGCCCTCGCGTCGTTCGGCACTCGCAGAAGGCTCAACAGGCGGTGTCGATATTGACCCCTTTATCAACCTGCTCGATAACGCGATTCTGCCGATTACTGAAAGTGACGGTGGCGCACTCGCTCGTACAATGCAAGATGCCTTATCATCTGTATTGACCACCGAGCGCACCGCCGAAGCAGCAATAGAGTATGTCTTAGACCAGCAAACTGAATAACACCTAGAAACCGTAGGGGCGTACCCGTGTGTGCGCCCGAAAGCCACAATCAACTGCAAAACCCTAAGCTATTTCAATTTTTTCTCATAGAAACGATGGGTCTTATAGGGATTCGCACCCAATTTAAGGCTCATCTGTGTTAAGGGATTACTTTCGAGAATCCAGCCGCAGTCAATGAATTCATACTGTGCAGGGATATTATCGAAGTTTGCAGTGAGTAGAATCGTATGGATACCCATATCACGAAATTCTTCTTTGACTCCCATGAAGGGCAAACGAACTCCTTTAGCCGTTTTTCTAACTTTCCAATGCCAGCCAACTTGTAACAATGTCCACAATTCTGGAACACCCGGACGTGGATATGCCTTGTGCAGCATCTCATTAAAATCGGGTACAGCGAGTGAAAATCCGGCAGGTTCACCATCGACATAGGCGAAAAAAGCCATCTCTGGTTCAACAAACATGCCGAGACTTTCAATCAGAGCATCCAATTCTTTATCGTTCATGGGTACGAAGCCCCAATTCTTGTCCCATGCTTGATTATAGAGGTCACGAAATAGGCGAAATTCAGAGGTTTTATTCTTCGCGTCCAATTTACGAATCGTAATCTTGTTGCGCTTCATAGACCAGTCTGCTAATTTCTTGAGCCGCGCGCCCATGCCTGTCGTTTTTTCCATATCACGATGGAAATACATACTCACAATGTCCATGGCTTTCTCGAAACCCGCCGCTTCGATATGCGCCTGATAGTAGGGCGGATTGTAGGGCATCATAATTACAGCCGGTTGAAAGCCATCAATCAGCAAACCTGTTTCTTCATGAGTGGTGAAACTTTGCGGACCCCGTATCGCATCATAACCACGCTCTTTGACCCACTGTGTCGCAGTTTCGAGTAATGCCTGTGATGTTTCGCTATCATCGTAAAACTCGAATGTCCCAAACCAGCCAATATGCTCATTCCAAATGTCGTTATGGCGATGATTCACCAACGCTGTAATTGTGCCAACTAGCGTATCGCCGCGCCATGCCCCAAAATACTGTCCTTCCATATAGTCCCATGCAGGGTTCCTTTGCTTATCAAGCAATTCGCGCCGCATCGAGAGCAAAGGCGGAATCCAATGTGCATCATCTTTATAAAGTTGCCACGGAAATTCAAAAAATTGTCGAAACTCTGCTTTTGTCTCTATCGGACGTACTAAAACAGGATTTGCCAAGACAGCAGTTGATAATGTTTTGTCATCAATTTTACTTTTTGTCATATCAAATTTTAGCCTATGTTTAGAACGATACGCTACCATCACCATCTTACCGCAAAAATTTTTACAATTTAGACTGATTTTTCTGGATTTTCCCCTTGACACGCCATTACGCTTTTGCTATTATTTTTAGCGTAAGAAGCAAATATTCCACAATAGCTCAATGGCAGAGCATTCGGCTGTTAACCGAAGGGTTCCTGGTTCAAGTCCAGGTTGTGGAGCAACGACCTCGCCACACGCGGGGGTTTTTGTTTTTTCAGCAGAAATACATCGAAAGTGCCATACATTATGCTTCTCGGCGCTTTGAGTAGGCTTTCAGAACGCTTTGCAATTTCTCCAATGACCACTTTTCATTTAACGCTTTTTGCATCATTTGTTGCCCTGTTTCGGGTGCATTACCACCAATCGGTGGGTCAGAATCAAGATTAGTCGGGAAAGAATAGCCATCACCGATTGCTGCAATCGTATCGTGAACTTCGCGTTCGCTAATTGTTCCAGCTTCGATACGCGCTAAGAGGGCAGGATAAACGGCTTCAATCATAGCGATATTATCAATCGTCTCCATTGTGCGACCAAATGCCGACGAAATTTGCACAAGGTTTGCCAGACGGTCTGAATCAATAGTATTCGTTCCTGCACCATGAAAGAGTGCCGGACTGAAAAATACCATATCGCCCTTTTCAAACGGCACTTGTGATTTGTGTTCATCAAAATAAGCGACAAATTCCGGTAGTTTATACGCCATATAACCCGACTCATACTGATGAGAGAAGGGCAGCAGCAAAGTCGGAC
>JAUZRW010000072.1 GCA_030950085.1 Anaerolineae bacterium
CTAGAAATTTTGTTATCGAATGGCGAGTTTAACCAAAGTTCGTTATGAATAAACTTGCTCCTATTATATTTTTCTGCTATAATTATCTGGTTAAGACTGATGTAAGGAAAGGGTATCATGGCACTCAATGAACGTATTGACACTGCATATGCAGCACTATTAGAACAACTCTCACTGGCGAAGGTGCTATTATTGCATCCGCGAAGTAAATATCGCTCAGTTTTGCTGGCAATGCTGGTGAATGACCCCGATGTCAAAACTTTCTACTATGCTTTAGGTCCCGACGACATTAATTTGGAAGCCTTCATCCAAAGTACGACCCACGACCTTGCTAATCAACACCCCACCTTCGGACGACATCTGAATATGATGCCACAAGAAGTTTTTGCAAATATGAGAAAAAATGTGGATGTTGTTTTGGAGAATTTTGTCGCAGAATTATCAGAATTAAGTGATGAACCCTATTTGCTCATATTGGATGAATATGATAGAAGTGACGCGGCTGATGATATTCACCGCTTTGTCGAACATCTTGCGGATTATCTGCCTGAGAATTGTCGGCTCATTCTTAACTCACGCACACTTCCGCGCTTGCCTTGGGTTTCTATGGTCGCCAAAAAACAAGCGGCATTGCTCTTAGATGACCAACTCATTGAAGAAGACTTTTATGAGAATAAACGCGATGAGGCTTATGATTTAGAAGTTTTTGCGCTTGGTCCCGGCTACGTTCGTTATAAGGGTGATGAGATTAAATCTTGGGAAGGTCACTTACCGCGTTTACTATTCTTTTTTGCGCTTGACAAACCCATTGTTACCCGTTCTGAGATATGTAATGCTTTTTGGCCTGACTTAGAGACAGACCAAGCTGTTAATGTATTCCATGTTACGAAACGGCGCTTGCATAAGGCTTTGGGCTTTGATGTACTGGTTCATAATCAAAGTCACTATCAAATTAATCCAGATATGCACGTTTACTATGATGTCCTCGATTTTGTTGAAACGTTGATGAAGGGGCGCAATCCGAATACGCCTAATACGTTTGAGGCATGGCAACATGCTGTTAAATTGTATCGTGGACCCTTCTTACAAGGTCATAGTGACCCATGGATTGAAGAACGTCGGATTGCCTTCCGTGCGGGCTATGTTGAGGCTTTGTCACAAATGGCATTGGCATGGATTGGTAAAGACCGTAAAGAATTAGCCCTCAAGCTGTATCGTCAGGCACTTGATGAAGATAATAGCCGCGAAGATATTCATCGTGAAATCATGAAACTCTATAAAGATTTAGGGCGACGTAGCGAAGCTGTGAAACATTACCAAGATTTAGAAAAAGTTTTTGCAGACGCTAATATGCAAGTGTCGTCTGAGACAAAAGATGTTTACAACGCAATTGTCTCGTAAACAATAGTTCCTTTTGCTTTTTAAGAATGCCCATATTTTGTGGGCATTTTTTATTTCATGTTCCTTGCTGGACTCATTGGTCTAGCCCAAAATCGCTATAATAAAGATGTTTAGTTTTGATTGGGAGAAAATTTATGTCAACAAACCTTAAATTAGATGGCTCACTAGAATGGCGTTGTATCGGACCCTTTCGTGGCGGACGGGTGATTACTGTAGCAGGGGATGTTTCTAACTCGGCAGTTTTCTACTTTGGTGCTTGTGCAGGGGGGGTCTGGAAGACAGAAGATGGTGGACAATACTGGAACTGTATTTCGGATGGATTTTTCAATACTGCTTCAATTGGTGCTTTGGCGGTTTCCGAATCTGACCCCAACGTGATTTATGCTGGAACAGGGGAAGCTACGATTCGTATTGATGTTTCACACGGCGACGGAGTCTACAAATCGACGGATGCAGGGCGTACATGGAAGCATGTTGGTCTGAAAAATACGCGGCACATTGGCAAGATTCGTATTCATCCGCAAGACCCCAATACCGTATTTGTAGCAGCACTTGGACATGCTTTTGGTCCCAATAAAGAGCGCGGTGTTTTCAAATCTACTGATGGCGGCGAAACGTGGAAAAATGTATTGTTCAAGAGTGAAAATGCAGGTGCAGTCGATGTGTCCATTGACCTCAACAATCCACGTATTGTCTATGCTTCTATTTGGCAAGCCCGTCGTTCATTCTGGGATATTCAGAGTGGTGGACCCGATAGCGGTATCTGGAAATCTACTGATGGTGGTGAAACATGGACGGATATCTCGCGTAATAAAGGATTGCCAGAGGGTGTTTTGGGTAAAATTGGCATTGCAGCATCACCCGCACAAGCCGGACGAGTCTGGGCAATCATTGAAAACGAAAAAGGCGGTATGTATCGCTCTGATGATTATGGTGAAAATTGGGAATACTTATCGGGCGACCATCGCTTAATTTCGCGTGCATGGTATTACATGCACCTGACCCCTGACCCTCAAGATGGCGATACGGTTTATGTCAATAATCTGAGTTTCTGGAAATCAACCGATGGAGGTAAGACTTATACCGAGATTTCGACTCCACATGGCGATAATCATGATGTGTGGATAGACCCCAACAACCCACAACGTATGGTTCAAGGTAATGATGGTGGAGCAGGCGTTTCATTCAATGGCGGGGCTTCGTGGTCGTCACTCTATAACCAGCCGACAGCACAGTTCTATCATGCTGCGACAGATAATCGCAAACCATATCATGTTTATGGTACACAACAAGATAATAGCAGTATTGCTGTGCCGAGTCGCAGTCCGGGTAGTTCGATTAGATGGGCGGATACCTATCCGGCAGGGACAGGCGAGAGTGGTTATATCGCTGTTCATCCCGAAAACCCCGATATTGTCTACGTAGGGGCAATTGGCAGTTCTCCCGGTGGTGGTAATGCCTTACAACGTTACGACCACAAATCGAAGCAGATTCGTTTGATTACGACATGGCCGGAAGACCAAACAGGTCATGGGGCAGAGGCACACAAATATCGCTTCGCATGGACATACCCGATTGTGATTTCGCCTCATGACCCCAATACAATCTATGTTGGCGGTAATACTGTCATGAAATCCACAAATGAAGGGCAAAGTTGGGAAGAAATCAGCCCTGATTTAACCCGTGCTGACCCTGATAAGCTGAAGCCCTCTGGCGGACCCATTAATCGGGATGCTGTTGGCGCTGAAACTTATGCCACCGTTTTCTCGTTTGCAGAATCACCTGTTATTGCAGGCGTGTTATGGTCAGGTTCTGATGATGGCTTGGTACACATCTCCAAAGATAATGGTGAAGAATGGACGGATATCACACCGCCGGATTTGCCAGAATGGACACTCATCAGCATGATTGAGGTTTCGCGCTATGATGCTGGCACAGCGTATATGGCGGCAACAAAGTACAAATTAGACGATTACACACCCTATCTGTATAAGACAACAGATTATGGTGAAACATGGACAAGCATCTCGAAGGGTATTCGGGATGATGATTTTACTCGTGTCATTCGTGAAGACCCCGAAAAACAAGGTTTGCTCTATGCGGGTACTGAAACAGGTGTTTATGTCTCATTTGATGATGGTGCAAACTGGATATCCTTGCAGTTGAACCTCCCTGTAGCACCTATCCATGACCTTGTGGTGAAAAACAATGACCTCATTGCGGCAACACACGGGCGTTCCTTCTGGATTTTGGATGACATCACGGCTATTCATCAGATGAGTGATGATATTGCTGCTAAGGCTATTCATTTATTGAAGCCGCGTGATACTGAACGTGTTTTACCTCAGATTTTTGAGAATATGTTCGGCGGCGCACCGGGTAAGAATTATATGAGTACACTCGGCGTTGTGGCTGCTTATCTGGAAAATACAGATGACTATAACTACAAGAGTTATGAATATCTCGATTCAGGCACAAATCCCGTAAAAGGTGTGACTGTCACATATTATCTTAAAGAAGCGCCGGACGAAAAACTCAAGCTGGAATTTCTCGATAGCAATGGCAATGTTCTTAAATCATTCATCAGCATGGATGAGGAAACACGTAAGGCGAATAAAGAGAAAAAAGAGAATGAACCCCCTAAACCGCAGTATGCACGGGCAGATGCCGGTTGGAATCGTTTTATCTGGAATATGCGAGTAGAAGATGCCACACGCCTGAGCGCCAATGATGTACAAGCAGGTTCTGTCGAAGGACCCATCGTTGCGCCGGGTGCCTATCAAGTCCGACTGACATGGGGTGATACGTCTTTGACACAGTCATTCAATATTGTTAGAGACACCATGTCGGAAACAGCACAGGAAGATTTGCAGGCACAGTATGATTTGCTGCTTCAAATCCGCGATAAAATGTCAGAAATGAATAGCACTATCAATAATATGCGTCTGATTCGCAGTCAGTTGAAGTTGTGGACAGAGCGCCTTGGTGAAGCGGATTTGGGTAATAAAGCTAAAGACATCTCGGAAAAAGTGCTGGAAATCGAAAAAGTATTGATGCGTCCTGATGGCAAACCCGGCTGGCTCGATTTGATGAATCCGGGTGTGCAATTGAATCAGCAACTTTCATCGCTGACCTATGCGATTTGCTACGGTGATTACAAACCAACAGACCAAGCCTATGCGGTATTTGAAAAGCATTCGGGCGAGATTGATGCTGTTATCGCTCAATATCAAGCATTGATAGATGGTGAATTAGCGGCGTTTAATCAGGAACTGACGGATAGTGGGATGAGTGTTGTTGGTGTATGAAATTCACGAAGAATTTCCTGAATATCACAATCGCTGACTTCATTGTGCGCTCTGCCTATCAGATGGGTAAGACACCGCTCTTACCTATCTTTGCGGCGACACTTGGCGCGAGTGGCGCGTTTTTGGGTGTTATTATATCCGTATCGACGCTGACCGGACTCGTTCTAAAACCTTTCATTGGTATTTTGTCCGATAGATGGGGGCGGCGTGTCTGGTTGCTCATTGGCACAGTTTTTTTTATTGTGATGCCGTTTCTATATGGCTTTGTGCAGACACCTCAGCACTTGTTTATCATGCGAATTATTCATGGGCTTTCGACAGCCATTTATGGTCCCGTAACATTAGCCTATATTGCTGAACTGAAACCGAAGAACATTGCTGAAAGTTTGGGATGGTTCGGACTAGCGAGAGAAGGTGGTTACATTGTAGGTCCCGCTTTGGCAGGGTGGTTGTTATTGTGGACTGACCCCGTTGTTGTCTTCACGATTATTGGCTTGATAAGTATGATGGCACTCATCCCTGTTTTGAACTTGCAAGATGTGGAAATCCCAAAGGTCAAGAAGCAGGAAGTGTCATTCTGGCAACAATCGCGTGAGGCATTCAAAGTCGGAGTGCAAACACCCTCTATCTGGTTAGCCGGTGTCCTAGAATCGGGTACATTTGTTGCTCTATATGCACTGAAGGCATTTTTGCCTATTTTTGCATTGCAAGCAGGAATCAGTGTGGTACTTGTCGGATTATTCTTCTCTGTGCAAGAAGGCATACATATCCTAATTAAGCCCTTTGGTGGACGTATAGCCGATAAGCTCGGTCATTTATCAGCGATTATGCTTGGGATGGTGATTCTGGCTGTCGGTTTGGCATTATTACCCCTACTGAATGGGCTAGATTTGTTTGCATCAGCAATCTTGATAGGTGGCGCACAGGCTTTCATTTTCTCCTCTACGATAGCCTTAGTCTCACAGCAAATCACACACGATAATCTGGGTGCCGGTATGGGGTTTATCGGCACAATGCAAAATCTTGGTAAGATAATCGGTCCCGTTTTGGGTGGTTTACTTATCCAACGGTTCGATTTTGAGGCTGTTCTCTATATTTTGGCAATACTGCTTGTCTTAGGAGCTATTTTGCTGCCATTACTCATAAACAGAGGCGATAGGCGAATGCAACAACACCCACAGGTTGAAGCCTGAAATTTGATATAAAAAAGCCCACTGGATAACATTCCAGCGAGCTTTTTTTGCTCCCAAATTGTAGATCTGCTGCTTATTTACTTCCGCAGGCGTGGGTCAAGGGCATCACGTAGACCGTCACCAATAAAGTTGACACACAATACGGTGAGTGAAATCATCAAGCCGGGCCACATGACAAGCAGAATGCTTTTGTTGACATGACCTTGCCCGTCAAAGAGAATACGCCCCCATGTTGGGAAATCCGGCGGGAAGCCTAAGCCCAAGAACGAAAGTGCTGATTCGGAAATGATAGCACTTGCTATGCTGAATGTTGCCGCCACAATGACAGGACTCAGCACATTCGGTAAAATATGACGGAAAATAATGCTACGGCTGGATGCTCCAAGACTACGCGCAGCCAACACGTATTCACGCTCTTTTACGGTCAACACTTCCCCACGAACCAAACGTGCTGTTGGCATCCATCCGAGTAAGCCGATAATGGAAACAATCATGAAGAAGATACCAATTTCAGAGGGCGCGAGCATATTACCGCGCATTTCTGCGGGTAAGACACTCATCATATCAGCAACAAGGCTGTTGATAGGCTCTCGAAATAGTAGCGTAATGACGAGTAGGAGGGGTAATCTTGGTAGTGATAAGAAAATATCCGTGATACGCATCAAGATATTATCCATCCAAGAGAAGTAGCCGGCCAGTAAACCGACAAGGGTACCGACAGTCATTGCAATCGCCATCGCCGTGACACCAATGAGCAATGATACACGCCCACCCTGAATGATACGGGCAAATAAATCACGCCCCAAATCATCCGCTCCAAATGGGCGTTCCGCTGTCATTCCAGAATATTTGAAGGAAAAGTCGATGTGTTCTGGGTCGCCTGAGTATAGAAATGGACCCACAACGACCAGAAGGACAATCGCAATGAGGACAGCAGAAGCGAGCATCGCTAACTTATGTTTGCGGAATTGTCGCCATGTATCGCCCCATAATGTGCGAGATTCTTGAAGTTGTTCACCCGAAATTTCAATTTTTGCAGGCTTCGTTGTAGTAGACATAATTTTAAACCCATCCAAAACTTAGTTGTATGCAACACGCGGGTCAAGCAAGGCATATAGCACGTCGGCAACAATATTAAAGACGACAATTAACACCGCGAAAATAAAAGTAAGCGATTGTACTGTTGGCAAATCACCGCCTTGGATAGCGATAATGAGTAGTTGCCCTAAGCCATTGATACGGAAGATTTGTTCCGTAATGACTGCTCCTTGGAAAATTCCGGGAATACCGAGTGTAATCAGTGTCACGACTGGAATCAAGCTATTGCGTAGGGCATGACCTAAGACAACTTTACGCTCATTAAGTCCCTTAGAGCGTGCAGTACGGATATAATCTTGGTGGAGATTATCCAGCATTGCAGAGCGCGTGAAACGGCTAATCTGTGCCATATAAAATAAGCCTAAGACTGTCATTGGCATGACCATCTGCTTGAATTGGGTCACAATACTGTCAAAGTCATTGAAACTAACTTGAAGCGTTGTATCGTAAATAGATGGGAACCATTTCAGTTTAACGCTGAAGAAAACAATAAACATCAATCCCGTGAAGAATGTGGGGACTGAGAAACCCACCATGGCGAAAAATGTGCCTACTTGGTCAAAAAGGGAGTATTGCTTATAGGCTGATATGACACCAATGGGGATGGCTATCATAATTCCTAAAACATAGGCTGAACCGACTACGAGGAATGTTTGCCCCCAACGTTGCCCGATGAGGTCAACAATTGGGCTGCGCGTCTGCCATGAGATGTAGCGTAAACGCCCTTCGGAATCACCAAAAGTCATGCCGGTTGCGTTTTCGAGAATATTCAAGGGTTCGTTAATCAAGAACTGCCGAAGCCATTTGACATATTTAATCATGAATGGGTCATTTACGCCGAGTGCCTCGCGGATTTGTTCACGCACTTCTGGCGGAATTGTTAAAGGAAGTTGCCCTACCGGGTCTGAAGGCGAAAGTTCCAGAATGGCGAAAACAATAAAACTGATGATTAAAATTGTCGGAACTGCTATTATTAATCTCTGAATAATATACTTGGTCACGATAATGTCCTCTTACAACTTGGGAGTTTTTGTTTCTTGACAGAGGGCAAGTTACCTCACCCTCTGTCTGTCGTATCTTATCTGAAAGACATTAGTTGTCTATTCGGAACGAACCCATTCAGCGACATTCCATAGTTCGGCATCCCAAGCGTTCATTTGGACACCTTCTACAGTATTGCTGTGAGCTGAAACACTACCGCGATAAATCAACGGAATCATCACACCATCTTGAACAAGTAAGTCGTTCATCTGGATGGCGAGAGAAGCGCGTTCATCAAGGTCAGCTGTGTCTGACATGGCTTGAACCAGTGCGTCATATTCTGGGTTGCAGTAACGCGGTACGTTGTTACCAAGCCAGTTATTGTCGGGACCGGACACTGAAGAGCAAGTCCATGCAGCCATATAGGTTTCGGGGTCTGGACCCGATGAGCCATTGGTGTACATTTCAATGTCAGCATAGAACTTGCCATAGGTATCGGGGCTGGCTGGGTCGCCGCCGAAGAAGACCGCAGCGTCAATATTACGGAGTTCAACTTCAATACCGATTTCTTCCCACCACTGTTTAATCAGAGCTTGTGTGTTCTGACGGACAGCATTAGTGGATGTCTGATATAAGATGGACATTGGGATACCATCATATTCACGGATACCGTCACCATCACTATCGACAATACCTGCTTCATCGAGCATCGCATTTGCGCCATCAATATCTTGTGTCAGGCAGCTATCGTTATTGCTGGAAGCATAGGCTGGTGGTCCAGGGAGGACATTACAAGTAGCAATGCCACCTGCGCCATAGAGTTGTTCAGCAATGATGTTACGGTCAATTGCCATCGACATGGCTTGGTAAACGACGGGGTCATTTAAGAAGGGATGACCATTTGAACCATCTTCTGCCCAAACTGAGCGTGCATCGCCTAGTGCGGGGTCGGGGTTGGTCTGGTTCATCATCAGGCGTTCCACGTTAGTTGCGAAGCCAACGATGACAGTGCCGAGACCAGCCGATTCCATCTCTAACAGAACATCTGGTGCGATTTGCAAATTCCATGCGTAGTCTGCTTCACCTGTTTCCAAAACAGCGCGTGCTGCGGATTCGGCATCGCCGCCGCCTTTGAAGACCACACGGCTAAAGTACGGTTGACCTTCAACACGGTAATTTTCGTTGACTGTGTAGGTGACAACATCGTTAGCGAGGAATTCATCTACAACATAGGGACCAGTACCAATGGGACCAAAGTTCTGGTCAGTGCAGTTTTGTGCATTTGCGCCGATACAATCTGCAAATTGTGCTGCTTGGATGATGGGTGACTGGAAGCTGACAAAAGGTCCATAAGGATATGGTTTCGGTCCATCGAATGTTATGACAATGGTAAGGTCGTCCATTGCCTCTACGGAAGCCACGCCATCAAAGAAGGTAAGTTGGGCGCAACCTGTTTCTTCATTGGTACAGTATTCATAGGTGAAGACCACATCGGCAGAGGTTACAGGTGTACCATCTGACCACAAGAGACCTTCTTGGAGTGTCCATGTGATGGTTGTCAAGTCTTCCGACACACCACCATTGGCAACGGTGGGAATATCAGCAGCAAGGAATGGAGTCAAAACGCCATCGGGGTCAATACGAGCGAGTGGTTCTAGGACGAGTGCAGCAGCTTCAAGTTCTTTTGTACCACCCGACAGATACGGGTTGACATTGGATGCTGCTTGCCAGAAAAGGATATTGAGCGTGTCATCAGCTTGTGCCGAGACAATCCCAAGCCCACCTGTCACCATCAAGAAGACGAGTAACAAGCTAGTCATTTTGATAACGCTACGTTTCATGTGTTACCTTCCAAAAAAATGTGTTTATGAATATTTTAGCAAAGCGGATGCTTGCTGAATGCGAGTATACCCCGTGTTTAGCATCGTTGCAAAGTGTCATCTAAGAATTGAACAGCTTAAATAGAAAACATCTCCAAAGATTGGCAACTCTGATGCAAATGCTGTGCTTCGGAATTTAATGTACCATATAATTGTGTAATTCTTGTGATGAGAGCGCGGCAGATTTGTGAAAAAAATATTGGACTCTGTCATTCACTTGCCACAATGCAATCGCTTCGGTAAAACAACAAGTAATGGAAACTTGACTAATATTTAGGAAATGATAATGGCAGAACTTGATAGAGATAAATTACAAGAAGAAATTCATGAACTCTATGCCCGTGAACATGCTGAGTTAGGTGCGAAAGGCACACTCGAACATTTAGAAAAATCAGAGCAATGGGATTTTTCCAATACATTGCGAGAGGGTGGTGTATTAGTTTTTCCTCATGCTGGTGTGCAAGATTGCGGCTATCAGATAGCAGCTTGTGTACGGGCGGCACTCGATAGTGGGGCAGACCGTGTTGTGGTGATTAGCGTTCTCCATGCCTTCACACAAGATATGGAAATGGCACGGCGGCGTGTGGCGGATGGTGGGAATCCTGCTGATGAAGTATTTTGGGGCATTCAAGGAGCAGGCATTGAGGGACGTAAAGAATGGACAGGCGACCATGCTCTCATTAGTTGGCGGCATTTTTGGGATGCGGAGATAAAGCGGCGCAGCTTAACGGCTAGTCAAATTCCTGAAGTGATTGAACGTTATCCCTATTTAGCAGGAGGAAAGCCAGAATTATTGCCGGGTATAGATGATTTGCAAGCGTTGGTCAAAGATGCTGCGCTTGTGTCTACTGCGGATGCCTTTCATCATGGCATAGGCTATGGGACACCGCCCGATGAAGCTTTTTTCCCTGATGCTGATGGATTAGCAAGGGCGCAATCTATGTTAGAAGAAGGCATGGCGACACTGAGTAAGGGTGATTATTGGGGTTACAATCAACATTGTGTGACCGCAAAAAGTGATGCCCGTGATGCGGGACAAGTGTTTCGTTATTTGCGCGGTGCGATGACGGGGCGTGTGGTCGATATTACGTACAGCGATGCGTCAGAACTCTATAATCAACCCAAGCCAACGTGGGTTGCGGCGGCTCTCATGGAGTGGACACTCAACAAATAAGCCTCACAAAAAAATGCCCACGCAATTCGGGCATTTTTACTTTTGCGCCCCCGGTAGGACTCGAACCTACGGCCTAAGGATTAGAAGTCCTTCGCTCTCATCCACTGAGCTACGGAGGCATCTTGTTAATATTTGTACTTACCGAAACTCTGAATATACTTTCAATGTTTCGAGAAACAGCATACGCATTTTTATTGTGAATGTCAACCGTCTAAAAGTTTATGATGGTTCATAATGTGTCATTTTTAGAACGAACTTCCAGCGAATCGTATTGTGAATCTGCCCACAGTGCTATATAATATATAGAAGAGAGGGCTATTTTTCTTATCTTCTATAAGCGGGGCGGTGCTGCCGAAACGAGACAACACTCACGCCCCATTTTTATTTGTCCGATGAGTCCATAACATTGAAGTTTACTGAGGAATATCTATGCCTCCCAAAGCAAAAAATTCAACTAATCAGCAAGGTTACGATGCAAAAAACATTCAGTCTCTTACCCCTCGCGAACATGTTCGTTTGCGTCCGGGTATGTATGTTGGTGGTACTGACAAACGAGCCTTGCATCATCTGATTTATGAAGTGGTTGATAATTCGATTGATGAGGCGCTGGCTGGACGCTGTGACCATATTGAAATCATATTACATGATGATGGTTCTGTGTCAGTGGGCGATAATGGCGCAGGTATTCCTGTTGATATGCACGAAACAGGTAAGTCTGCCCTTGAAGTAGTCATGACCGAACTCATGACCGGTGGTAAGTTTGATAACGATGCCTATACAAATAGTGGTGGTTTGCATGGTGTCGGTGTATCAGCTGTTAATATGCTTTCAGAAGAATTCATTTCAACGGTGTTTCGGGATGGTTATGTATGGCGACAAGTCTACAATGAAGGGGTGCGAAGTACTGATGTCGAAAAATTGCGCCCGATGGAAGATGACGAACCCACAGGCACACTGCAACGATTCTTCCCAGATTTTACTGTCATGGACGAAAACGAATTTAGCTATAGTACACTAGCGCATCGCTTCAGAGAAATGGCATTTGTTACAGGTGGAATCACCCTGACTCTGCGTGACGAACGTGTCAAACCGATTCCGGATGAAGTGACCTATTATTTTGATGGTGGTATTGCATCATTCGTCAAGTATCTTAACCGTAATCGTAAATCACTACATGATGTTATCTATGCCCAAAAGGATGTTGAATTTGAAGATAAGAAAGGCAATCCATACAGCGTTGGTGTAGAAATTGCTTTTCAATACAGTAATTCAGCTACCACGACTGAACTTCCTTTTACAAATACCATCAATACCCCTGATGGCGGTACGCATGTCACGGGCTTGCGTTCAGCGATTACGAGTATTTTGAATCGCTATGCCCGTAAAATCGGCGCATTGAAAGAGAAAGAGACGAATTTCAGTGGCAATGATACGTTAGAAGGTCTAACGGCGATTGTTAGTGTCAAACATCCTGACCCACAGTTTGAGAGCCAAACAAAGGTAAAATTGCTGAATCCCGAAGTGCAGGGGGCAGTGTCACAGGTGGTATCGGAGGCACTGCTAGAGTTCATGGAACTTAATACACGCGATGCACGCCGCATCATTGATAAGTGTATGACCAGCAAGCGAGCGCGTGAAGCGGCGAAAAAAGCCCGTGATTTGGTGCGTGGCGGACCCTCTCTGTTAGAAAGCAGCACCCTTCCGGGCAAATTGGCAGATTGCTCTCAACATGGCGAAAATGCCGAAATCTACATCGTCGAAGGCGACTCTGCCGGTGGTTGCTTCTCTGGCGACACAAAAATTGCGCTTGCCGATGGACGTAATTTGACATTTGAAGAGCTAGTCAAAGAGCAAGAAGAAGGCAAAGAACACTTCATCTACACAATTCGCAATAACGGGACAGTTGGACTTGAACAGGCTCTTCATGCGCGAGTGACAAAGAAAAATGCACAAGTCATTCGCTTGACTTTGGATAATGGCGAAACAATAACTTGTACTCCTGACCATCTATTTATGCTGCGCGATGGGTCTTATAAAGAAGCACACGGTTTAACATCTAATGATTCAATTATGCCACTCTACCGTAAATTATCGGATGTAACTGAATCAGGTATCACAATTGATGGTTATGAAATGACATGGGATCCGCGCTCCGATAGTTGGTTGTTTACACATGTCCTTGCTGATTGGTATAACCGTTGGATAGGGAACTATAAGGAATCTGCGGACGACCATCGTCATCATGTAGACTTTAATAAGTTGAACAATAATCCAACAAATATTCAACGAATGCCAGCAGATGAACATCTGAAACTTCATCAGGAACATCTTTTACATACCCTTCATCGCCCTGATGTCATTGAAAAATGCCGCGAAATTCACCAAACTGATGAATATCGCGCAATGATGAGTGAAAGAATGCAGAGACCAGAGACTCGTGCTATCTTGTCTAAACAGGCGCGTAAGCAATGGGAAGATGAAGCATATAAATCATATATGGTAGAAAAATGGCGTAAATTCTATGAAAGTAATTCTGAATATCGCCAAATGAATCGTGAACGACTAAATGAGGCACAGATAGAGTATTGGAGTAAGGAAGAAAATCGCCAATTCCAAGCTGAAAGGGTACGTCAATTTTTTATAGACAATCCTGATGCTCGTAAAACATTATCTGAACTTGCAAAAGAGCAATGGCAAGATGAGGAACTTTTGGAATGGAGACGCAAGAAAACAGCAGAGCAATGGATACCAGAGTTTAGAGAGAAGCGGCGTGCTACATTAAATCAAACTTACTATAACAAAACAATTTCGACATTAAAACAAATCGAAATTGAACAGGGTGAGCTCAATATTAACGCCTATCGAGAATTCCGTATCAAGTCGCGTGATAAATCATTACTGCGCTTTGACACCTTTTGTAACCGATATTTTGATAGCGATCAGAAACTCGCTCGCGAAGCCGTAAGTAATTACAATCATCGTATTGTAAAGGTGGAGTATCTGATTGAAGCAATGGATGTCTACGACATTGAAGTGCCGAATACACATAATTTTGCTCTAACAAGTGGTGTCTTTGTTCATAATAGTGCAAAACAAGGTCGTGACCGTCATTTTCAGGCGATTCTGCCCCTGCGCGGGAAGATTCTCAATACAGAACGTGCTCGACTAGACAAAATTCTCGATAATAACGAAATTAAGTCGCTGATTTCAGCATTGGGAACGGGTATTCACGATGATTTCGATGTTAATAAATTACGCTATGATAGGGTAATAATTATGACTGACGCTGACGTTGATGGAAGTCATATCAGAACACTGCTATTAACATTCTTCTTTCGGCATATGCTCCCATTGATTCAAGAAGGGCATCTATATATTGCACAACCGCCGATTTATCTGCTCAAGCAAGGGAAAAATTTGCAATATATCTACCCACAAGCTGGCTTGAACGATGCGGAAATTCTGGTCAAGTCGCTCAAGAAGTACAAAAACCCTGACCGTGTGGGTGTGCAGCGTTATAAAGGTCTCGGCGAAATGAACCCTGACCAATTGTGGGAAACCACCATGGATCCCGAACATCGGACACTGTTACAGGTGACAATCGAAGATGCAGGAGCGGCTGATAGCGTTTTTGATATGCTGATGGGTGCGAGTGTTCCACCCCGTAAACGCTTCATTCAGACTAATGCGAAGTTAGTCAAGAATCTTGATGTTTAAGCAATAAAGCCCCTTTCGGGGGTTCATTGTATCTTACACAAATGATAATGTGAGAGTGAAGCTACAGGTTCACCCAATCTACATTGTTAAACAAGTATGGCAATGAAAAAGCACCTCTATTTTGCAGGTGCTTTTTTGATTCTCAGAATTCAATTTCAGCAATCTGGTCAATGTCGATTTCAAAGTCGGCTAAATCAACATCATCAGTGTCCATAGTATCCCAATCCACTAATGAACCAGCTTGTGTACCTCTGTCGCATAATGAGCGATACGTACAGAAGCGACAACGGGGCATATCTTCGGTTAATGGAAAATCAGGTCGTGAGTCAATTTCATCTACGAGATGCAGTAAATTAGCTTCATGTGTAGCGAATTGCTCTTTATCATAAGTAAAACTTAAGGTTGCCCCGTCATGCTCTGCATACCAATAACGCATCTCGATTTGTTCGGGTTCAATGGTTTGACCCTTATTGAGATGACTACCACCTTTTGCTAGGACATAGCGATAAACAATCGTTTGCAATTTCTTCGCTAACCATTCTCGACGGGGTATTTTGCGTGATGTTTTCCAGTCGATAATGATGGCTTTATCCCCGATTGCTACCACGTCAAATTTTGCCAATAAAGCATATTTGCCTAGTGGAATAGTCAATGTTCGTTCAGGAAAACGGGTTTTAGGCATATCTGTCAAGCCGTTTTTGAGGTACGTCTCGAACCACTGTCTGACACTCTCATCACTAATATGCTTTGTGAGTGTGTCGGCAGGAATACCTAACAAGTGCTGATGTACCAATTGATGAAAACGCTGTCCTTGTTCCATGCGTTTTTCAAACTCTAGCATCTCATCGACTTCTGCTGCTGGCCAACGCTGCCGTTGCAAGTATTTCAACTGAAAACGACGCGGACAATCGACGTAATCTTGCAAACTCGACGGGCTGAATACAAAATCTTCTGGCAGATTCATGATTTTTACCTGATACGCAACTAAAAATTGATAAGTTCCCCTCCTTAATGCTTTGGGGAGGGGCTAGGGGTGGGGATGTTCTTTTTGCCACCAACCCCGTAGCGCCGCAATCGGTTTTGCTTCTACTTGTTCACCTCTACGTCCACTATTCCATGTGATGATGAGTTCACGCTTTGCCCTCGTAATCCCCACATAGAGCAATCGTAGACGTTCAGACGCATATTCGATACGGGCTTGTTGTGTCGCTTGACCTTCACTATAAGGCTTTTCGGTATACAGTGAATCGAGTTGTGCGAGAGCCTCCGCTTCCAGATTAAGACTATCCCGAATGAACCAGCGTTCGCCAATAAAATTATCGAAAGGGTCAGCCGACGGGTAATCGTAATTATTCGCAGACATCAAATAGACTCTATCCCATTCTAAGCCCTTTGCCTTGTGCATCGTTGTGACTGTCACCTTGCCTTTATGTTGCTCAGGGTCGAAGGCATCATCTTCATCACTAACCCCTGTGAACTTGCGTTGTCCGCGTGCGATAGCTTGCAACTCTTCGCTATATTCTGGCAATTGTGCTTCGGGGTGCAGTTCAGCAAAACGGCGTAAATAGAGGGCGACACTATACGCTGTGGCGATTTCAGTATCGAGTTGGAATAAATCCGCACTGATAGTCAGCATGAGTTGGTCAATTGGCAAGTCAGCCGCCTCTTGCCAGCGCCTTACCAGTGTACGAAATTCAGCAAGGTGCGTATACAGTTCTCCACTATCGCCAGCTTTTTCTTCTAGCCAATCATGCAAGCGCGGATAGATATAATCTTCTACTTGGGTTAATTTGCGAATCTCTTTTGCAATATTTTCGATACTGCGCTCTGCTTCTTCATCGCCGCGCTCATCTCGTCGCCATACACGATATGCTGTAGCAAGAGCCGCACTATCTTTGGGGTCTTTGAGGGTGTCTAGCACATATAACAAAGCCCCGACAACAGCACGAGTTCCACTGGTAGAGCGCAGATTTTCGACATACGGTAAATTCATACGCCGTAATTCTTGTACCATTTTTGCGCCACTGCTATTAATCGGCAGCAAGACCGCGCACGTTTTATCAGGATTATCGGACAACCAACGTTGCAGTGACTTAATTATCGTGTCGCGCTCTTCTTGTGCCGTGAACTTCTCTGGGCGCAGATGAACCATTGCTGGATTATCTGGTGGATTGCCTTGAGGGTCATCTTTTGGAGTGGGTTCAATCCATGGCAGCGACAAAGGTTGTTTTTCCCGAATTTCAGGATTCGGGTGGGCAAGTGACCATGTGATGAGTTGATTCGCCAGATTAATGATACTCGCTGTACTACGTCCACTATTGGGCAGCGTTTTCGCTTGAACATCTTTCTCTTGCATAAAATCGAGTAAATACTTGGGATTGGCTGTCGTGAAGGTTTCATAAATCGCTTGGTTAGGGTCGCCAACACGTACCCAATTGCCTTTTTCGCCTGCTAATAACTTGAGAATATCTTCTTGTAATTTGCTACTATCTTGTGCCTCATCTTCCAGAATATAAGTCCAGCGATGTTGTAATCGTGCTAGATAATGTGGGTCTAGGCGTAAAACCCGTAATGCGAGTCGAATCAAGTCCTGAAAATCGACTGCTCCCCGATAGCGTAAGGCGCGTTCATACTGCTCATAAATTTCAGCACACATTTCCGCAAGTGGCAGAGACCGTTTCGAGTCTAATACCATGTTTTGCAATTCACCGGCAGGCAGTTGCATATCTTTTGCTTGGCGGATGAAGTTTGTTGTCATATTCTTGACGGTATCTGCCCAGCGCGTGCTACGGGTGAAGTGGTCGCTATAATGTTCATTAGAGAGATAATGATCAGGTGCATTGGGATTGGCGCGTACCCATGATTCAACCGCCTCTTGAATAATGTTGTCAGCCGCCCGTTCGTCTAGCACGGTGAAACTATCATCTAAACCCACCAACCCCGGACGTTCGCGCACAATATCATTAGCGAGACCATGCAATGTCCGCACACGATAGCCCAATCCCGGTAGAAGATTGAATTCTTCTTTTAGAAAATTTGCCATTGACTTTGCAAAATTGCCAACTGCCGATTTTACCAATGTCACAATGAGAATTTCTTGCTCATCGTCTAGTGGAACAGTTGCGACGAGTTTTGCTGCAAGATAAGACAATGTTGCTGTTTTGCCACTACCCGGCACAGCCGAAACGCCCATTTTGCCACCTGTATATTCGAGAACCTCTGCTTGCTTGGGACGCGGCTTAAACATGCTCCTCCTCCCGACGTAAGCGCCGTAACATACTATGCACAGCCATTAAGAGAGTGCCGCGTTGCTCATAACCTTGTTCACCAAATTCACTAAAACCGAGATACACTTTTTTACGACAGCGACGAATGAGTCCTAGCGCAAGGTTGGCGAGGGTTTCTTGATTAACAGCGACTTCATCGGCATCTTCCCATCTGCGCCCTTCTGTCCATTGCCGACTGAGAACGTAAGGGTGGGTAAGTGGTTGATTGACCCGTTGCGCCCATCCTGAACTTCCGACATTGAGCCAAAATTGATATTCGACAGGTTGATTGCTCAGTAGAAAAGTATAAGCTGGAGCAATCAGGACAGAATCGCGTTTTTCCAGTTGCCAATCTCGGATATAGAGATTCGCTATCACGCCCTTATCAACCATTGCCACATATTCTGGCGATGTATCAAGGTGCGGTTCAATCTTATTCACGGTTTGCCGAAATCGACGCGCCGAGTCGATGAGATTAGCGGCAGTGTTGGCAGCTTCATAGCGGTCATGGAAGCCAAAACTCGGTTGTGACAAAATCTCCCCGAATAGTTTGCTGAAAAAGGCATCTAATGGCAGAGGTTCATCTTGAATATAGGCATCTACCCATTGCCGTAACTGTTCATAGCGATTGCCCAAGTCAAAAGTGATGCGTTCTTGAACTTTTTCGTTGCTAATTTGTTCAAAGGGATGCAGTTGCCGATTGCGATACACAATATCGACTAATAATCGCGCCCGTACCAAATCGAATTGGGCGATAGAAGCAGTCAGGGCATAGGCGATGTCGTATTTGCTGGCAGGTATATTCCATTGCGGATGAGCGATTTTTGCTAATGTGAGCAATGTTCGTGCGGCAGGTTCTTCTCGCAAAGCACGCGATGGACGATGTGAACGATTCGGCACACTATGTTCATTGAGGCGTGTTTGGAGGGCGAAACGCAGGGCATCGGGTAGATAGGGTGCGAGAACGACGATTTCTGCTGGATTCACCCCTTCACTGTGGACAAGCGATGCAATATTCTCAGCCGCCCAATCTATCATTTGCGGATGATAGCGATTATCAGCATAGACAATCGCCTCGCGTGCATCGGAATTTTTGGGTGATTTTGGAGCAGGTTGATTGAGGCTGCGTGCCATCTCGCTTTGAAATGCCTGTATATCTGACGACATAACGCGATGTTTCGTCAATTTGATATGTGTCTGGCAAAGTTTTTTAAGTTGATAAGCATCTACGGGGTCAGCACCGAGAAAACGCCGATAGCCACTTTCACTATCATAAATCAGCAAAGCCGATTCGCAGTGTGGCAACCAGTCGCGCAGAATATCATGGGTAGCAGGGGTATCTTCTTCGATATTATCCACAATAAGGTGCTTATATTGCTGCATCAGATAACGACGTGGTTGTTCTAGTTTCCACAAAAATTCGACAAACAAGGTAACTTGCAACGAAAAATCCAGCATATTATTTCTGACACACATCTCGCGGAAGAGATTCGCCGATATTTGGGCATCATCATAAATATAACCCTGTTCAACATCGCCACGCCATGCAGATTTGAGACGTTCGGCAATTGTTTGAGGGTCGAATCTGACCAGTGCGGCTTTGTTGAGATTATCGACAATTTGCGTATAGAGGCGGCTGCGGCTAATCGTGACACTGTTGAAATAATCGTGCGCCTCTATTTCGGGTTCGACAAAGCGCGTCATGTAATATTGCACCAGTTCCAAACTGAGGAAATGCGGACGGTCTAGCGGATTCTCGAAGCCAATGTCATCGGCAATCAGTGGGAAAAATAAATCGACCATTTGATAGGCGAGACTGCCGATTGTTGCTGTATGAATATCGCCGCCCGTAGCGACACGCGAACGGCGCAATGCCTCGCGGTAGGGGATGGCAAGCGCGGCTTGTGGCACGAGAACCAGAATCGAATCAGTCGCCACACCGCTTCGTATCAATTGCTTGACACGCTCAATAGCAGCCGTCGTTTTACCTGTGCCAGCGATACCCTCTAAGAAAATCGTCGTATCAAAATGTTCTTTGGCGACTCGTTGTTGGTCTTTCAGCAAGCGCATGAGATTTCCAGAGTCCTTACCCGATAATGTGCTAAATTCAATACGCACATTTGTTTTATTTTCTCAACTCTATTATACTATTTTGAGCGCAAAATAACACCCAAAACCCCTCGATTTGGGAGAAACTAGCCGACTTTGAAATCGAATTGACTAAAATATTGCTATCTTTAGGCTGTAGATTTTTAGAGTGCATTGCAATATTTTCACTTTCTATGAAAAACAAGGAAAATGATATTACTACAATCTTTGGTCTTACAGTTCGTGAGTTGCGTGTGGAGGCTGGATATTCACAGGAAGACTTTGCACATATTTGCAAATTACATCGTACCTACATTGGCGCTATTGAGCGTGGTGAGAAAAATGTGACAATTGTGACAGCTAAAAAAATTGCCGTTGCGTTCGGAATATCTTTATCTTCTTTATTGCTAAATGTAGAAAAAAAGATAAGCAATACAGGTGCCACAAATGATTAGTGAGCAACTGTATTTTCAATTCCGAACTCATTATGTAGAGAATCTTGATGATATCATTGAAGTTGAAAAGAAATATATGCAATTTCTTCAGAAGGCAATATCGTCTGTAGCCCAAAACATTGCAGATGATTTCAATATTACAATGGAATTATTCCCTTTTTGGAAGAATTACCCTCCTCTACAGCGCGGTAGAGCGCCAAGAGGCACGTCCATTCCGTGGCTTGAAGTGGGCGAGACGGTTATAGGTTCTCATGTAATCAGAGCTATCAGTCGTGTAAATCCTAAAATACGACATCCGGGGCTGCCTTCTGGCTCAGATATACGCTTTTTAACGAATGATATACTGGCTCATCTTGATATTAAGATTTCAGGCCCCAATGATAGAGCGGATGAAGTTGTTCCTAGCCCTAATCAATTGTCGGGTGCTGGCGAGTCATGGGAAAATGCCGGAATTATAAATCAAGAAGTTGTAATTACTGGTGCTAGATCAACAATGACTTTCCAACCTGAATTACCACCTTTGTACATTGTCAATGACGTGCCAGTCTTATGTGGGGCATATTTTTTGAAAGGTGTCTATGTTGTTGAAGGTCAAGGTAAACAGCCATTAGATTATCTGGAATTGATATGTGTCCCAAATGGTTTATTATCCTTTGTGGGCCCCAATTATAATCAGAACGTAACTGGACTTTTCATTCCCGGCAAGGATGAAAAAACAAAACGAAAGAAACGCTGTCGTGTCAGAATGGAACCGCTTGCTAAAATAGCTGATTGGAGGCGTGAGAGAATTTGGCAGAGAAAACCTCCATTGGATGATTAGATGTCTAGTTTTATTTGTTTATATGTATTATCCATTGTTTGCCTTGTTTTAGTACAATTTTCTTTTGCTAACTCTACATACTTTGCTTCTTTTTCAATACCAATATATTGCCTATTTTCCATGATTGCTGCTACGGCTGTCGTACCACTTCCAACAAAACAATCGAGAACTATATCATTGGGTGCTGTTAATAATTTAATGATGCGACGAGGTAATTCAAGTGGGAATTTGGCCTCATGATCGTTATTTGCACGAACTGATGGAATATTCCAAACACCTCTTGAACCCCACTCAGCCCATTCGTTGCGTTTCAACCTTTTACGGTCTACCACTGTGATACCCGGTTTCCAGAAAACAAAGATGTATTCAAATTCATCTATAGAACGATATGATATGGTATGCCACTGAGAACTTTGCCATGCAGGATCTTTGACCCAAATACGGCGGTCATATAAATAGAGTCCGGCATCTTTGCCGGCTTTTTCTATTATGCCACTAACGAGATGGACTCGTGTTTGGGTGTTGTATTTACCACCCCGTATATTGTTACCGTTTAGCCGTCGGTCAATTGTTTGCTCACTACAATCTAGTAATTCGGCAAGCTGATAACGATTATATGTGGGGTGTAACTCCATTGCACGAAGAACATCTTCTCTTGTTACGCTTATGCGTTGTCGGCTGATGTTAAGTGCTTGGATACGCGGCATGTTTTTATCTGGAAAAACTAAAATATCCGCAATGTTTATTGCGAGGAATCCGCCGGGGATTAATATCGGCGTGTGTAAGTTGATGACAGTTGTAATCAATTCTTGCCATTCTTCGTAAGTCATATCTTTTTCATATTCTTTGCCTAAATGATATGGAGGAGACCATATGCTACAGGCAATTGAATCATTTTCGATGGATTTTAATAATGTTCTAGCATCACCATGGTGTATTTCATTTACTTGTAACAATGTCTATTCTCCTAAAATGTTGAGTTGCTACCTAAAGATAGCATGATTACTATGAATTTACCAGAACATTTATTCATGAGTATGAAAAACTATGGATTTGCATACACACTTTCTGGAGATTATGATGTATTGTCGTAAATAATAACCAATGATTCAAATATTTTCATTGAAAAGAACATGAAAAAATGGCTTGAACCGAAACAGGTAACAGTAGACGAAGCGTTGTGGGCGGCTGTTGGGGGGCATCCGGTGCTGGCGCAAAGTCTGGTGCGGCGCGGTATTACATCGCCTGATGCGGCACGTCGTTTTTTGGATTCGGCGGCGTATGTTGCGGCGGCTTCTGATGATTTGCCAGATATGGATATCGCTGTCTCGCGTTTGCAGCGTGCAATTCGAGATAATGAACAGATTCTCGTTTGGGGTGATTTCGATGTGGATGGGCAAACGTCTACGGCATTGCTGGTTTCAGGCTTGCGAGATTTGGGCGCGAAAGTGGTTTATCATGTTCCGAATCGCTTCACCGAAGGGCATGGGATTCACGTCCCGACACTGAAAAAATGGCTTGATGGCGGAATCAATTTATTGCTGACATGCGATACAGGTATTACAGCGCATGAGGCGATTGACTATGCACAAGGGCGCGGTGTTGATGTCGTAATTACTGACCATCATGCCTTGCCAGAAACGTTTCCCAACGCGACTGCGACTGTCAATCCGATGCGCTTGCCAGATGGTCATCCTCTGTGTGAATTGCCCGGAGTCGGGACAGCCTATAAAGTGATGCAAGCCCTTTATGGCGCAAAATCATCTGACCATCTGCTGGATTTGGTCGCAATGGGCATTGTCGCCGATGTCATGGTGCAAGTCGATGACACGCGCTATCTGCTACAAAAAGGCTTGGATGTACTACGCAACAATCCGCGTTCCGGTATCAAAGCGATGATGGCACGCGCTGACATTGACCCCACCTATTTCAACGAGATGGATATTGGCTTCTCGCTTGCGCCGCGCCTCAATGCACTGGGACGATTAGCCGATGCGAATCCGGCGGTTGAATTGCTCACGACGGATGATATTGCGATTATTACAGAGCGTGTCAATGAACTAGAAGGCTTGAATCAAAAGCGAAAATTTCTCACTCGGCAAGTTTATGCAGCCGCACAACAGAAAATCAAAGCCGATGAATCGCTATTGAAATACGCGGCACTGGTTATTTCTGGCGAGGGTTGGCATACAGGCGTAGTCGGTATTGTGGCGAGTCGGCTAGTCGAAGATTATGGCTGTCCGGTGATTGTGCTATCGGATAATGAAGGTTTGGCGAATGGGTCGGCACGTTCGGTCAAAGGCGCGAATATCATGGAAGCGATTCGTTCTCAGGCACATTTGCTCAAAAATTATGGCGGTCACAATATGGCGGCGGGCATGAGTCTCGCCTCTGATAATATTTTCGAGTTACGGCGCGGCTTGTCTCAGGTGGTTCGTGAGATGCTCGGAAAAACTGATGTTCAGCCCGAAATCCAACTGGAGGCTTTCATTGACTTAGCCGATATCAACCTCGATTTTGCACAAGATATCGGACGACTCGCGCCGTTTGGCAATGGTAATCCGCCACTCACACTGGCAACGAAAAATGTACAAGTTAAATCACGGCGCACGATGGGCAGTCGTGGCGACCATCTCAGCTTAAAAATTGCAGACGAATCTGGCACTGAACAGCGCGTCGTCTGGTGGTTTGGCGATATTGATGAAATCCCACAGGGGCGCTTCGATATTGCGTATACTGTGCGCCCGAATTTCTTCAATGGCAAGCATGAAGCACTGGTCGAATGGCTAGATGCGCGTCCCGTTGCAGGAGAAACCTTTGAGATATCGACACAAGCTACTTATGAAATTGTCGATTATCGCCAGCACATCGCCCCACAAGAAAAACTAAAACAGGTCATTGCTGATTATCCTGATGCCCTTATCTGGTCAGAGGGCGATACTGTCGGGATAGACCGTTATAATTTGCATGGGGCAGAAACGCTCGTTGTCTGGACAGTGCCATCGGATATTATGACATGGAAAGCCGCACTTGCCACTGTTCAACCGCAGCGACTGATTTTGTTTGCGAATATGCCAAAATTCAAAACCGCGAAAGACCTCATTACGCATATCATCGGTATGTCGAAATTCGCGCATAGAGAAAAACAGGGTTTCATCTATTTGAGCGAAATTGTACGCCTCACTGCACAATCTGAGCAGACAATTATTTTGTGCCTCAAGTGGATTACTGCGGAAACTAATATGGTGATTCGCTTTGTTGCAGATGATAGTTATCAAGTTGAAATGGACACTGAATCCACACAAGGCAAGAATCCCTATAGCAAAATGCTACAAATGCGCTTTGCCGAATCTCAAGCCTATCGCAAGCACTGGCTGAATCAGGCATTCTAAGCCTCCAAAATATATGAATGGCAATGTTGTTTCAGGGAGTGATTTGTAGCCATTTTAAGGGGCGTTTCTGCCGCGTACTCGTTCATCATCCACGCGCTTTGTGATACCTTTTGCATCTAAATGTTCCAGCAAACCAATCGCATATTTTCGTGAAGAACCAAATTTGTCACGCACGCCCTTCACATCAACTGTGCCGTTATTATCAATCATCGCAAGTACCCCGATAACCATGTCATCATAGGCTTTGCGGCTAAAGATGATTTCAGACTGAACCAAGACAATCTCACCCAAATCAATCAGGGCATATAAGACATCCTCGCCTGTGATTTGACTCGCATCCGTAAATGAGGGTGGGGTATAAGGTTCTTTCGACATTGCTTGTAACAGTGTTTCAATAGTCGTTTGCTGTTTTGGCGAAAATGCAATTTCATGTTCTCGCATTTTCACGAGATTATGAAGCGCTTCAAAACGTTGTTCACTATCGAGCAGCATTGTTAGGAAAGCATTTTTGACACCGAGTCGACTCCGCAACTCTTCACGCGGAATACCCAATCGAAGCGGTATTTTTTGGTGATAATCTTGCAAAATGGACTCGATTTGGGCTAAATAGGCTTGATAACGGCTGGTTGCGAGATACGTATTATCTGGCAAATGAATCAGTCGATTTTGTGCGATAGCTTCTTCCAATGCTGCATGTAGTTCACTATCGGTATAACCTGTCACTTTTTGAATATTTGGGCGTTTGACAGGCGAATCATTATCGGCAACCTGCGTAACACGCTCGGCTGGGCTGCCTTCTAGCCGTGTTTGCAAATCATCAATGACAGTCGCTTGAAAGCGTTTCCAGCGTTTTTCAGGATGGGCATTAACGATGAGTCCGCCGCCGATGGTTTGTGGTGGGGATGGGTAGCGCAAGATAAAGCGGTCTCGATTTGTCAGGGGAATCGCATCACGTAAGCGTAATTGTAGCCAACCGCTTTCATCAGGTAAAAGTTGTTCCGCATTGAGTAAGCGTACATTGGCAATGGTTTCTGACGCGCCAGAGAAAAATTTCACTTCGGCATTGTGCTTCAACGGGCGGTCAGCATCAGCAAGGTGTCGAAAATGTACATCAATCAGTCGTGTTGGGCTGAGTTGCCCCGGAAAAGCTAAAACTTGTCCGCGCTCAATTTTATTTTTGTCAATGCCACTGACATTCACGGCAACACGGCTACCGGGTAGGGCGACTTCAACATCTTGTTTGTAGCTCTGCAAACCACGAACTCGTCCTAGATGACTGCTTGGCTGTATTTCAACAGTATCACCAATAGCGAGAGTCCCACCGGAAAGTGTGCCTGTGACCACTGTGCCAAAGCCATCAATGGTGAAAACACGGTCAATGGGTAAGCGCGGTTGATTGTAATCTGTGCGTGGTGGCAAATCGCTTAATAAGTCTGTGAGGGTGTTGATGAGATTATCTATACCTTGTCCGCTATGCGCTGAAATCGGCAAAATTGGGGCTTCTGCCAGTATGGTATTGGAGACAGCTTCCTGTACTTCCAACTCAACCAAATCAAGCCATTCCTCATCGTCAATCAAGTCAATTTTGCTCAGAACGATGATTCCGGTTTGGATGCCGAGTAAGTCTAAAATAGCCAAATGCTCGCGGGTTTGGGGCATAATGCCTTCATCTGCCGCAATGACCAATACCGCCGCATCAATGCCGCCGACACCTGCCAGCATATTCTCGATAAAATCACGATGACCGGGAACATCAACAATGCCTAATGTTTCGCCATCAGGCAGCGTGAGCCATGCAAAACCCAAATCAATCGTGAGACCACGCGCTTTCTCTTCTCGCAGACGGTCAGGGTCGATGCCTGTTAAACGCTGAACCAATGTCGATTTCCCATGGTCAACATGCCCCGCAGTGCCAATTACACGCATGGTCTACTATGACCCGTTTCCTGTTGAGCCATTATTATTGGTACTGGCTGTGTTGCTGACTGCTGGCATTGTGCCGGTAGCTGTCGGTGATATCACTTGCCCAATTGGGTCATGCTCCATGAGAAGTGCCTGATAACGGTCACGATATAACTTAACGCGGTCTCGTTCCAGATTCCATAAGCGTTTGATGCTATCTATCAATGGGTCGATAGCTGTTTCAATGTCAGTGACGCGAGACGTATATTGTTCAAATTCACGGTCATGATTGCGCCACACTTCATCGCTCGACAAAGTGAGTTGTTTCCAGCGTTTCTGGTCATCATCGCGCCAATCATTCCATTCTTGACGAAAGCGGTCTTCGGATAGACGCTGCATTTCGGCAACTTCATTGATGCGTCGTTCTAAGCGGTCTCCAATGCGTTCAAAATCACTGATGATACGCTGCATTTCTCGATGCGCGGCTGCCCATGTTTCAAAGCGTTCAATATTTTCTTGCATGGCTTGGTCGTGTTCACCATAGCGTTTCATCAAATCGTCAATTTTTTGGTCACGCTGTTGTGTAATCAGGCTTTGTTGGTCAACAAATTGCTGCATTTGGTCACGCCGTTCGTGTTCAGCATTTTGCACTTCTTGAACGCGCCGTTCATTGCGAAGCGAAAGGTCTTCTATGAGGGTGACTTTAGGACGTAAGCCATCAATTTGTTTCTTGATTTCGGGGAGTTCAGATTCGATTTCAGAAATACGACGCGCATCTTGTCGCTTTTGTTCTTCAAGGAAGGCAAGGCGACGTTCTGGTTCTTCCATTTTTGCAACAAGGTCATCTATACGTTGTTGTAAGATAGTGACACTATCTGAAATGCGACTCCCTTCTGAACGCACTTCGGTGAGGCTACCTGTACTGCGTTGAATTTTGCTCAATTGGTCTTGTAAGTCGCGGACAGTGCGGGTTAATTGTTCCCGATTGAGTTCTTGACGACGTTCGGCTTCGCGCTCTGCTGTCAGACGACGCGCTTCCGTTGTTTCGAGCAGTTGGCGCATCTCTTGACGGACGGTCTCCATCATGTCGCGTTCTTTTTGAATCGGGATGGATGATTCTTTAATCACAGTCTGGTCAGATTCAACCGAGTTCACACGCTGTTGTAGTAGGGCAACAGTTTCCGTTTGTTGTTCCAGACGTTGTTCGAGCGTCGCAATGGTTTGTTTATCGCGGCGACGTTCCTCGTCCAACCATTCAATCATTTTGGCAATCTGGTTAATATCCATAAAAACATCCTTAAATTGCTCTGTGCCATAGAATCGACACGAAAGTTTCTTGATGCGATTATAGCACAGGGATGGGTACAATCTAAATAATGAGAAAAACTCGTCGGTTTGGATACGATTTTCGTTAGAACAACATCACGGGTACAATATTGTCAATCTTGTTATGACGTTTGGATGTAAGATATGATTGTTACTCGCAAGCAATTAGAAGAACATGAAACCCAAATTCTCGCTCCTTATGCGTTGTTGAGCAAAGATAGCAAAGGGCGTTTTCATCATGACCATGAGCCGGAATATCGCACCGCTTTTCAGCGCGATAGAGACCGTATCATCCATGCTGAGGCATTTCGGAAGTTAGAATATAAGACACAAGTTTTTGTCAACGATGCCGGAGACTATTATCGTACACGCTTGACACATACGCTAGAAGTCGCTCAAATTGGACGCACATTAGCACGCGCACTAGGAGTCAATGAAGATTTAACAGAGACAATTTGCCTCGCTCATGACTTAGGGCATCCACCATTTGGTCATGCTGGGGAAGATGTTCTCAATAAATTGATGGTGGATGATGGTGGCTTCAATCATAATCATCAAAGTTATCGCGTTGTGACTGAAATCGAGCGCCGCTATCCACTTTGGTCAGGATTGAATCTGACAGTTGAAACACTAGAAGGAATAGCGAAACACGAAACAGAATATGATGCGAGCGGTACAACGAGCTTTGACCCTGATACTCGTGGTAGTGTTGAAGCGCAAATTGCCGATGTAGCAGATGAATTAGCCTATAATGCACATGATTTGGATGATGGCTTGAAATCAGGCTTAATTACAACAGAGCAATTGAACGAACTGGAAATTTGGCAGATTTTGTGTGACCGCTTAAAATGGTCAGGATATAGCTTGTCCGAAGTGCAGCGTCATCAGTTTATACGAGAATTGGTGGGTATTCTGGTGGGAGATGTTCTCAAAACGACAACACAACATATCACAGACAAGAACATTCAATCTGTGGATGATGTCATTCAGCAATCGGAGAATATTGTCGGCTATAGTGAAGACCAAAAAATGCAAAATCGCGCCTTAAAAGATTTCCTTTATCAGAATATGTATTATCATTATCGTATTGTACGCATGAAACAACGGGCAGAACATTATATCGCACGGTTGTTTGAAAGTTATCTTCATGAGCCGCGCCAACTGCCAAATGAATTTCAAAGTCAAATCGACAAAATAGGGATTCATCGTGTGGTAGCGGACTATATTGCTAGTATGACAGACCGTTCGGCTCTGTTAGAATATAGACAACTATTTGACCCGATGATGCGTCCGTAGGGAGATAATACGCATGTCAAGCGAAACCATTCTAAATGGACGATATGCACTCGTAGCACAACAAGGTTCAGGCGGAATGTCTGTCATCTATAAGGCGATTGACCGCGCACTTGGACGAACGGTTGCCGTCAAAATTTTACGTCCTAGCCTGACAAAAGATCCTTCTTTCTTAGAGAAATTCCGTAATGAGGCACGCTCTGTTGCCAATTTGTCGCATCCTAATATTGTGACTGTTCATGATGTGGGTAGTGATGGTCCCACACATTATATCGTGATGGAAATGGTCGAAGGGACAGACCTCAAGAAAATTATCCGTGAGAACAAGGCATTGCCTGTTGAACGTGCCTTAGACTTGGCGGTACAAATTTGCGCTGGTATCGGATATGCACATCGTAGCGGCTTAGTCCATGCGGATGTCAAACCGCAGAATATTCTTGTTACATCCCAAGATTTGGTTAAAGTAACAGATTTTGGGATTGCACAGGCACTCAGCGATACACAACCGCAAGAACGGGCAGAAGTGGTATGGGGCAGTCCGCATTACTTCGCACCAGAACAGGCTAAAGGTGAGCAACCAGCCGCGACTGCTGATGTTTATGCAACGGGTATTGTGTTGTTCGAGATGCTGACAGGTCGCTTGCCCTATACTGGGACGAATCAGCAAGAATTGGCAATGGCACATATTCGTGACAGTATTCCGAGCGTGACGACGTTCAACCCTACAGTACCGGATAAACTCGCCAAGATGGTGATGAAGGCGATGAGCAAAGAGCCGCAAAACCGCTTCCGTGATGGCGACCAATTCGGGAATGTGTTGCGTGATTTCCGTGATAAAGCGCGGATGAATACAGCCAATCCACCACGGGTTGTTGCGCCACCGCCTAGCCCAACGGATTCAAAGCCGTTATCACAACAACCGACTGAACCCCGTAATGTGCCGCCCGGTAGCCGCCCACCGGGGATTGGAATTCCACCTGCACCATCTCCAAGAGGTAGTAATGCAGAAGTCACAGCGAAATATAGTCCGGCACCTCAAGCGCCGCCACCCTATGACCCACGCCGCCCATATCAGCAGTCACAGCCGTCTGTGCCGAACCCGATAACACAAGCTCCGCAACCATTTGAGCAGCGTTATGTCCCCCCTCCAATACAGCAGGGTGTTCAACAGCAAATGCCACAGCAGCCCAATTACCCAGCACCGCCACAGTCGCCAAGTGATAGTGGTTATTATACAGCGCAATACAGTCGTCCCATCACGCCCGATATTGACGAAGATGGAGGCTTTGATGCTGTTACACTGGTATTGGCGCTCATAGCGATTATTGCCTTCTTGGGCTTGATACCCCTGTGGGCTTTTGTGATTGCCTCACGCTAATAATGATTAGGGCGTTCTAAGACTACGCCCTTTCAAAACTTCTCTATTTTCACCAAATGGTTATATAAAACGCTATTTTGCACGCTATAATCTGTCGCAAATAGATTAGCAATGATAGGGATTCTTTGATGAAACAGATGAACTTTGATTTTGCATCGCGTCGGAGTATGGTTTTAGGTCAGCGTGGGATGGTTGCGGCGAGTCAACCGCTTGCAGCACAAGCTGGATTGCGAATTTTACGTGATGGGGGCAATGCGGCGGATGCAGCGATAGCAACAGCAGCAATGATGAACGTCACTTATCCGGCAGCTACGGGTATCGGTGGCGATTGTTTTGCACTGTATTATGATGCCAAAACGAAAAAAGTAACGTCTCTGAATGGCAGTGGTCGTGCGCCCAAAGGTCTCAGCATTGACTATCTCGAAAAAGAAGGTCTCACAGGCAAAATCCCTGACCGTTCGGTTCATGCTGTGACTGTACCGGGTGCTGCACGCGGTTGGGAAGATTTGCTCAAACAGCATGGCACAATGTCGCTTGCAGATGCGCTAGAAGATGCGATTTATTATGCAGAGAATGGTCATCCGGTAGCGCCTGCTTTTGGCTCATTTTGGGAAAGTGATACAGCACGCGATTTTCTGCTGAGTAAACCCAATACTGAAGAGTATGTCCCCAATGGCAAAACCCCAAGAGTCGGCGAAATTATCAAATTGCCGAGTTTGGCGAAGACTTTTCGGATTGTGGCAGAGGGTGGGGCAGATGCTTTCTACAATGGCGATATTGCGAATGCGATTGTCAGCACATTGCAAGAACAAGGCAGCACTATGACACTTGCTGATTTGAAGGCACACGAATCAACATGGGGCGACCCGATTAGTGTAGATTATCGTGGCTATTCGGTGATAGAACATCCCCCTAATGGGCAAGGGGTAGCGGCTTTAATCGCCCTCAATATTGCTGAAGGTTGGGACTTAGGCAATTACAAATGGGATTCGCCCGAAAAAATTCATCTGATGATTGAAGCGATGCGTTTAGCTTTTGCGGATGCCAAACAATACCTTGCTGATATGCACACTAATCCTGCGCCACTTGATTTCTTGCTCAGTAAAGAATATGCCCGTCAGCGCCAAAATATGGTTTGCGATGACAAAGCAATGCCGCCGCCGACATTCGGGACACCTGATAATACAAGTGATACTATTTATTTGTGCGTGGTTGATGGTGAGGGAAATGCTTGCTCATTTATCAACAGTTTATATATGGGATTTGGTAGTGGGATTGCGGCAAAAGGTTATGGCGTTTTCCTACAGAATCGAGGTGCAAACTTTGTACTCGATAAAAATCACCCAAATGCACTTGCTGGCGGCAAACGACCCTATCATACGATTATTCCGGGCATGTTGACCAAAGATGGCGACCTTGTTGGACCCTTTGGTGTGATGGGTGGGTTTATGCAACCACAGGGACATTTTCAGGTTGTGAACGCCTTAATTGATGATGATTTGAACCCCCAAGATGCCCTCAATCGCCCCCGTTGGCAAGTTAGTGGCGGTAATCCTGATGGCAAGATTTTACTAGAAGACGGTTACTCGACTAAGACGATGGCGCGTTTAGCTTCTCTAGGGCATACAATCCAACCGATTGCTGGACGAGGACGTGGTGTTTTTGGTAGGGGACAAATTATTCTCCGTAACAACGAAACGGGTGTTTTAGCTGGGGGTAGCGAACCGCGTGGTGATGGTCTAGTTGCGGCTTTCTGATTGCTTGCGCTATTTTTAGGGTTGTTCAGTAGCCTCTGGTTCAGTATCGAATGTCATTGATTCGGGTTCGTCTTCGGTCATGGAATCAGTTTGGCTACTAACTTCTGTAGAAATAGCCGTTTCGACCACATAACGGTCAATAGCTGCTGCTGCACTACCACCACTAGCAGTTGCCATATAAATCCCAACGCCCCCTGAGGTAAAAGTGCTTTCTTCAAGTTCTACAACTGCGACATCATTGACATAAGCGGTTAATACATTGTTGACGATATTGATGGTTAAGATGTTGCGCTCTCCAAGTGGATTAATGGCATCGCTCGCAGTCCAATTTTCGGATGCTGCTCGTAACTCACGCCAACGACCTTCTTCTCGAACCCAGATGCTATAACGTCCCATGCCATCTACAGCAAATACATTATAATTATCGGCATCCTGATAGCGGAAAACAATACCATAAGCACTATCGGGGTCTTCACTCGTGCTGGATAAGTTGCCCTCAAGTGTGATACTCGCATTATCAAACATATACGACGGGTCATAGAGGGCTGTCATGGCAATGCCGGGGGTTGTATTAGACAAAATATATTCGCCATCATCAATAATACGTCGTTCTTGTCCGGTTTCGTTTTGTTGCCACAATTCGAGTGTGCCATCACTACGGCTGAAATCACTCTCAAAGTCGTAGGCATCATTTGTCATACTATCAACAGGGGCAATGGCTTGAGTAGGAATCGGCGTTGCTGCTGTTTGCGGTTGGATTTGTGTGATTCTGACAACAGCGAGAAGTGCCATAATCGCAATCGCAATAGCGATAAATGCCATCGGATTTTGTTTGGCAGGACGGATAATAGCCGTATTCAAAACACGGGTCATCCTTGTCGAAATTGGAATATTATCCGTTTTGGGTAGGGTATCGCTATCTAAAACCTTTGTACTAGATACTGAGGCATTTTGCATAACTTCGCGCAATAATGGAGTCGGTTTTAGACGCTGTGAATCGGATTCACTCGCTATCACAGCCGATAAATCTTGTAGTAAAGCGGCACCTGTTTGGTAACGATTAGATGGATTTTTTTCAAGTACATTGTATAGCACAATATCCAGTGCCTCATTTTTGGAGGGCATAAAACTGGATACCGCAGGCGGCTCTACTGTTGCGTGTTTCAGCAAAATAGATACCGTGCCATCAGCATCAAATGGCGGACGACCTGTTAGCATCTCATATAAAATGATACCCAATGCGTAAATATCACTACGCCCATCAATGACTTCACCAAGAGCTTGTTCGGGAGACATATAATTCGGCGTACCGACAATCATGCCCTCTTGGGTGATACTACTGTGTTGTGCCAAGCGTGCAATCCCAAAGTCTGTCAGAATCGCTCGGCTATGGTCATCAAAAATGATATTTGCAGGTTTCACATCCCGATGTACCATACCGTTTTCATGTGCATAATCTAATGCCGATGCAATATCGCTTGTGATTTGGTGGATGCGGTCATGGGGTAAAGTTGCGCCTTCTATACGACACTCATTGAGGATAGCGTCCAGCGTTTTGCCCGAAAGATAGGGCATGACCATATAATAAACTGTGTCAGTGCTGGTTTCTAGCGTGTCAAAGTCAAACACTTGGATAATATTGGCGTGATTTAAGGCAGCGATGAGGCGTGCTTCTTGCTCGAAACGCTCTTTGAACGATTCTTCATAGACGAGATGTTCATGTAGCAGTTTGATGGCAACATCTCGTCCTAAATTTTTATCAGTAGCACGATAGACGGTTGCCATGCCACCGACACCAAGACGCTCGATAATCTCATAGCGTTTTAGACTTGCTAGAACCTCAGAATCGATATTGACCATAATACCCTTAGCTAACCTGAACAATGTGTAAATACCGTACAGAACAATTGTAACAGAAAAATGAATGCCAATATGATATACGAAGAGGGCGGAAGTAGCCCTCTTCAATTTTGTACATTATGACCTTAGCCGCCGGATGAATCACCCCCATTCGCAGATTCAAAGTCTATCGCTTGGATAGCATCGAATACGGGACGGGCATCACCATTGGCATCAAAGACGCTGTAATAGCAGGCTTGAGGACTATTGACAGTACAGCCGTTGAGGTTGTAGACAACCATTGTGGCAATATCACCGCGACTCGCAGCAATTTCAAAAGCATCGGCAATGAATTGTGCTTGCTCAGATGCCGTATTTTCTGATAGATAACTCACATCTGCTCGTGGTGAACCGATGGCATTTTCAGCCGTTCCCCAACCGACACGAGTCACATAGAGCGCAACATCTTCGCCGCCATTACGGTCTAAGATTTCGCGGTAATTTGCCAGCATAACATTGAAGAAGAAATGATAGTTTTCATTGAAGGCAATTCCATCTTCGACTGTACCGCAACATTCTGCATCCGGCGCATTGGAGAAACCATCAATATGAATGCCTACAGCATCACTGAAATTGAGCGCACCTTGCTTCATGAGAGCCTCAAAGAAAACAAAGGTATCAATCGAATTATAGAAATCGTCGTTGCCAGTCGGGGCAAGTCCGGCTGTGATAACCATCGTGTCGGAGTCCGCTTCTTTAATCGCTTTATAAGCGGCTTCAAGCAGGTCTATATAGCGAACTTCAATCGCTAAACGGGCATCAGGGAAACCATCAGAGCGCAATTCTACATTGGGTATCATCCAATTAATGCGGAGATTCGGGTCACTCCAAATTTCATAGGCATCGACAACACCAGCATAGCGTTCTGCTACGACACCCGCAAATGTTCCAAAATCGTTCAAGTCATCTGGTGGGATTGACGCACCTTGCGCCAGTGCTAATTCGGTGGCGCTGGCGATTGCCCAATCTGGCGAACCAATGAGGGTGAGGATAATATTTGCACCTGCCGCGTCAAAATTCTGGACAGCCTCATCAATGGCAGCAAATTGGAAATTGCCTTCTGTCGGTTCAACTTCGCGCCAATCCACTATGAATTTCACTGTGTTGACACCTAATTCTGCTACCTGTGCAGCGATATCGCTGTCATCGCCTAAGAAAACTTCGACACCGACGTTGGGAGTCAAATCAAGTGTGATTGCAACTTCTGTAGGTTCGGGTGTCGTTGTATCAGTTGTGCTTGTATTATCGGTTGTTATTGAAGAACCGTCTGGGAGGCTGATACGTTGCCCCACGAAAATGAGATTTTGATTAACGATAGCTGGATTTAAGCGTAAGAGTTCGCTCACGGTGCTTTGATTACGGACGGCAATACGGAATAAAGTATCTCCGCGTTGTACCACATAGTTACTAGAACCGTCATTGCTAGAACTGTCATCACTGGGTACTTGCGTGGGTTCAGCAGTTGGTTCTTCGGTTTCAGATGGTGCTTCAGCAGTCGGCTCTTCGGTTTCAGATGGCGCTTCAGCAGTTGCTTCTGCTACCGGTGGGGGTGTCGTCGCTCCACTCGGAATAATCAGGCGTTGTCCCACAAAAATAAGTGCCGGATTGGTGATACCGTTTGCTTCTGCCAATTGGCGTGTTGTCAGCCCGTTACGGAGAGCGATACGGAATAGATTATCACCCACCTGAACGACATATGTTGCACCATCGTCTGTGGTGCTAGAGTCTTCGCTAGCAGTCTCTGTTGATTCAGCAGTCGCTTCGGGTTCTGTCGTTGCTTCCTGTGCCATGATGGTAAAGATGGGAAAAGTCATCAATACCAAGAACAGGAATAAAGCGACGAGTTTTTTATGTCGCATCATTTTCTCCTTGTGGGATAGATTATTAAGCACATTACATCTTCACATAGTACACCGAACGGTTATCTCACGCCACCAGTCCTGTGATATAATCCGTTTGAACAAATCAGATACAAACCTTTCTTGTTTAGTAGCTTTGTTTGACAAGTTCTTTTGATGAACCCTAACCTTACTTTGCAATTTTGTGTATGGTGGGATGAAACCCCAAAAGGGGCTTATGAAAAGCGGTGCGAATGTCAAAACGAAATATTGGAATTGCGATGATTGCTTTGGGCTTTGTGCTAACCACAATGGCTGGTTTTTTTCTGGCAGCAAGCAATCTTGATGCTGGAACATTGGTGACACAGGCATTGATTGTCTTTGCTATTGTCTTGCCAATAATGATTTTTGGGATTTACTTGTATGTGACAAGTGATGAGGCAACATCCAATTTATCAGAAACAGAACTCCAATTGAAAATGATAGACATTATTCGTGAGCAGGGGCGCGTTTCACTGGCTGAATTGGCGACAGATTTGAATATCAATATCGGCACTATCACACAATTGGTAGAAGATTTAGACGCACTGGATTTGTTTACAGGGTATATTGATTGGGGAAACAGTGTTATTTATGCTGTGCGCCCAAATGAATTGCAAGATGAAAACCCCTAGTGTTTGGGGGAATTATCCGAAATTTTTGTTGTACTATATACTCGGAGTATCTAATTATTCGAGGAGATAATAAATGCCGTCTGAACTTTACAACCAAATTGTATCGCAACGAGGAAGTGTTGAGAATCTGTTGTCGAAAATACCCGGTTTCAAGGGCTACATGGCAAAAGACGCTCGCCGTTCTGCTGACCGTATGCTGCGTGAACGTCTCGGCAGCGAAATTGATAAGCATATCAAGCGTTATAACAAAATCCAGAAAGATTTGTTGGATGGCGGCAAAGGGCTGAGATTCATGAGCCGCGCCCGCGAGGTTAAATCGCAGATGCAAGCCTATCATGATAAGGTTGTCACTGCCGCACCGAAATATTCTGGGATGTTTGAGAAAATCAATATCACAGAAGAAATTCTTGACAGAATCTATTCGTTCGATGAGGCACAATTCCGTTTCTTGCTGCAATTTGATACCGCCCTAGATGACCTTCAAGCGGCTGTCGATAGTGGCGAAGGGGTAGAGGATGCCCTTGATACTGTCGATGATATCGCTTCAAATGCGGCTTCTGCCTTTGATATGCGCGATGATGAAATTTTGAATATCGGTACATAGTTGAATTATTTATTATCACAATGAGGAGCATAAATCATGCGTATTATTGATGTCATTGACCATACCAATGTGATGGACGATGAATTTACCTATCGTGAACCACAAGCCGGAAGCGGTGATTGGCGTTTTGGGTCACAAGTGATTGTCGGCGAAAGCCAAGCAGCAGTGTTCGTGCGCGGTGGTGAAGCACTTGATATTTTGCGGACAGGTCGTCATACACTCTCAACTGCGAATCTGCCTATTTTGGCTGGCTTGATAGGTATGGCAACCAGTGGACGTACTCCTTTCACGGCTGATTTGTATTTCATCAACCTGAAAGATATGCCACAAATTGGTTGGGGAACGAATCCGCCGATTCCGTTGGAAACACCGGGTAAGGGGATGGGCGCAGTTCTGCTGAGTACACACGGTACGATGAGTATTTCTATGGGCGACCCGATGCGCTTTTTGAAGAAATTTGGTGTCGGTAAACCTGTGACTCGCGTTGGTGATATTAAGACTGCCATCCAGACAAAATTGTTGGGCGAACTCACAGTGTTACTCATGGGTTCGGGTGTTGAGAGTGTTCCGGCTGCGAATGGTTTCTTAGGCGACCTTGAAGGTGCGGCGCTTGCAAAACTCAGCGAAGAATTTGAGAATGAATTCGGTATTCGGATTACGTCCCTTGATGCGAACCCATTCCGCGCACAACAAGCCTCTGCCGATGAACTGATGAATTATGTCAGTCTCGATAATTATGAACGCATCAAACGCCTACAAATTGCAGAAACCGCCGCCGGTAATGAAGGCATGGCAGGGGGTCTCGCAGGCGCAGGTCTAGGACTCGGTATCGGGCAATCTATGGGTGCAACGATGAATCCCGGTGCGGCAGAAGCCCAACAACAGCAACAAATGATGCAGAATATGATGATGCAACAGATGATGCAAATGATGAATAATCAGCAACAACAGCCACCTGCACAAGCAGCTCCGGCGGCGACTAGCGCGCCACAAACTCGCGAAGGAATTCAGGGTATGATTGATTCGCTCGATATGCGTTTTGCCAATGGTGAAATTTCCGAAGCGGCTTACAATCGTCTGATTGAAAAATGGCAACAAAAATTAGACAATATGTAATCTAAGCACACAATTTTTATGGGGTGAATTCAGATGACCTTGCCCCATGAAAATCATTCTACTGTAATCGTGCCAACAGCGTAATAATCGTTGCCATCGCTTGTCAACAAGCGTTCCCCCGTAACAGGATTGTAGAAACCAACCCAAACCTCATAACTTCCAGCAGCAACTTCTTCCAACGGCAATTCATAAATATCTCGATAAACAATGTCTGTTTGCCATAAATCAGTTGTCACGCGCCCATTTTGTGGAGGATGGTCATCTTGCGACCATAAAGGCGACCCTGTTATGGGGTTAATGTCGCCAATAAGTTGTACAAAGACAGTGAATGGTTCTTCGGTTATTTCTTGCGGATGCCAGTAGAGCCAAAGTGTGATTTCGCCTGTCGGTTCGGGTGCAAAGAGGCGTGTCCCTACTAAGTCAATACTCGTGCCAAAACTTGTCAGGGCTTCATCTGCAATTTCAGAAGTCTCAACTTGCCAGCGTTTGTATTCACGAATGGGCAAGCCATCTGTCGCTGTATCACGGACAAGCTGCATATTTTCATCAACCCATGCTTCGACGATTCCAGCATTAGCCCATTGCAATGTGCGAGCAACGACCCAAAGACTGCTATATCTATCACGCCATTCTTCCAGATTCGCAACGATTTCTTCTGCGGATTGTTCAGGGCTACGTGGTAAGGCAAAGTCATCAGCAGGCGCATCATAATAAAAACCATAAGCAGAATCGACAGCCGTTTGAATGACGACTTCGCCGACTTGTGTATTATCACGCAGATAATTGGTCATCGCAGACCAGTTAGGGGCTTTGTGATAAATCGGATTGTTATAGTAATTTCGTAAACTAATCGCTGCAATTGCCACCCAGCCGACAAAAAATCCAGTCAAGAGTAGCCACACCATACGCTGTCGAAAACTTGATTTTGCGCGGTCATATGTGATAAAAATCGCTGCTGCCAGCAGTAAAATATAAGCCGGGGACGACATCATGACATAACGGGGACGAAAGATATTCATACCTGTTGAAATGATGCCAATCATGATGAGAGGGACTATTGTTAGTAATGTCAAGAAGAGTGCTTGCTTGCGATTATGCGATAACACAACCAGCCATGCAGTCACAAAGGCAATGAGGAATATAGGCAACAATATTTGACGAAATTCTAGTGAGAGCGTATCGCCAAAATTCAATACAGGCAGAAAACGATACGCATACTGACTCAGTTCAAATCCATCAGTTGTACCACCGTAGCTACCACTTCCAATGAGATTACCTTGTGTGACGAAAAATGCCGCAAATACGAGTCCGATGATTGCTGCATTGAGGATAGACCACCGAATTGTAAAAGCTAAAGTGACATTTTTAGAGTCTGGCATGATATTTTGGGGCGAGGCACGCCTAGCCCCTACAAATGGGACGATTAGAACATAGAGACCAAGTATGCCAATCGTGATGAGTTCCATGTAGAAGACATAGCCGGTGACGGTTGCAACTATGGCATACAGAATCCAATTTTTGCGGATAGGATGTTGGAAAACGCGCAAGGCTGTCCACAATGTCAGGACACTTAACCCTGCCCACAGCGCATAATTACGGAAATCTTGTGCGTGCCAGATTTGAAACGGGTGTAATGCCCACATTGCCGCGGATAGTAAACCCACACGTCTATCGCCAGTCAATCTTTTGCCAAGGGCATACATCGCAGCGATACCGACTGTATTCGATAAGACACTCAACAAGCGCAAGGCAAAAACGGTTTGAACACCGACCAGCAAACCCCAGAGTCGAAACACAATATAAGTCAGGGGCGGATGAGGTTCAATCGTGGCAATCGTCGAAAATGTTGTGGCAAGCGGTTGACCTGCCCAATATTGGGCGCTAAAAGCCTCATCGCCACGAAAAGCGACTGCATCTAGCTGATACAGTCGTAATGCGAAGCCGAGTAGGATGACTATCACTAGCCATACCAGTGAGGTGTGTCGCTTCATGTTAGTTTTTAATGGTTTGGGCTTCAAAGGCTTCGATTTGTGCTTCGGTGACAGGTAAAGTCGCCCGTTGCTGTAAATTTTCTTTTTGCTGACGATTCATGTCGCGCAGATACTCGGTCATATTCGGCGATTTTTTCTCATCAGCGAAAAAGATAGGCACAATTGGATCTTCGATTTCAACGTCTACTTTGGGGTCAATGAAGAGAATAATCGGATGGACTTCTACCTCAGCACCGACAGACTGCAACGCTGCTTGAATATGTTGAGCTGCCTTTAGCGCATCTTCTGTTGGATTGCCTATGCGATCCATCCGCATCAAACTAAAAAAGCGTGAAATCGGATTTTTGAACGTTGTCCACTCGCTGCCCTTCACTGCAAAGCGCCCATTGTGCCAACGTGTGGTGATAGCAAAAACGCCTTGTGGCGCAATCAAGACATGGCGTGCAGGGTCATGATAGTAGTGATATATCACACTCTTTTTACTGACACCTTTAAGCCCTTCTTTGATGACATCTTCGGGATAGGGGCGACGCGCCCATGAATTCGTCAAACGAACAGAAATTAATGTCAAGACGAAGGCGACTGGAATCAGCAATAATTGGAGCAAAATAACTCCTGAGCCGGGTATATTCTCCGTGAAGAGTGAATAATTCACGAATATAAAGCCACCGACCAGTACAACGAGAGTCGCTAGAAAAAGATAAGTTGCAACCTTGCGGTAGCGTTCGGCTAATTTGCTGTTGATGACAACGCGCATACTATGATTTGTCCTTAATGGCTATGCTAATTGGGTAAGCCCACCATAACGTATTACGGTGGGCAATTGATATAGAAATTTAGGGGCAACCTCCGATTATGCCGGTTACAAAGAAACCCGTCCGCGAATAGGTATTGTTGCCTTCATTGGATTCTGAGACAACATTTCCGGTGTCAATTCGTAATACCAAGGTGTGTGCCTCATTGATGAATGTTGAGGGTGTCACGAAGTTGAGTTGGGCAAAATTAGCGGTATCGCCGGGGAGAACAGGCGGCAGCACATAATTGTATTCACGCGAGATTGTCCCTGTGCGGTCATTGATAAATTGCAATGTCACATTCGATTCGGGTGTTGCCTCAAATCCTTCATTATGGACTGAATAATGGACGATATAGCGATAGCCACACCGTAAGTTACCATCATTATTGTCATTAATGCCTTCAAGGTATGCAAAACCAGAGAAATACAAATCTGCATTGAGATTTGCTTCGCCACCTGTGCGCGGCACAAAGTAAGATAAGAACCCTTGATGGGTCACTTCTGCACAAATCCACTCACCATAACGCTGTGATGGTAATATTTCCCATTCTCGCGGCGCACCATAACCAATACCTATCACGGCTGTATTGAGTTCGCTCTGTTCGGGTCGCATACAGTGGGTGACAGGCACACGCAAGAGTTCGGAATTTCCCGAAGCTGTTTGGTAATCCCCAGCAGCGAAAACCTCATACAAGACACCGCGACGCTCCCATTCAGAAGAGGGCGCAGGGAGTTGGTCGGCATTAATGAATGTCCCCGGTGAATAGGGTCCTAGGTCAGCGCGGCAGTGCATGGTAAAGGCAGCATTGGCTGTAACACGGAGGTCTTGTGTATCATACAAAACACGGTCTCCACAGTAGGGGTATAAATCCATGAGGGCGAGGCGTTCACCTGTATCGCCTTCAATTTGCGTCCCGATAGGCACACCTGCTTGGTTCGTTCCAGAGCCAAAGCCAGTGTTGATTTCGGCTGTGATACGAGCGACACCACCCATATTAATGTTGACAGGTGCAGAGCCATCAGAGGGTCCAAGAATTTCTGCCGATGCCAGATTGCTCAAGTCAAATGTTGTGCCAGAAGACCATCCCCAATAGCTCAAAACTGATGACCCTTGTTCATCTGCCCAGAATCGGAAACCGGGTTGCAGGTAAAAGCCAACCCATACCACAGGGGCGTTAATGACTGCCGCTTGTGGTAGGTCTACTCGTGCAACACCCGTACTTTGCAAAAAAACTTCAGTCTGACTGACCAAACGAGCATCCGCAGGCGACCCACCATTGCTATCTTCATACACGACGACTTGTACGGGTATATCCGGCACAGTCTGATTAAGTGCAATCGTGACAGCATCCAATGTAATGGGAAAGGTCAAGCCGAGTGGGGTTAAGTCAAACCCATTCATGATGAGTGTCGGCTCACCCTCAATCACCCAGTTGCTACTGGTTGAACCCGAATTATTGAGCAGTGTAAAGTTGCCAGCTTGTGTCGGTTGGGCAGTGAAACCCGCCGAAGCAAGTAAGGCTAGTAAGACAATCCATATCATAATGAAGCGATTAAAACGCATTATTCTTTATCCCTGTACTGATAGTAAGCAAAGCTGTTGTTTGCGCCTCGTATTGTAGGGGGATTTTGGGGGATGGTCAAGCTATTCTGTGAATAGCGACTGTCTCAGACTAGATTAGCAATTATATGAGGACTATAATGCCCCTCGCTTGTCGATAACATGGAGCAAGGTATGGCAGAATTTATTGTAGTTGTTTTTGTCCTGATTTTGGGCATGGGCGCTTATTGGATTTTCATGTTGATGCCCAAACAGCGTGATTTTGTGCAGCGTCAGCAACTCGCCCGCACGCTTAAAGCCGGCGACGAGGTGATTACAGGGGGTGGCTTAGTGGGTATAGTACGCCATATTGACGCTGAGAGTGGGATTGCAAAGATTGAGATTGCCGACGGATTGCAGGTTCGTGTTTTGACGGCTGCTATTCTTGATGTCTATAATCCCGACGAAATTGTTCGCAACATCAATATTGGGCGCACAGAAGCACAAGAAACAGAGTAAATTTGAGATTAATGTGACCCTATACGGGGCTAAATGTGAGAAGGGTTTTTTATGAATACACATATACGGTGGCTGATTGTCATCGTGTTGTTATCCGTTTTTTGTTTGTGGGTCGTGATTCCCTCAGATGAAGATTTTGAACTCGATTTCAACGACGATGGCACACCTGACTTGGTTTTTCGCGCTGAACAACCACTAGGGCTTGATTTGGTTGGTGGTTTGCGTGTACTCCTGCAAGCGACTATCCCTGAAAGTGAATTTGAAACGGACGATTTGATTGAAACCGCGAACAGTGTTTCGCGTCGTATCAATGCACTTGGTTTGTCCGAAGCGACGATTCAGGTACAAGGGGGTAATCGTGTGTTGATTGAATTGCCGGGTGTGACAGACCGTGAGCAAGCGATTAGCACAATTCAGCAAACAGCTTTATTGGAATTTGTTGACTTTGGCGGTTTGGCAGGGCAGACGGAACGCTATATCGGGCAGCGAATTTTGACCGATGTACAACTTGAGCTACAGACATTGACAGAAGAACAGATTGCTACACGTCTTCGTTCTGTCACAGATGAACCATTTGTCACAATCATTACAGGGTCAGCATTAAAAGCCGCCAGCGCACAACTTGACCAGCAACTTGGCGCTTCTTGGGCAATTGCTTTCGAGATTAAGCCTGAATTCCAACAAATATTTGCTGAATTTACAGCGAGCCGTATCGGGCAACCGATGGCAATTGTCTTGGATGGGGAGGTTTTGTCGGCACCCACTGTACAATCTGAGTTAAGCTCCGGTGGTGTGATTACAGGGCAATTCACGCAAGAAGAGGCTCAAACACTGGCTTTGCAATTGCGCTCTGGTGCATTGCCCATTCCGTTAAGAGTTGAAAGTGCGGTTGAAGTGGGTGCGACACTAGGACGCGCATCGGTTGAACTGAGTATCAAAGCGGGCATTATCGGCGTGATTGTTGTCCTGACTTTTATGCTCCTGTTTTATCGTGTGCCGGGTATTGCTGCTGACCTTGCTTTAGCAGTTTTCATTTTGCTGAATATGGCTTTGTTCAAACTCATCCCCGTGACATTGACACTACCAGCGATTACAGGTTTCCTCATATCTATCGGCACGGCTGTTGATGGCAACATTCTCATCTTTGAGCGTATCAAAGAAGAACTGCGTGCTGGAAAAGAAATGCAAGAGGCTTTAGATACAGGGTTTGACCGCGCATGGACATCCATTCGTGACTCGAACCTCTCAACGATAATCATCTGCGGTATTTTGTTCTTGTTCGGGCAGACACCCGGCGCGAGTATTGTGAGTGGTTTTGCGGTTACGTTGGCATTGGGTCTCATTCTAAACTTGTTCACGGCGATTATCGTGACCCGTACTTTCTTGTATATCATTACCGGTATCATGCACGATGCAATTGAAAATCATAAATGGTTGCTGGGGGCATAGGGGAGAAATCATGTTTAATTTAGTTGAAAAACGACGCTGGTACTTCCTTATCTCGGCAATGTTGATTATCCCCGGTTTGCTCATTATGGGCTATTCTTGGACAACAACAGGTGCGCCATTTCGCCTGAGTATTGATTTTGCTGGTGGGAGTATTTATGACCTTGCCTTTGAGGGCGACGTAGTTTCAGAATCTCAACTTCGAGAGGTATTTGCTGCCAATGGTGATGACAATGTGATTATTCAACAATTGGGACAATCACTGCAACGTTGGCTTATCAGCGATATTGCAATCGAAGTTGATAATCGTGAAGAAGTGGCATCGCTAGTTGCGGATGCTGTCGCGTCCACGCCTTTTGCTGATGTGGTATCAGTAGAAGAACGTGATAATATGTTCATTATCCGTGTAGACGATGCCGATATTGAAGAATCGACTATCCGTGATGTCCTTGCAGAGTTTATCATGGACGAGACAACAATTGAGCAAGTGACCGTGACCGGTTGGTCAGTGCGCGGTTCTTTCCAAAATGAAGAGGTTGTGAGCCAAATCTTGGTACAACTCAATGAATTGTCCCCTATTGATAGAAATGCCTTTCGCTCTGAGACGATTTCGTCAACGATTGGTGAAGAAGTGACCCGTGCGGCGCTTTTTGCTGTGTTAGCGGCTGCCGTTATCATCACGGGCTTCATCGTGGTTGCTTTCCGTCAAGTGCCGAATGCTTTCCGTTACGGTGTTTGTGCAATTACAGCAATGGTACATGATATTCTCGTTGTGATGGGTGCTATGTCACTACTCGGCTTGTTACTGGGCTGGGAAGTTGATGCCTTATTTTTGACGGCGGTGTTAACGGTGGTTGGCTTCTCGGTACAAGACTCGATTGTGGTATTTGACCGCATCCGCGAAAATATCCCACTGCGTTTGGGTGAACCTTATGAAACGATTGTTAACCGTAGCTTGTGGGAAACGATTCATCGCTCACTCGCAACTCAGTTGAATGCCTTTTTCATCATGATTGCAATTTTGCTCTTCGGTGGTGATACCATTCAGCAATTCATTTTCATTTTGTTCCTCGGCTTACTGACCGGAAGCTACTCATCGCTGTTTACGGCTGTTCCGATGTTGGTTTCGTGGGAAAAAGGCGAAATTCCATTCGTTAACCAGAAACAAGCACTCCAAGAAGCATCATAAAATGATATCGAAAGGGGCATCAGATGGTTGATGTTCCTTTTTTGTTTGAGGAAAAGTGTAGTTTATGCGTGCATTAGTCTTTGATGGTGTACTGAAAGTTTCACAAGTCGCTAAACCTATCATTGCAGATGGACAAGCATTGCTAAAAATTCGCAAGGCGGGTATTTGCAATACCGATATGGAACTTGTACGAGGTTACAAAGATTTTCACGGTATTCTGGGGCATGAGTTTGTCGCGGATGTCGTTGAAGGCGACGTATTTTGGCAGGGTAAGCGCGTTGTCGGCTCAATCAGTATTAATTGTGATGTCTGTGATATGTGTTTACAAGGCGTGTCGAGTCAGTGCCGTAATCGCACAACAATGGGCATTAACGGTCATGATGGTGCATTTGCGGACTTCATGATGTTGACGGCAAATAATCTATACCAAGTCTCTGATTCTATCAGTGATGCTGCTGCCGTTTTTGTTGAACCCTTAGCCGCGTGTTTGCAGATAACCGAAGCAGTTCACATTTCGCCGCGTGATAATGTGGTCGTAATCGGTGCTGGCAAAATGGGGATGCTTGCCGCGCAGGTGCTTAAGTTGACAGGAGCGAATTTATCCGTGGTCATCCGTCACGAAAAACAAGGGCGATTGCTTGAAAAATGGGGGATTCGTGCGGTGAGAAAAAGTGATATTGCTCCAAAACAGGCGCAGATAATTGTTGATTGTACCGGAAATGCGAGTGGCTTTCATGATGCCTTAGACTTGGTTCAACCACGCGGTACGATTGTCCTCAAGAGTACTTATGCCGACTTGCCACAGGCTGATTTAACCCGTGTGGTTGTCGATGAAATACGAGTCGTCGGGAGTCGTTGTGGTTCATTTGATGCAGCATTGCGTTTGCTAGAAGCCAATTTGGTTGACGTTGAATCACTCATTGAAGCACGCTACCCATTCAATAGCGCACTTGAAGCCTTTGAATTTGCTCAGCAGCGCGGCGTGTTGAAAGTGCTGCTAGAATTTTAGTCGGCTAAGGGGACAGTGATGAAGAATTTAGACCCGACATTAACTTCACTTTCGAGCCAAATGCGTCCACCATGCGCTTCGATGATATTTTTACAGAGTACCAAGCCCAATCCTGTACCGCGTGCCACATTTTCTAAAGTTGGTACACGATAAAACTTTTGGAACATATTCTTCTGATGTTCGCGTGCGATGCCAAAACCACTGTCTTGCACAGTAATTTGTAGCATCGTTTGTTCTTCACCCTCAATAACCTCAAGCAGCAAGTTGATAGTCCCATTTTCACGATTGTATTTAATGGCGTTAGTCAACAGATTGAGTAAGACTTGTTTGATTTTATCGCGGTCTACGATAACGGTATAATCTTCTTCTGCTATATTGATGATAACCCCCTTATCGGCGGCTTGTTGTGCGACAATATCGACTGCTTCGGTCAGAAGTTTTTTAATAGCAAAAGATTGGGCATTTAAGCTGATACGACCTGATTCATGGCGTGCGACATCAAGAAATTCATTTGTGAGGTTAATTAGCCGTTCAGTTTCTCCGCGCATCGTCTCTACAATATCACCGCGTTTTGTTTCGGGCAAATCCGAACGTTTAAGCAGTGTTGTACTGGTTTTGAGGGCTGCAAGAGGTGTCCGCAATTCATGGACGAGTTCGGCGATAAAATCACTTTGTTGGAATAAGCGAGCATTCTCAATCGCCATTGCTGCTTGGCTTGCTAGGGTTCGTAGCGTCACAATGTCATTATCTGTAAAGTCTCTATTGTGCTTTTTGTTGATAGCTTGTACAACACCGATAACATCTTTATGGGTACGCATCGGTACGCCAAGAATGTTACGGGTTACAAAATCAATTTCTTTATCAACCCCCTTATTCCAATTGGGGTCATTAGCAGCATTCGCAATGACACGCGGTTCACCGTGCGTAAAAATCCACCCAGCAATGCTACCTTCCAATGGGATAGTAATTTCTTCCATCTCATGTGGTTTGATATTTGTAGACATCGCAAAGTGCAATTTGCCAGTTGCGTTATCTAATAGCAAAATCGAAGCGACTTCGGTATCCAACAATTCCTTCGCTGCAAAGACAATTTTTCGCAATAAAGAAACATGGTCATAAGTCGTACCGAGTTCTTGATTAATTTCAATGATGCGCTTGTATTGTTCAAGCAAATTCTTTTGTTCCATAGCGTCATCCAAAGATGCGGTGTGAGTCACGTCAGCTGCTCCAATGATTGTACTATAGCTGGAAGAATTTCGGCAGCATCACCATAAATGACTATATCTGCCATGCTATCCAGAGTTGTTGGCTCTAAGTTTACGATGACAATTTTCGCACCGCTCTGCTTCGCAATGACCGGAATATCGCTGGCTGGTGCAACCTCTAGGGATGAACCAATAACCAACATCAAGTCGCTGTTACGAGCCACTTTTTTAGCGTTTTGCAGTTCAACAATGGGTAACTGCTCACCAAATAATATAACATTTGGCTTGATTATGCCGTTGCATTTTACACAATGGGGAACTTTACCATCTTCCAAGAATTTTTCAAGAATCACCATGCCGTCATGGATATGAAAGCAATTGATACAGGTGGCTTCGCGCATATGACCGTGTAATTCATAGACCGTTTTATTGCCTGCACGGGTATGTAACATATCAATATTTTGGGTGATGACGGCATCTAGTTTGTTTATTTGCTCCAATTTTGACAGGGCAAGATGTGCCGGATTAGATTTAGCATCGTGGGTTAATTGTATCAGTGGGCGTACCCAGTCATAAAATGCCTGTGGATTATGACGGAATCCATAAATACTGGCAACTGTCATCGGGTCTACAGTCGCCCACATTCCAGAGTCAGAACTGCGGAAATCGGGTATGCCTGATGGTGTGCTGATGCCAGCACCTGTAAATGCTACAATATGTTGAGCATGATGTAACCATGCCGCAACTGTTGAAATATTTTCCGTTTTGAACATGAGCTAGATAAATCTCTAAAGAATGTGCCAGACTATCAATTAGGCATTTTCAATGGAACGAATCCGCTTCATCTCCTCGGCGAGTTTGATAAATTGTCCTGATACCATTGCGTTAGGTTGCATAAGTACCATTGGTTGCCGATTTTCTAGTGCTTGATGCGCGAGTTCCGGTGCTGCTGAGATAATTGCCTTAACTTCGCGCTTCAAGATATTTTCCACATCATGCCATGATAGGGTAGATTGTGAGCGATTAATCACGACCACATTCACATGATTGCCACCAATGAGTTCATCAATATCAGATAGATAATCATTGGCAATATCAAGGGCAACTGAATTTGCTTCTACAACGAACATCAGCTTATCAATATGCTGTATTAACTGAATATTCAAAGGTGTTAAGCCTGCCCCAATATCCACCACAACTGGATGACCCATGTCGCGTAGCATTTCGAGGGCTGCAACTGCTTTATCGACAGCATTACTGAGCAGTATCTCTTTCGGGCTACTCGAACTCAATAATCCTCGTAGACCGCTTTGGTGAACCAGTATTTCTTTTTCGACTGTTGCGGCATCGACCTTTTTAGTAGTTAAAACACGCGACATACCCTGCGATGATGTACCGAGCATTCGTCCAATACTGCCATTGCCAAGTTGGAAATCCGCAATGACAGCTTGCTCTCCCGCTTTCATGAGAGCAGCCGACATGTTGATTGCCAAAGTTGTCACTCCGACTCCGCCTTTTGCACCCATAATACCAAGCGTCAAGCCTTTTTTCATGCTTGCTTGCGAGGTTTGTGCGTTGCCTTTTTTCACTGTGGCTTTGCGTGCCAGAATTGCTTTCACACGCGACGCAAGTTCTGCTGGGTGCGTTGGTTTTGTTAGATAGTCGTCGGCACCTGCTTCAAACGCGATAATCTTGTCGTTAATGAGGGTTTTTGCGGTGAACATGATAATGGGAATGTTCTTCGTTTTTTCACTAGCACGAAGACGACGAGTAACTTCCAGACCATTCATATCTGGCATCATGACATCCAAGATAATCAAATCAGGGATTTCTGCTTCTGCTTTTGCTAATGCTTTTTGACCAGCATCAGCAACCACAACTTCATAGTTATGCCTTTTGAGCATTAAACCAATCAATTTTAGACTGTCAACATCATCGTCAACGATGAGGATTTTCTCTACCATCCGCAATTAATCCATAAGCCTTTATAATCGTTAACAGTCTAGCACGAAAGATAGGGCGGTGCAAGCTAACACCTGCTAAAGGTTCGTGAAAGCAAATTCGGAAGTGTTGTTTCTTGTGTTATAATTCTTAACTTTGTAAAAATTAACGGTACAATGCAAGCATTTCACACAATATGCGCTATAATAGCTCTAGGCTTTTTCGATAATTTACTTCATTTGACGAGATGTATTAATGACAGATAACAACATTCAACCGAATCGTTATACACTTTTACGAAATATACTGCGGTTGATTGCCCAAAACCCAGACTTGGAACGGGTTGCACCTTCTATTCTTGGCGAAGCGCGTGTTTTAACCCGTGCCAATGGAGGCTTCTATCTCATTTTTGACGAACCACGAATATTATTTGTGGATTTGATTGATGATAGCCTGATGCCTTCTGATGAAATCTTGCGCGAAGTGGCACAAGGTTTGTCGCAAGAGATTCACATTGGGTCACAGATTCCACAGCCTTTAGCCCGAAATTTTGCTGGATGGGTAATTATTCCAGTTTATCAGCGCGAGACAGCAATCGGTATTTTCTGTCTCGTGTTTCGTGAGGAATTGGACTTAAGCGAAGAAACAACTGATATGTTGATGGCGCTTGTCGATGGACTCGCAACTGTGACGCAGAGTACAAAAGCGTCTGAACGCCATGCAAAATTGACACGCAATCAGTATGAGTTTGTACGGATTGTTTCGCATGATTTACGTTCACCCCTGACATCTATTAAAGGCTTTGCTGGAATCATAGAAGGCATGATGGAATCAGCAGATATAGACCCCGTTTTACAGGGTAGGGTGATTCATGGTGCCGAGAAAATCGTTAGCGGTGTGGCACAGATGACAGCCTTAGTCGAGAATATTCAGGATGCCGGACGTTATGACCCCGAAACGGGTTTTTATGAAATGCAGCGTTCGCCCACTGACTTGATTGATATTATCCACAAAATTAGCAAAAATCATTTGATGCCTGCCGAAAAAGAAGCATTAACATTGAAGGTGACGGCGAGTGATGATATTCCGATTGTGAATGTGGATGCGAATATGCTTGAGCGTTCAATCACTAATCTTGTCGATAATGCGATTAAGTACACCCCTAATGGCGGTATCATTGAAGTGGGTATTCATAGAGATAATGATGATATCGTTATCACAGTGAGCGATGATGGCTTTGGTATTAGTGAAGAGAATCTCAAAAGTCTTTTCATGCGCCATACCCGTATTCGGCGGCGCGAACATAAAACAGTGAAGGGAAGCGGACTCGGCTTGTTCATTGTGCGGAGTGTAGCGCGTCATCATGGCGGAGATGCCTTTGTAGAAAGCGAAGTCGGCAATGGCAGCACCTTTGGTATTCGTATCCCACTTCAGGGTGAAAATTTGCTGGGGTCAAGTATAGCGACTGAAACGGATTAAAATCAACTTTCTCTAATACAACCTGAGTTTTGTGGATAAGCACAGAAAATGTGTTTTTTCGGCAAATTATGAATTTTCGGGCGTAAGGGCGCAATGCCTTGTGCCCCTACAACGGACTATGATCATTTATGACATCGCATTTTCGATGAAATCCTTAAACAAAATTCACGTTAATACAGTGTGAAATTAGCCTCGTCTTTAGTACGGGGCTTTATATTTTCCCCAAACCTGCTAGAGTAAGAACATAAGTTTTATGTAACGATATTTTCAAGAATTTGCAAGCATGATGACTATTCAAATTTTACCAGATGATGTCATATCCCAAATTGCTGCCGGAGAAGTGGTTGAGCGTCCGGCTTCGGTGGTTAAGGAACTGATTGAGAATGCGCTGGATGCAGGGGCGACTCATCTCCATATTGAGGTTGTTGCTGGCGGACAGAAGCGTATTCGTATCAGCGATGATGGCGCTGGTATTCTCAGCGATGAGGTTATTCTAGCATTAACACGCCACGCAACCAGTAAATTGCGCTCGGCGACTGATTTGCAACATCTTCGGACACTTGGTTTTCGTGGTGAGGCTCTCTCTAGTATTGCGGCTGTGAGTCATACGATGCTGATAACACGCCATCGTGACGAATCTGTCGGAACACAAATACGGATTGAAGGTGGGCATATTGTCAATGAAAAGCCTATTGGTGCGCCAGCCGGCACCGTATTGACGATTGAAAACCTCTTTTACAACACACCCGCACGGCTCAAGTTCTTAAAATCTGAGACAACTGAAAAACGCAATATCAATGCGATTGTCATGAATTATGCGATGGCTTACCCGACTGTGCGCTTTGTTTTGGTGCATGATGGGCGTGAAATTTTTCGCTCTGGTGGCAGTGGGCAATTAGCAGATGTCGTTGTGAAAGTGTTGGGCTTGGATTATTTCAAAGAGATGATAGAAGTAGAGGGCGAAGAGCGTATTCGTGAAACAGGCGACTCTATCACCGTTACAGGATTCGTCTCGCAACCGAGTTTGCATCGCAAAGACCGCACGCGCATTATCTTATTTGTCAATGGACGTGTAGTACAAGATAGTGGCTTAACCTATGCTGTAACACAAGCCTATCATAATTTGCTGGATAAGGGGCGTAATCCTTATGCGGTACTCATGATTTCTGTGCCAACCGACTTTGTCGATGTCAATGTGCATCCGACGAAAGCCGAAGTGCGTTTTCAGAATACGAATGTCGTGTTTTCGGCGGTACAACGCGCCGTTCGCCAAGGCGTGATCGGATTTTCACAATCGGAGCGCCATAGTCATTATGCAGCGCATGAGGTATCTACGACAGGTTCTGCTTGGGCGTTACCCTATGACCGTAATCGGCAAATGGATATGGAAATGCCTTTAGATGAGCTTGCCCATGCTGGCACGATTCATACAGGTGATGATATACAAGATATTCCCGAAGGCATTGGTCGCCCAGAAAAACCACGTACTCTGCCGTTATTGCGTGTTGTCGGGCAAATTGGGGCAGCGTATATTGTCGCAGAAGGTCCTGCCGGTCTGTATCTCATTGACCAACATGCCGCCCATACGCGAGTTTTGTACCAAGAATTAACCGAGTTATTGGGTCAACAAGAACAAATGCCACAGCGACAAATTGAGTCACAAACTATTGATGTCACAACAAACGAAGCGAAAATACTCGAAAAACATTTGGAAATACTCGAAAAATTAGGTTTTGTGCTAGAAGCATTCGGCGTAAGCACATTTTTAATTCGCGGCATCCCAGCAATTCTAAAAACAGGCGATATCACACAGCATGTCTGGTCTCTATTAGAGATACTTGCAGAAAAAAGTTCGTCACCCTTGCAAGACCGATTGCTGATTCATATTGCAGCACAGGCAGCCGTGAAAGCTGGGCAATTGCTGAATGAAGACGATATGAAAAGTCTTGTCCGAAAATTAGAACGTTGCCCCGACCCACTTAGTAGCCCAAACGGGCAAGCAACGCTCATTCATATGAGTGCTGACCAATTGCAGCGTCAATTTATGCGTGGCAATAACTAACGACTCTGCCAATTGAAGGTACGCCAAGTCCCTAATCCGCCTACAGTTGTATATGTGCTATCGGCATTGTGTACTGCAACCGTTACACGCCAATCTATACTATGTTGTTGTCCATCTGTTGGGATGACAGTATCCGGCAGTGTGAAATTGGTATTGCGTGTCACGTAGTTTGTTGCCGTATTGATAGTACGGTCAGAGACTTCAATTAAATATACTTCATTTGCCTGCAAAATGCCGACACTCACCCATTGTAATTCGACTCGACCTGATGCCAATGCCCCTTGCGGCGGGAAGAAGGTTCGCGCAGGAAGATATGTCGGTGTTGGGGTAGCGGTCTCATTACCAGATGGCGTTGTTGTAGGGACAGGTGTTCTTGTTGGCAGTGGAACGCTAATATTGTCTCCAATACGAATATTGGGGCTACAATTCGGACCCCCACTCGGATTGGTGAAATCGCATCCGAACCAACCTAAATTGCGATTTTGTTGACTGAGAACTTCAAGCGTTGTATCGTATAATTCCATAATACCAACTAACGTATCGCCCTCTTGAACCTCGTGATTACCAAATTCCTGCCCCTG
>JAUZRW010000073.1 GCA_030950085.1 Anaerolineae bacterium
ATGCCCACTAAAAGGGGCAAAAAGTCGGTTAAAGCGCCTTTTACTGCGCTTCCTGCGCCAAAATTTGCCAAATGCTTTAGCTTTTGGGGTAAGGTACTATCCATTTCAAAGGTGCATAACTTCATGAATAATTGACGTTACATAGTTCATAGTGCAATAGCCCAATTGTAAAGTGATAATTGCTGACTCATCGCTGTGCTAAAATTCGCAGCGAAAGATTTGGTCATTCCAGCACATAATAGAGCAGAGGGGGATTTTGTTCAGCTTCCACCTCATCCAAATTGGCGATGCCTAAATACCCTCTATCATAGAGATATTCAATGAATGCCCCCGCTTCTTGCAATGCTAACAACACATCGAAGCCATGTTTATTAGGATAGCGTAGCTTGCTGATATCGTTAATCGTGAGAGGCTTGCCAGCATCACGAATCATATCCAGCATCATGCGGAGTTTTTCGTCAATACGAGTCTGCAAAACATCAATGCGCCCGTGTAAATCGTCTATCGGCTTTTCATGTCCACCCAAACCCAGCCGAATACCCTCTAGTTTGCGGATTTTTCGCAGTGCTTCACGGTAATGGGCTAATCCTGTCCAGTTGGTAATACTTTCAGCCGCGACATGCGGCGATGTGCGCGAGAGGATATGGTCGGCGGTGAGCAAAATATCGCCAATACGAATTGCTACCTGACCAGAGCAATGTCCCGGTACATGATAAAATGCCATGCCATCAAGCACTTGCCCCTCTTCTACCATAAAATCGACTTTGACTGATTTGACGTGCTGCTTGCTCCAATTATACATTTCTTTGAGTTTTTGTATTCGATGTTGGGGGACACCAGCCCGTTCAAAGAAAATCATCAGGTCTTTGGTAGCGACAGTGCGCCGTTCTTCATAATTGGTGAGAATGCGCCTATCAAGGGGGTGGATGCCGATTGTTGCCCCATCAATCGCCTCTAAAATATGGGTGAGTCCGCCAATGTGGTCGGTGTGTCCATGTGTGAGGATGATACGCTCAATATCGCTGAGATTAAAATCTTCGCTAAAGTTATTTTTCACCGCCGCGAGACCTGCCAGCAAATCATCATTACTCTGCCCGAAGCCACTGCCGGTATCAAACAATGTCAACACACCTGCACCGAAGAGCAAATAGCTATAGCCCACAAATTTCGGGAAAACGAGCATCGGGATACGATAAATCCGCACGCCTGTATTGCTCTCAAATTTTTCGACTTGTCGTTTTGTTGTCATAGATTTGCCTTATAATGTGTCACACAAGATTTGCTATTGATTGCTTAACATCATCGCTTCTGCGGCAGATGCAATTGTTTGAACTGCTTGAGTGATCATATCAGCAGAAACCATCGTGAAATTGAGGCGCAGCGTTTCTATGCCGACACCTTGCTCAAAATAAAAGTATCTGCCCGGTACAAAGGCGACACTATTCTGCACACACTGATGATACAAATTCTCAGCATCTAAGCCATCGGGTCCCATCACCCATAAGAACATCCCACCTTCTGGCTCTGTCCAACGAAAACCTTGTGGCATATAAGTTTCTAATGCCTTCAACATCGCATCGCGGCGCGGACGATATAGTTCAATAATACGGGGTAAATGTTCCGTCAGATAGCCACCAGATAGATAGAGTGCGGCAATCGCCTGTCCAAATGATTGTGTATGGAGGTCTGTGCCTTGTTTAGCAATCACCAGCCAGTGTGTAAGAGCCTCTGGCGCAATGCCAAAGCCAATCCGCAAACCCGGAGCCAATATCTTAGAAAATGTGCTGCTATAAATCACATGCTCTGGCGCAAATTGTTGAATCGACGAGACAGCCTCGCCCCTATAGCGTAAGGCACTATAGGGGTCATCTTCTAACAGAAGGACATCATAGTGCTGGATAAGTTCGGCGATTCGCTTGCGGCGTGCTAAAGGCAAGGTGCGTCCAGTAGGATTTTGAAAAGTAGGAACCAAATAAATGAGTTTAATCGTATGCTGTTTCAGGGTTTCTTCCAGCGCATCAGGCATAATACCCTCATCATCTGTTGCGACGGATATATACTCTGGTTGATAGGCGTTAAATGCTGAAATCGCGCCCAAATATGAAGGGGCTTCGATAGCGATTTTATCCCCTTTTGTGATTAAGACCTTAGCAACAATATCCAAAATACTCTGTGAACCAGAAAAGATGGTCAGTGTTTTATCGTTAACATTTACCAAATTCCGTTGTGGCAAATAGTTAATCAGTGCCTCGCGTAGTGGGTCAAAGCCTTCGGTTTTATCGTATTGTAGCGCCGCAGCACCAAATTCGTCTAGCACCTCGTTACTTAACTCTCGAATAATATCAATTGGGAAACTTTCGGGTGCTGGGATACCCCCTGCCAGCGAAATCATGCCGGGTTGGGCAACTACTTTGAGTATTTCTCGGATAGCACTGGCTTGCATGTGCTGGGTGCGTTCGCTGAGTTTATCTTCAATTCTCATAAAATTTACCTACTACTTGACCAATTTAATTCTTGACGATTAGATTTGTGTTTTTCGGGCGCAATGCCTTGCGCCCCTACATAAAAACTTTTTTGGTGATGTACTACGTTTTCTCAAAATATAGAATAAAACTAGCTTAACCATAACCTGTATAGAAAGATAGCGATGTATGAGACCATTCATCAGACTATTTAGCGACCTGTCCTTTTGCAGATGGGCTAAACGGCTGAAATGCTTTAATCGACATGGCATTGTAAGCCATCATTATCTCATGATATTCTTTCCGTAATGTCAGTTAAGACAACATCCAGCATGTAACAATCCGTTTGGAAATCTTTACAGATTCTTATGTCGCAGTTCCTATGTCTTATGTTACAATGGTTTCAATTATTTAACCTCAAGATTTTGAGGAATTATATGGCAAGCACAATTGATTATGCAGCCTACATCATTGACCTAACAAATGCCATGTTAGAACATCGGCAAGGGTTAAGTAAGGAACAATTTCACCGTATTAATTTTATTAATCATGGTGCGGTAGAATTTGTAACAGGCTATATGCAGCACGAGACTCTCTCTGCACCGGCATTATTGCAATACCTCACACACGATGCCCAACGCCCCCTACGCGCTATTCTCGGCAATTGTAAAAAACTATTAGATGGACAATGCGGTGTTTTGCATGTCGATTACGCTGAAGGTGTTGGTGAGATTCATGATTGTGTGTTTTCAATGGTTGATGAGATACAACAACTCTGTCGTGATTTGCAACAATTCATGGCAACCATCGGCATAGAAGATTAATCTAGCTGCACTATCGTATGTCACTCTGGAACTGTCTTGTAACGAGGCTGTTTTCGATTCTCCCCTTTACCCTTCTAACGGACATTACGCAGGGAAATCTAATGCTTGTTTAACAAACTATCTGCGATAACGCCTTAACATCAGTCTCACTTGGCAATTTTGTATGAGGCACAGTGAAACCCGAAAGGGACTCATTTGTTTCTCTGTACAAATATCAAGATTGCGTTTATAGTTTTGCCTTAAGGTGCCGTAACTATCAAGAGGTGAAGTCAATGCAATGTCCTGATTGTCATCATGAAAATCTGTTGGGTGTTAACCAATGTGAAGCGTGCGGATTAAATATTTATGATTTATTGATGGATGATGTTGAGACTAAGCAACTTGCTCGCTTTATATCGGACGAGTTAGAACTTGATAAACCGTCATCGTCGCAACCCTTACTCTTGTATCTACCGAGTTTACAAACTCCGATAGCAATTGCGCGTCGTCCGAGTTTGGCTATGGGACGCAAAGACCCAGAAAGTACGTTGCTTGTCGATATTGACTTAACCCGTTTTGATGCACAAGCATTGGGTGTTTCGCGGCAACATGCTCGCTTAGAAGCTAATCAAATGCTCCCTGTCTTGCTTGACCTCAATAGCTACAACGGCACATTCATCAATGGTCAGCAACTCACTCCTAATGAACCCTATGAACTCAAAAGTGGTGACGAGATTCGTTTGGGTAGTTTGATTGCATCCTTATATTTCAAATAGTTCCCCAAATCTTATGTCTAAACTCCTAAGCATTATCATCCCAGTTTATAATGAAGAAGAAAGTTTGCCGCATCTGACACCGCGCCTAGATGCCCTAATCGCACTTTTGGAGGGCAATGTGGCTGTCGAAGTGTGGCTGATTGATGACCATTCTACTGATAAAACAGCGTTTCTTTTACGTGCTATTTGTGATGAAAATCCAGCTTATCACTTCATACGCTTGGCGGCAAATAGTGGCTCACATATTGCGATATTAGCCGGACTTCAGCAATGTCACGGCGATTGTGCTGTGATTCTCGCGGCAGATTTACAAGACCCACCGGAACTTATCCCAGAGATGTTGGAACAATGGCGCGAAAATAATCATGTCGTATGGGCTGTTCGGTCACAACGCGAGGGTTTATCGCGGACTGAAATTTTCATGGCGAATCTGTTTTATCGCCTACTGAATACATTTAGTGAAGTGAAACTGCCGCCAACAGGTGCTGATTATTCGCTGATAGACCGTGTGGTCATCAATGCTTTGCTGCAATCGGTGACTGCCAATCCATCGTTAGCCTTAGATGTGGCGCGATTGGGATTTAATCAGGTCGAAATGCCGTATGTCAAAGCCGAGCGCAAGTACGGCGTTTCCAAGTGGAATCTACGAAAAAAATTGACTGCCTTTGCCGATGCCTTCGTCTCAATTTCGTTTATGCCCCTGCGCCTCATGTCATATCTGGGTATGACAGTTAGCGCGATTGGCTTTGCCTATGCCATACTCATTGTTATTTTTCGCTTGACGGGGATTGTGCAAGTCGATGGATGGGCAGCCCTGATGATAGTTGTCTTGGTTTTTGGGGGGATACAGATGATTATGCTCGGTGTTATTGGTGAGTATTTATGGCGCACGCTGGAGCAATCACGTAAACGCCCGATGTACTTCATCGAAGCATCATCTGAGGATGGCGATTCACATGCTCAAAAAGCGCCAAGTAGTCAAGAAACCTTGCCGGAATAATCATAGAATCTGAGAAGAAAATCTATTCGGGAGCGCCCACAGGCACTCCCCTACCGTTTTACAGATTTATGTAGAGTCCGAGAAGTTTTTAGAATTTGCTCGTAAGGGCATAGCGCGCTATGCCCCTACCTAGACTTTGGCACATTAAAGTAGCCTACGGCGATATGTCGAGAGCTACTTTTCGTTATAAAGTGTTATAAAAAGACGAAGTGAGGGCTAAGAGCGTGCCGCGCCATAGATAGCATTGGACAAAGCCTGCAAAAGGTCTT
>JAUZRW010000074.1 GCA_030950085.1 Anaerolineae bacterium
CCAAGCGATATCCGAGTGTGGTTTTACCGCAGCCAGCAGGTCCATCAATCGTGATAATCCGTGCATATGGCATCGTGACCTCCTCAATCACTCTTAACTTCTTAGTATGATATTGGCAAATTAAAGACACAAATCGGGTAAAAAAAGGCTGACGGGAAGCAGCCTTGAATACAGTAAATACCAATCCTGATAATGGGTTGTTGCCGTAAGGAACAACGTTCTCAGATTTTGTACGTCCATGAGCGTTGCCAAGCGTTTTTCTATGGAGCAACCCGACCTTTTTTGATTCTGCTTGACCCCCAATTGTTGGGGGATTATACACATTTTTATACAAAATTGATAGAACAAACGTTATAATTAGAGTGCAAATGAAGTTCAATAATGAGGTGCAGCATGGTTGTCCCAACAAATATCAAAGACCTACAAAATAAGAGCCGTGATTTGCGTGCGCGGCGTGTCGATAACCTGACTTATGTGGTCGAAAGTACCACTAACCCAACTGCCCATCATGTCGTGACTGTGCGCTTCAATCGTGAGGAGCGCCAAATTGAGGCGCAGTGTACCTGTGCATGGGCGGAACATCGCGGCATTGCCTGTTCGCATGTTTTAGCCGCACTGGAATATATGGCTTCGCTCAAAGACAGAACACTCAGTTTTTGGATAGAAGAGGATGCTGCCCGTCGCCAAAAACATCGCCTCTTCCACCTTAGCGGCAAAAATACCAAAGATGGTATCTGGATTACTAGCCGCAGTGCGTGAAGGTAAAAATGCTTTGTAGGGATGACATTCTTGTTGTCTGAAGAAAATGCTATGTAAAGTGATAGAAATGGGGGTTAGGATTTTGGACCTGAGGGGATTTGAACTCCTGACCTCTACAGTGCGATTGTAGCGCTCTCCCAGCTGAGCTACAGGCCCATATTTTTGAAGCCTCTAAATTGTAGTGGATGCCATAGTGCGTGTCAAGATAGAATCGTTTTGTTTGAACGTGATATAGCGCCAGACTGAACATAACAGCCCCTATTCTCAAACTCAAAATTTTGGACCTAAGACCTTCTGTGTAGCATGTGTCTATCCTATTGTGCGATAAATGGACGCTCGTTCGTTTATTGACAAAACACAAAGACTCTCTCCGCAAAATTGCAGTATAGAGCAGACAATCAAGTAAAACGGATTGTAGTCCGTTTGGATTTAAGGAGATTATATTATGGCACAGTGGAACTTCGATACAGCACACAGTATCACCTTCCAAAGTACCGATATACAGGTTGTTGATGATAATACTGCCAAACTAACAGGCGACTTGACTATCCGTGATGTGACAAAATCTATCACAATGGATGTTGAATTTCTTGGGCAAGTCAACAATCCTTACGGTGATGTACGGGCAGGTTTTGAAGCCAGCGCAAAAATTAACCGCGAAGACTTTGGGCTGACATGGAATCAAGCAATGGAAGCAGGGGGGGTCTTGGTCGGCAAAGACATCAAAATTCAACTTGCAGTGGAGACAGTCCAAGCGAGTACTGTCGAAATGACATAACGCTACGTGAGAAACTGATTAGGAAAGGGTGTACTCATTGGGTGCGCCCTTTTTTGTGGGAAAATTTGATGATGTGAGTAGCGAATGTTTGCCATTAAAAGTAATGAATTTTGTAATTTTTAGTTTTTTTATCAATTCAAACCTAAATTAAGTTGCATGAAAATCAAAACACCTTTACACTGAAAGAAAGATTGTCACAATACTAGGGATGAGGGGACACTTCTAAAATAAGATGTCCAAACTGATGAACGTAGAAAGTCTACAGTTTCTACAAACTTCTTTAACACGTATCGACCCATTGATTCGAGATGCTGTAACACGCGCTCAAGAAGCGGGGAATGACCCAACAGATTCGCTGCGGGGTTTAATCATTTCTGATGATGAAGTTGAAGCACATCTCAGTAAGCCGGCGCTTGCGGGCTTGTGGACAGCAAGCGATACGGAAATCCAACTCCCCGTCACATTTGGGGGCAATCCTGATTTACCCTTTTTGCACCTCATCAAAATTTTCAAACTCACGGCACTTGATGCCCATATCCTGTTGCTCGCCTTGGCGACTGAATTGGATAAGCGTTATTCACGGCTTTATGCGTATTTACAAGATGATGTCTCACAACGTCGCCCCACGGTGAATTTGATGATGAATCTGTTAGGGACGACAGTGCCGCAACGTTTCGCGGTTTGGTCGCGGCTGAATGATGAAAATCCTTTGCGGAAATATTTCCTGATTGAGTGCCTGCCGGATAAAGGGCAGCAATACGGGAGTTTCTTAGCCTACCAATGCAAAATCGACCATCGCATCGTGGCGCATTTACTCGGTGATGACACGCCCGATAGTCGGATTCGTCAATCTGTAATCCACATCAATCCTAACAAATACGAAACTGTTCCACCATCGGTCACCGATGCCATACGAGATGCCTTTAAGCAATCGCCGCTACTGTACTTCAAAGGCGACTTTCATAATGGGCAGACTGAAGCCGCAGCCGCCTTGTGCCGCGCCTACAATATGAAGTTGCTTAAGATTGATATGAAGGCGCTGACACAGGAAGTCGTCCATTTTGAACTGGCATGGAGATTGGCATTACGCGAGGCAAACCTGACTGATTGCGCTATCATGTTGGAAAATTGGGATGCCTGTTTATATGAAGAAACGGAGCAACCGCCAGCCGAACTGTGGGAAGCTCTGAATAATTATGATTTACCGATTTTCTTATGTAGCTCTAAGGAATGGGAATCGCTTAATACAGAGCGCAAACGGCGCATGTTACGGCTCTCTTTTGAAAAACCAGAATTTAATGAACGGCGGCAGGTGTGGGAAGTGTTGACGCAGCGTAATGAACTCAATATGCCCGATGCTGAACTGAGCCAACTGGCGAATAAGTTCCGCTTCAATCAGGTTCAAATCGAACGCACATTGCAAACAGCCAGTGATTTAGCCCTCACACGCGGCGAAGACATCCACTTAAAAGATTTATATGCTGGCGCACAGGCACATGCTACCTTACGCTTAAAGCAATATGCGAAGAAAATAGACCCACGCTTCGATTGGGGTGATTTAATCCTCCCACCAGAATCTTTAGAGCAATTGCGCGAGATTGAAGAACGCGCCCGTTGGGTGCATGTTGTTCATCAAGATTGGGGTTACGGCAAAAAGGTCGCGCCTGTCCCCGGTGTCAGTGCCTTATTCTCCGGCGAAAGTGGTACGGGTAAAACACTCGCGGCAGAAGTGATTGCCCATAGTCTGGGTTTGGTGATGTATAAGATTGACCTTGCCCAAGTGGTGAGTAAATATATTGGCGAAACTGAGAAAAATTTGGGTACAATTTTCGAGGAAGCACGCAGTCATAATGCTATTTTATTTTTTGATGAAGCCGATGCCATTTTTGGTAAACGTTCGGAAGTGAAAGATGCCCGTGACCGTTATGCCAATATCGAGATTTCTTACTTGCTACAAGAGATTGAATCGTATAGTGGTATCGCTATTATGGCAACCAATTTACGGCAAAATATAGATGAGGCATTTACGCGCCGTATCGACTTCATGATTGATTTCCCATTCCCAGAAAGCGAATATCGTGAGCGCATTTGGCAAGCGCACTTCCCACAGCAAGCGCCGATGGCAGCCGATGTTAGTTTACACGATATTGCCGATGAGTATGAACTAGCAGGTGGTAATATTCGTAATGCGGCTGTCGCCTCGGCGTATTACGCGGCGGCTGATGGGGGTACAATCACGCGCCAACATATCGCTCTTGCTATCCGACGTGAACATCAAAAAATGGGGCGTTTGTTGCAAGAATAGTGTGAATATCAATATTTGTAGGGGAGGGTCTATTGGCGCTCTCGCCGAAAACCAATATTATAGAATTAATTGAGCAGGGACGATTTCCATGCTGCATGATTTAGATAAAACCTTTGAAAAGATGCTTTACGAATATGGCAAACTCAATCGAAAAGAAATTGATGTCTCCTTTGAGTTACCGGGTCGTGATTGGTCGGCTCGTTTGGCGCGTCCAACGATAAATTGTTGGTGCTTCAACATCCGCGAGAACTTGAAATTACGTGACCCTCAATTGAATTACGAACAAGTCAATGGCAAAGTCGGACGACGCTATCAATTCCCACGTCGTATGGATTTTACTTATCTCATTACGGCATGGACACGTAAAGCTGAAGATGAACATCAACTGATTTGGCGAGCGTTAGGTGCGATGAAACGCTTCACCACCATTGATGCACAAATGAGCGTCGGAGATTTGCGCTACCAAGCACGCCCAATTCCCCTACTGGTAGCAACCGAAGGCGATAATCCCATTAATCTGGCTGATTTGTGGTCAGTTCTCGATAATGATATGCGCTTGGGATTTACAGTCCGTGCCACACTCGAACTCGAACTCGATATGTCCTTTGAAGCACCTCTCGTGCTGGAAGGTAGCATTCGTATCGGGCAATCTGATGACCCACAATCTGGTGAATTGCAGTCTGTCGATTTGGAGTTGAAACATACCGATAATGGACAGATTGATAATGATAATAAAGAAGAAGAGTGAAGGAGGGGCAATAAAAACGGTAGTAAGTTAAAGAAAATGCGATTCGTTTATCAAGATATTTTAAGGGAGTACAACAATGCCCAGTTACTTAACCCCCGGCATTTACATGGAGGAAGTGGATCGCGGTACGAAGCCCATTGAGGCTGTCGGTACGGCGGTGGCAGCCTTCATTGGTTACACCGAAAAGGCATCCACCAGCAAGAATGGTGAAGTCATTTCGCTTGTGGGTAGTCCGACCCTTGTGACAAACTGGAGCCAGTATGTGAATAGCTTTGGTGGCTTCATTGATGGCGCTTATCTGCCGGATTCGGTCTATGGCTACTTTGCCAATGGCGGCAGCGTTTGCTATATCGTCAGCTTGAGAACATTAGGCGCGGCGGTTGGTGATGATGCGAAATCAGCCAAGGCATCATTGACAGATGGTAAAAAAGCCCTGCTCAACGTGCAGGCAAAAGAAGGCGGTCCTTTAGGCAATGATATCGAAGTGGAAACCAAAGCTGATGCACCGGCTGAGGGTGCAAAAACAGCGACCACCTTTACACTCAATGTCAAAGTCAATGGTGATGTCAAAGAAAGTTATAAGGGCTTAACCACGGATAAGGGCGACAACAATGTTGAGACCGTCCTCAAGCAATCACAACTCATATCTGTCTCTATCGCCAGTGGCACGAAGGGCGCGATTGTCCCAGCAGATGGTAGTGTTGCTCTTGCTGGCGGCGCAATCGAGACTAAAGCGATTACGATTAAAGATTATCAGGGTGACATCAATGCGCGTACTGGTCTCGCGGGGCTAGAACCGATGGACGATGTGACGATGATTATTGCGCCTGACCTCATGAGTAGCTACGAAGCTGGCGAAATTGATATGAAGGGCGTGCAGGCTGTACAACAGGCTCTGATTGATTATTGCGAATTGATTCGTTACTGCTTCGCTATTCTCGACTCGCCACCCGGCATGATGCCACAAGAAATCAAAGAATGGCGCAATACCGTTAATTATGATACGACCCGTGCTGCCTTGTATTATCCATGGATTGAAATTGCTGACCAAACAGGTAGCAATGGCACAACGCGCCTTGTTCCACCCAGTGGACACATTGCTGGTGTTTATGCTCGTGTCGATGGGACACGCGGCGTACACAAAGCTCCTGCTAATGAAATTATTCGTACCTGTCTCGGTCTCGAAGTACAAGTGACCAAGGGCGAACAATCACTCCTGAACCCGATTGGTGTGAACTGCATTCGCAGCTTCCCCGGACGCGGTATCCGTATTTGGGGCGCACGTACCCTCTCCAGCGATGCCTCATGGCGCTATATTCCTGTACGCCGCCTCTTCAATATGATTGAAGAAAGTATCGAACGTGGGACGCAATGGGTTGTCTTTGAGCCGAATGACCAATTCCTGTGGGGTCGTGTCCGTCGTGATGTCGGCGCATTCCTCAAGATGGTTTGGGGTTCGGGTGCTTTGTTCGGCGCTGCACCATCAGATGCTTTCTATGTCAAGTGTGATGCAGAAACGAACCCCCCTGAATTGCGCGATTTAGGTCAGTTGGTGGTGGAAATCGGTATCTCCCCCGTCAAACCTGCCGAATTCGTTATTTTCCGTATCAGCCAGTGGTCACCATCGGCTGAATAATAAAATTTGTTCGTAACGTACTATAGAGGAGTAAAAACACATGGCGAATACAATTACTGTTGATCGCAGTAGCCCGACAACTGAAGATCCGCTTCCCGCTTTTAACTTCCAATTAGAAGTCGCTGGGATGATGAGTGGCTTCTTCACTGAAATCAGTGGCATCGGCTCGGAGCATGAAATCATTGAACACAAGGTCATGACCAGTGGTGGTCAAGAAGTTGTGAAGAAGATTCCGGGTCGTCTCAAGTGGAATGATATCACCCTCAAGCGCGGCATCACCAGCAACATGGATGCCTGGGAATGGCGTAAGCAGGTTGAAACAGGTGGTATCTCCAATGCGCGCTACAATGGCACTATCTCGATGTTTGCACAAGATGGCACGCTTGTTGCCCAGTGGAACTTTGAAAATGGTTGGCCCAGCAAGGTCAGTGGACCCGCACCGAAAGCCGATGGTAACGAAGTCGGGATTGAAGAATTCACAGTAGTCGTGGAATACATTGAGCGTGTTTCAGTCTAGCGAATAATCAACGAACTGAGGAACACGCATGTCGTTACAAGTCGAATTTGACTTTGTATTGCCAAAAGGTTTTGTAGACGATGAGGGGACTCTTCATAAAGAAGGCACGATGCGTTTAGCGACTGCCCGTGATGAGATTGCCCCTCTGCGTGACCCTCGTGTGCGTGCGAATGAGGCGTATCTGGTGGTGATTCTGCTGTCGCAGGTCATCACGCGCCTCGGCACGTTACAGCGAGTGCGTCCGGCGGTGATTGAGCGGATGTTTGCTGCGGACATCGCTTTTTTACAAGATTTATACCGTCAAATTAATGACCCCCAGCCACAATATGTACCAGCAGTCTGCCCGAATTGTGGGCATGAACACGAGGTTGAGGTTGGCTTGTTGGGGGAATAAAACGCTACCCCGTTGAGCGTCTGCACGAGGAGGTAGCATATATCGCGGTGACATTAGGGTGGAGTCACGACGAAATATTGTCGATGACCCACAGCGAACGCTTAAGTTGGGTTCAACAAGCTAGGCGTATCAATCGTACCCGTCGTCGTCGCTAATGCAGACAATTTCTAAGCATCATGTCAGCACTATGAAGGATGAGCTATGGCAGTGTCATCAACAAACAGTTCATCATCAGGCTCAACAACAGATACCAGTGGTGAAAAAGCCGAAAAAGAAGCGGACTTCATCAAAAAAGTAGGTGAGCGAGTCTGGCAACTGTTACAGCAAGATTTGCGTCGTGACCAAGAGCGGCGTGGAAAACGATTTGGGAGTTAAAATGCTATGGTCATGAACGCCTTAGGGAATGTCTTAGGCGCATTCCTCAATGTTGAGAGTACGTTTCGCTTCATCGTCATTGTCGAAGGCATCTATATGGGAGTCTTTACGGAATGTCAACTCCCGTCTTTAGATGTTAAGTTCACGACAGTCCGTGAAGGGGGTGCCAATGGAATCCATACATTGCCCACGCATTATGAAACGGGTAATCTTGTCTTGTCGAAAGGTCTTGGCTTAACCACGGATTTATATGATTGGTACGCCGAAGTTGCAGCCCGTAAATGGGTGAAGGCAAAACGTGACGTATTGATTGCCATGATTGGTGGACCCATTATCCGCCAACCCGTCGCCATTTGGATTATTACGGGCGCACTGCCGATTAAATGGACGGGACCAACTCTCAAAACCAGTGAGAATGCCGTTGCCATTGAGAAATTAGAACTCACCTTCGATTCCTTTGAGACACTGACAGAAGGTATTTAACTTCAGTCACAACGGGCAGTATGGATACTGTCCCTACAGACCCGTAATAATTTGTAGGGATATGACCTGTCCCGTTCGTCATATAACCTTGTATCTATTCAGCTATCCATACGCTGTTTAGTCGTGGGCGGTATCTATTCAGCTATCCATGAGATTGTGGAGAGCGAAAGTGAATAAAAGAAGTATACTAAAGTCATGCTGACAAAACGAGAAGAACTGGAACAACTGAATAAAGAAAGGCTTATTGACGACTATTTGCTACTGGAAA
>JAUZRW010000075.1 GCA_030950085.1 Anaerolineae bacterium
AAGTAGGTACTATGTATATCGGTTAATGATTTCTAAAGAAAATAAAAGACTATTCATACTCTGTGACCCTGTAAGATTATATAAGCATGATAAAATAAAAATGATTCCCCGAAACGGAGCTGAAATCGTCTTCCAGAAAGATAGTGGTGAGTACGTAGAATTGTTGGAGTGGCAGAATGACTAGCAAAACCATACTTAGAACGGTCTCATTATTTAGTGGTTGTGGTGGGAGTGATTTAGGAGCACAAGGTGATTTCTTATTTCTTGACAAGTATTATAGCAGACTAAATACTGGCATCGTCTTTGCAAATGATATTAATAAAAAAGCAGCTTCAACTTATAGCTTGAATTTTGAGCATGAAATTGATACTAGAAGTATTCAAGATATATCAGCAGATGAAATACCAAACCATGAACTATTAATCGCTGGATTTCCTTGTCAACCCTTTAGTGTTGTTGGGCTGAGACAAGGATTTGAAGATATTAGAGGGCAACTTTTCCAAGATATTACACGGATTTTGCAATATCACCAACCAAAAGCATTTATAGCAGAAAATGTGAAAGGTCTGGTAAATATGGATGATGGTAATGTGTTAGAATACATTATTGATGAATTTTCTAATACTGGTTATAAAGTCAATTATCGTGTGGTAAATTCTGCCGATTTTGGTGTACCTCAGAAGCGACAACGTATATTTATTGTGGGTATCCATGATTCACTCGGATTCGAGTACAAATTCCCATATCCCACCCACACAGAATTCCCATCATTTCTAACCGAACAAGAATGGATTCCACTAGGAGCAATTTTAGACTCGCTAGAATCAGTGGACTCTAAATATTATTTTTCTGAAAGAGCTGTTGCAGGAATGAAGCGAGCTAATAAAGCATTTAATAAGGGGCGTTATCAAGACTTAGAGAAACCTTGCAATACAATTACTACCCATTTAGCAAAAGTAAGTTTGAATGGTACGGATCCTGTTTTGCTAGTAGACGAAAATACAGAACTCTATCGTCGGTTTACACCTAGAGAAGCAGCGAGAATACAATCGTTTCCTGATGATTTCAAGTTTGTTGGTTCTGATGGCGATGCTTATCGTCAAATTGGTAACGCAATTCCTCCAGTTGTTATGTGGCACATAGTCAAAGCACTGATTGAACAAACTTCCACAAATGGGGTAGCATAAGATAAGAATATTTACCTTGCTTAACAATAATAAATAGGTTTCTTGTGAAAATGTGGGGTATCACCTTCAAAGTGCTTACTTCGGCAAGCGAACCCGTGTTTTCTTGCGGCGCAGGGAAGCGCGTAAGCCGGTGCGTTTGGGGGCTTGTGGTTCAATATCCGGCACAATCGGCGCATCATCGGTGAAGGCTATGATTTGTTCGGTATTTGCCTCAATCACAGGTGGCTCGGCTGTGAGGTCTATCGGCGGTAAGTCTAATTTTTCCGCATCTTGAATAGTAACCAATTTTTCTGTTTCACTTGGCTTGGGCAACCCAAAAACTTCAAAGACACTCACTTTGGATGAATCGCTCGTTTCGCTTGTCTCTAAGCCGGGCAAGGGGTCAGTATAGACGGCATCAGCTTCTGCACTATCATCACTCACAGGCGGCTCAGGGCTTGCCGTGATAGGTGGCACGGCTTCTTCTTTCTGAACAGGCGGTGTTTCGGCTTGTATGGGTAATGCCGATGTACTTTCATGTGATACTGTCGGAGTTGGGGCAGTGACACTCTCTGTTTCAGTTTCGGCTTCCGTCAAGCGCGGCAATGGTTCTGGTTTGACCTGTGTTTCAGACGGTACTTGGCTGAAATCTGGTACATCCTTGAGAAATGTCGGCTCAGATATCGGTTCAGCAGGCGGTGTCGGTTCTGGCTGTATACTCGGATTAGGTTTGGTATCCCCTTCAACAAGTGGCGGCTCAATAATACCCGATACGCCTGCCGTCGCTGTTTCTGGAACAGGCTGTATTTTGGGGTCAGATTTACTTGGATAACGCGGTTGATATTGCGAACGCGCTAAGACATCGGGTGCTTCTTTCAGGTAAGACTTTGCCTCTTCCGGCACAAAATGTTCTTCGCCGCGCAATTCTTTAATATAGGTATAGATATTGCGTAAGTTGTCGATAATGTCATTATCAACACCGCGCCGCACCACAAGCGAATTCCGTAAGCCACTGAGGAAGCCTGTTAGTTCATAAGTAAATGTCCACTGAACAATCGTACCATCAGTCGATTCTTGCAAACGAATCCGCCCCCGATTACTGGCATATGGCGAACCATCGACAATGATATATTCAAAGCCTAAGCCTTCATACCACGCCGTAATTTCAATAACGCGCTCACGTCCACGTCTTGTTGTGGCACGGTAGCGTGTGCCGCGTCCACTATGTTTGGTGGTCAGGAATGAAACTGCTTGGGTATCTACATGCCACACAGGAAATTTTGTAATGTCACTGATTTGTTCCCAAACATTGTGTTGCTTAGTTGGGATGGCGATAGCGTGGTCGATAATGGTGCTGCTCATACGTTTTCTACTCGTTCTGTCGTGACCAATGAATGGCTTTATGTTAAACTATCATGCGATTGTAACTGTCAGATGGATGATTCGCAACCATGATACTGGGTCCAACCTTTGTTTTTGCCTTTGTTATCGCCACGATGATGGGTGCATTGTTTCACCTCATTGTCGGTGGCAATGCACGCCGCCTCGCTTTATTTTTACTGGCAGGCTGGATTGGCTTTGCATTAGGACATATTGGTGGCGGCACACTCGGAATCTCATTTTTGCCAATCGGTCAATTACGCATTGTTCCGGCAGTTTTTGGAGCGTTTTTTACCTTGATTGTAGCCTTCATATTCACATCGGAGTGCAGGCAATCATCGCGCTAAAAAGCCTGTTTCAGGGTTTCATCGCGCCTCATACAAAATCGCAATGTGAGATAACATTTATAGATTTATCAAAATTGCTTTGCTAAACAAGGAGTCACTATGGCAGAGGCGAAATCGACTTCGCCCAATCCGACAGAAACAGAGGCAGAAGACGAATCAACAGCGAGTTGGTGGACATTCAAACGAGCTATTATCGTCGCCTTCTCGATTTTTGTCGGGACATATGTACTGATATTTTTGATAGGTCTCGTGGCAGCTATTATCTGGAATGAAAGTGCCGCTTCGTTTTTTCGTTATTTCCGAGATTTGATGACGATTGCGTTGGCAATTTCTAGTGCGATGATAGTGATTGCGACAGGTATCCTCATTGTTCAAATTGCGCGTTTTATTAATTTGATACGCAGTGAAGTGAAGCCCATCACAGACGACACAAAGCAAGCGATTCGTAATGTGCGCGTCACCAGCGAATTTGTACAAAAACATGCTGTTGAACCGATTATTCAAGTTCAGTCATTCTTGGCAGGGTTAATCGCCTTTTTGCGCGAAATTATACTGATTTCACAGGTTTTACAACGCCGCGACTCAGACAAAAATCAAGAGTCTGATACTTCCACACCATCTGAAACAGAACAAAAAGAGGGTGAGCCGCAGTAACTCACCCTGATGACTGCTATTGTTCAATCTGGTTGAAAGCCTCACCTAATAATGCCAGAATATCCCCTGCAATTGTGCTGCGACTATTCCCATGCTCACCTGCAAGTTCTCCGGCAATGCCATGAACATATGCCCCGACAACGGCTGCATCAAGCGGCTTGAGTCCTTGCGCTAACATACCCACAATTAGTCCGGCAAGGATGTCACCTGTACCGGCTGTCGCTAAAGCATCTGTTTTGAACGGCAATATCGCTAAGTTACCATCGGGCGAGGCGATAACGGTATGTGCGCCTTTGAGAACGAGAACGACTTTCCATGCTTGCGCTTTCTCCCGTGCCAACTGCCAGCGATTGCTCTGAACCTCAGTCGTTTCTAAATTAGTCAGTCGTGACATTTCGCCGGGATGGGGTGTGATAATCGTATTTTCTGGCAATAGAGTCCACCATTCATCAATCTCAGCCAATAAATTAAGCCCATCAGCATCAATAACTAGAGGGGATATCGTAATGACATTATCATTGTCATGAGCGGCTTTCTCAGTTTTATCCGCTATCTGGAAACCGAGTCGGCGTTTCCCTTTTTTTACTGTGTTTTCATCTTTTTGATGCAATAGATTTTCTAGAAATTCACGAGTGGTTTTCTCTGTACCGAGTCCGGGTCCAATGAGTAACGCTTGCATCTTGTTCAATTCTTTGGTGATGACCGAAACAGCACTTTCGGCAATGACTCCCATATCATGAGGCAGCATCAACCATGTTGTTTCGCGTAAAGACCCTGCCAATGCTTGAATGACACTTGCGGCTGTGCCGACTGTGACTAATCCTGCTCCAGAACGATAGGCGGCTTCTGCGGCTAGTGCAGGTGCGCCAATATAATTTACTGAACCAGCAATAATCAAAGCTCGTCCATATGTGCCTTTGTGTGAATTGCTGCCGCGTTGTGGTAACTTACTTTTCACCCAATCAGCATCGACGACATAATCCGTGACTACTTTTACTTCTTCTAACTTCTCAGAGATATTAATATCAGCAACTGTGAGTATTCCGACACTATTGGCTCCCGGATACGCGAACTGTCCCGTTTTGGCGGCAATAAACGTGATAGTTTCATCGGCAGAGATAACATTTTTATCCACCTCACCTGTATCACAATCCAAACCGCTAGGGCAATCAATAGCAAGAACAACCTGACGCGGTAATTTGGGGATTTTTCCGCCTTTTCTTAGGTTAATAGCGAGATTTTCAGGTTTTGCCCGTCGTCGTTCATTAATGACAGTATTCACTTGTCGCAATATTTTTTGGGCATCACCTCGAATCGGCAACCGTACACCGATTCCAAATAGGGCATCAATAATACAATCTGAACTGGCAATCAAATTTCGGAGAACTCGTTTATCTTTGTCATCTTTTGACTTTGTGATGCTTAATTCTGCTTGTTGTGCCGTTTCAATATAGTCATCATGCCTATCTTTTAGCAGATAAAAACGTACTTCGGCTTCAGCATTATCTTGTACGATAAATAAGCCCGCAAGCAAACCATCACCGCCATTATTGCCCGAACCGACTAAAACAGTGATTTTAGGTTTGTCTATATCGGCGATAATCGCCAACGCACGATTAGCTGCTGCACGTCCGGCGGCTGTCATCATCTCTTGATAATGATAGCCCGAAGCATCGGCGGCTTTTTCGATAGCCCGAATTTGTTCAACATTAGTGACACGAATCACGGCATATGCCTTTCATTTTTCAATGGGATTCCATACCCTATGGTAGCGTATCCATAGCCTGCCGTAAACTTTCTGCACCAATTGTCTCAAGCACATTAAATCAAAAAGGCACAGCCTAGTGACTATGCCTCAGAATTGTTTTGTGCGATGCCTATTTATTGCGATTGATGACCTTATTGGCTAGGTCGGCAAGTTCTGTTTTAGCATATGAATCGGGCAAAACATCGAGTTGTTCTATTGCTATCTCCGCGAAGGCTTGAGCCTGTTGACGCGCTTCTTCTAGGCGATTACCGGATAGTAATTTGCGTTTGATGGCATCCATAATATCTGCGCCCTCGGTATTTTCGATAGCCGTAATGCCGCGTCCTTGTTCAACATCAATACCGGATGTTTTGCCAAGTGTTTCTTCATCGCCCACAATATCAAGGATATCATCGACAATCTGGAATGCGAGACCGATATTAAAACCGTAATTGCCGAGAGCTTCTGCAATGTCTTCTGTTGTATCGGCTAACCGTGCACCGATTTCCCCCGCAGATTGGAATAATGCCGCCGTTTTTAGCGAGATAATCCGAGCATAATTTTCACGGGTGAATTCATTGTTTTTAACAGCATGTGCCTGTAATGTTTCGCCCTCGACTAAGGCTGTTGCTGCCTCTGCTAGTAGCTTATTGAGATCGCCATAGGGTGCCATTAACTGATAAACAGCCGTAAATAGAAAATCACCTGTCAGTAATGCGAATGTTCGCCCCCATTTGGCATTGACAGAAGGGCGACCTCGCCGTACCACACCATGATCATTAATATCATCATGAACAACGCTTGCCGTGTGCATCAGTTCGACAGCCGCAGCAGGAGGCGCAGCATAAGTGACATCTGTTCCACCGCAAGCTAAATAGGCTAACATGAGCAAATGTGGACGGACACGTTTACCGCCGGCACTCAAGATATGTGTACTCGCATCACGTAATACTTCCACATCACTTTTTACCACATTGTACATAGCGTTTTCAACCGCTTGCAATCCAGTCTGGAGTAACGGGAGCATATCATCGGTTGCTACTGTCCGATTCATGTCATGTGTTGTCATGGGACTCCGCTTCGGCTATAACGTTTGTTACATTCATAACTATCTAAATCTATTATACAAAGAATTAGCTGCAAGTCAACGACATTAGCAGCCGTTTTTACCAGTTCTTATATTATGTGAATTTTTCGCAATTAAAATGTAGCGTAGCCGATTTAGATTAGACCTGCGCTATTTCTAGCAGGTCATTTTGAGGCAGTGGAACATAAATGATGTACAAGATTATTCCGCGTCTTCATCCTTATTACTTTGAGGAATTTCGATATAGGGGAAGGTAAACCAGAATGTACTGCCCTTGCCTTCTTCGCTATCAACCTGAATACTGGTTTGATGATAGTCAATTATCAGTTTAACAAGCGCCAAGCCAACCCCAGCACCGCCGTAACGTCGTGTTGATGAATTATCAATCTGATAGAATGAATCAAAAATATTTTTGCGCTTGTCTTCTGCAATGCCAATGCCAGAATCCTGCACAGCAATATAAACTGTGCCATCATTACGCTTGTGACCAATCACTTTAATGGGTTTATCATCTCCAAATTTAAGTGCGTTATCAATGAGGACTTGCAGCACGGTACTCAAGCCTACTTTATCGGCGTTAATCGGGGGTAGATTAGATTCAATATCTATTGTGATACGGTCAGCTTCACTTTTTCGTTGCCAAATACGCCCCAGATTGCGCCGTGCATATTCCACAGCATCACGTAGAATAATCGGACCCGGATTGATATCGAGTGTTTGACCGAGCATTGTAATATTTTTGACATGAATTTCGAGCCGTGACATAGCATTTTCAGCATACTGAATCAGCTTGTCATTATCGACCTCTTCTCTCAGGAGGGCAACCGCAGCTTTCACCTGCAAAAGCGGTGTCCGTAATTCGTGCGAGACATTCCGCACAATCGCATTTTTAAGGAGTTCCATCTCATTGGTGAGTCGTTTTTGTTCATCAACTTCATGTCCCATAGTCCTGACTTTTGTTTGTAATTGACGATTGTCAAAATGTAAGCGCAGCAAGGTCAAAATCTGAGTTTCAAGGTAGGGTGTCGATAGCGGTAGAATGGCATCTACCAGCGATGTGATATGAGCAGCAAGTGGGGTTTCCATGTCATCTGGTACAACGCATATCATCAAGCGCCGTTGATTTTGCACCTGTAACGAAGACATCAGCGCCAGCGTTTCATCACTATACATTGCAATAACCGCGCCAATGCTATTACCTTCAATAACTTTGAGTGCATCGCCTTGTGTTTGTGCAACTGTGTAATTGTAGCCCGCCTTTGCCAGATGTGTTTCTAATGATTGAAAATAACTGGTTTGTTCGGGTGCTACCAATACCTGTGCCTGACTCATATAATCGTTTGCAACCGCCATCATATATCTCCGTTGGAGAATTTCTAATAATTTGTACGGAAATATCATAACACAGCGTATAGGGCTAATAAAGCAAGATAGCGGATGGTTGCCAAACTCATACCATCAGGTTTATAGCAAGGTTTGAGTTTTGCAAGGTTTTTGGTGTCAAGAAATTGGTTTTGGCACTATCACTTGTATCAGAATTGCCTAGTATATTCGGTAGTTTGGGGTTTGTGATAAATGCGTTATTGTCTTGTAATGCTGCTTGGTTTGGGTTATCGACCAGTCATTCGTCATCGTCTGCAATATCTTCAAGTGCCTGACGAAAGATATCTAAGCCGGGATTATTTTTGTCGATACGCCCGACGAATGGATCTTCAATAGGAGTGCCATCTTTGAGGCTTCGGGCGGTAACTTTGATTTTGCGCCCAAATCCCAGAAACCCTTTTTTGATAGTGAGTGCCAGTTCCATGTCGGGGTCAGCATTTGCCAGCAAAATATCGGCAATGGGACATTTACTACAATCATTCGGCTGCCAATGCTCAGAATTAGGATTTTGCTTGGCAAGGCGACATTCTTGGATGTTGCGCCCACGATGAAAGTCTTGGTAGTAATGTTTACAGTCTTTGCCAGCCGGATTAATCATAAAAAATTCACTCGCTTTATTCTGGTATACGATTAAGCCATTGTGTCGCGGTACGGGGTAAATTGCTTAGTTGCCCATTTTGTAAGGTGACATCCGGTAATGATTCGAGGAATTTCATCCCATAAGATTTACCGACAATACGGCTATCAAATATAGCGACGATTCCTCTATCGGAACGGCTACGAATAAGTCGCCCGAAACCTTGACGGAAGCGTAGAATCGCATCCGGTACGGCAAATTCGTTGAAGGCATCTTTATAAGTAGATGACCTTGCAGCGAAGATGGGGTCACTCGGTACGGCAAATGGCAAGCGAACAATCACAAGTCCCACCAAGTCATTGCCGGGAATATCCACCCCTTCCCAAAAACTGCGTGTACCCAACAAAATAGCTTTTTCAGCCGATTTGAAGCTATGGAGTAAAGCCTCGCGGCTTCCGCCTGTCGCTTGGTCATAGACAACGATATCCCCCATTGATAGACGTGGCGAGATATTGGCGGCTGTTTCGCGCAATTGGACATAACTGGTGAATAAGACCAATACACGCCCATTTAATTCAGTTGCTAGTTCAACAATGCCTTTTTCAACTGCTTTCTGATAACCACTCTCATTGGGCATTGGGATATCATCAGGAATATAGACCAGCGTTGATTCTTTATAATTGAATGGCGACCCTAGTGCTGTTTCTTGTAAATCATCGGCATACAAACGGTCTCGGATGTAGGTGAAGCTCCCAGCAGTTTGAAGAGTAGCACTGGTTAAGATAACCGATTCTTTATTATGCCAGATAAATTCTTCCATCATGGGTCCAACATGAAGTGGAGCAGATTGTAATGAGACATATTCAGGTTTTTCGTTGTTATTAATCCAATAGACTGTATTGGCATCTGGCTCTCGAACCAATGCGTGCAGTGCCAATCGAACTTGTTGCAAATTGCTAGAAGCGGCGGCTGTGGCATTCACATGGTCATCAAAACTGGGTATCTCGTATTTTTCTAACTTAATAATGGCGCTTGAGAGTTGTGCCATCGCCTCAATAACGACTTCAAAGATTTGATTGCTACTATCCCATGCACTTTGTAAATGCGAGAACGCACCATGAGAGCGCATTTTGTCATCTAGCCGAACTCGCGGATTGCGCCTACTGCCAGCATCTTTGAGATACTGCACGACAGCATCAAAGAATGCCATAATTTGCGTATTCATAGCGCGAACTGTTGTTCCAATGTCTTGAATAAACATTTCTAATTTCAGAACATGCTTATCCGGTACGCTGCGACGGGCGCTTTGCAGTAAATCGCCCAGTAAGCCACTATTGATGCCACCCAAATCATTGAGTCGGCGCGATAATGTTGTGCGGTCTATACGAAAACTGAGACCGTTGGTAATCGCATCTTCTAGCTGATGTGCCTCATCTACAATGAGATATTTGTATTCCGGCAAAACGCGATTTTCCGATGCGGCATCACTGACCAATAGGGCATGATTAGTAATCAACAAATGTGATGCTTCTGCCCGTCGCCGCGCTTTGTAGTACGGGCATGTTCCCGTCATTTGCGACTGACAACGGTGCATTGTACAATCTTCATCTTCGGCACTTAAGCGATTCCAGATAAAAAACTCTTGTGCGCGTAGCGAAATTTCGCCTTTATCGCCTGTTTGACTTTCTTGTAGCCAAACAATGATTTTTGCCATTGTCCGAAATTCATCAATATTGGCTGGCAAGCGCCGCCGAAGTGCTGCCAATCGACGCGGACAAAGGTAATTATTGCGCCCCTTCATCAAAGCCGCTTTGAAATCTATATTCAGTGCTGTTTGCAATTGTGGTACATCATGAGCGATGAGTTGGTCTTGCAAATTAATGGTATTGGTGGATACCACAACTCGCCGATTATTCTTCACAGCCCATTTAATGGCTGGGACAAGATAGGCTAATGACTTACCCGTGCCTGTTCCAGCCTCAATGAGCAAGTGTTGTTGAGTATTGAAGGCATTCCCGACTTGAACTGCCATATCAATTTGCGGCTGGCGATGTTCATAATTTTCAATACTTTGCGCGAGTAAGCCGCTTGCATCAAGAATGGTACTGATTTCGTCTAAATTAAGTGCTTCAATTGTATCATTTGAGCGTAAAGGCGTTGTCTCTTCTTGCAGAGGGGCAAATACATCAATGATACTTTCAGGTTTTGTATCTGATGGTTGCGCTTCTTTTTCTTGTAATGCCGCACGGAAAACCTCGCCTGTATCCCATGTGAAGGGTTGCATTGCTCGCACAATCTCTTGCAAAATATGTTTGGGTAAGTCGAGGGCTTTTTGCCACAAATGCCAATAGAGAATAGCCGTTGCCCGTGCATCATCTAAGGCACGATGGGCATTTTCAAGTTGAATATCAAAACGCTCCGCAAGACTCGAAAGACTATAACGTGGTGTACGCGGTAGCAAAATAGAGGCTAGTTCAAAGGTATCAAGCGGTAAATTTTGCTTGAGTGTGTTAAAGCGCCGCATAAAACCGATGTCAAACGCCGCATTATGGGCAATAACAGGCGCGTTGCCGATAAATTCTACCGCTTTTGGCAATGCTGTTTTTAATAACGGGGCATGGCGTAAATCATCTTGGTGGATACCCGTAATGTGGGTTGTTTCTGCCGGAATGACAAAGCCGGGATTAACCAGTGTTCCGTATTCGTCAATAATCTCGCCATCACGAATACGCACAATACCAATTTCAATAATCGAATCTTTTTCTATGTCTAAACCAGTGGTTTCTAAGTCGAGCGCGATAAGTTCTCCGCGCATGGGAGACTCCAATCTAGGGGCGTAATTGTCGAATCATGGAGTGAAGTATACCACATTGAGAATCAAAAACCCCTACAGTTGAAGCAGGAGTTTCCGATTGTTTTGTATTCTGTTATTCGCTAGATTCTTCTGTTGCTGCTGGTTCCGCAGCAGTCTCAGTTGCTTCTGCACCGTCGCCTTCTGGTGCTTCTTCGGTTGCTTCGGCGGCGGCTGCTTCTATCTCGGCTGCTGCAAGTAAGGCTGCTGTATATTCGACTAATAAGTCTTGGCGGATAGCCAGCAGGTCATTAGCATTAATGCCGACAAAGCCGGCTGCATTGAGGTAGGACAAACTGCTATCGGCGAAAATTGTCCAAACATAAGATTCAACAGACAAATCCGCTAAAGATGCTTTGTTGATGACGACACTCGTTTGAAGCGATAATGGATACTCGCCACTTGTGATAGTCTCTTCGCTGGGTTGGATACAACCGTTATCGCCATTGATTAGTACGAGTTGAATCCGTTCCTGTCCATTCTGGACAACTCGTTCATAATCTGACCATTTCATGTAAGTCAGCGCACCTTCAACATTGGCAACCGCCGCCGCACGGTATAAAGGGTCAAAGTTTATCTCAGTATCAATCCGAATAGGCGCAGCAGCACCACCATCGGCAGGGGTCAGCATAATATCGCTGAGGATATCGTTACTTTCACGGATACCAAAGAGTGTCATCGCCTGTTCTGGCATCGATTCCGCAACATCACTCCATTGGGTGACAGTTTCAGTTGAACTAGCACTCCAAATGGTTTGAATCTGGTCAAGTGTCAAGCAAGTGGTATGGTCATCGGCTGCATTGGCAAGTAAAACAACTGCCTGATAACCCAGTGATATTGTGAGTGCATCGGGCGACTCCTCTTCACATTCAAACGCCCCATCACCATTAACGAATAATATATCTAGTTCACCGTTGCAAAATGCAGTGATACCCAGTGCTTCGCCACTGAAATCACGGGTAATGGTTAGGTTGGCTTGGTCTGTTGTGAGATTGCTTGCGGCTGTATTAGCGAGTGTAAAGCCAGTTGTTGCGCCGCCGACTGTGACAGTCCCCGTTAATACAGGCGGAATGTCAAAGGTAGCATCTTCTGTGCTTGTTGTCCGCGATGCTTGTTCGCCTGCGATAATGGCAAGATTGGTTTCGTAAGTTGCTACGCTGGCTGGACTGAATCCGGCGCTAACGATACTCTCTGCACTGCTTTCTCCCCCTAGCACAGTCAAGAAGTCGCCAAGTGTTTCTTGCGCCGCTTTATTGACATATACCAGTAAGGGAGTCAACACAGGGTATAAACCTTGCTCCACAAAATCGACTGAGGGTGGGAGACAACCTGCTTCACTACCCGGGAATTGGATAGCAATCGGCAAGATGTCAGGATTAGCTAAGGCAAGCTCTAAGGGGATAGCACTAATCGCCCCTGATGTTGAGCGAACAGTTTCTAATATGGTGTCAAAGTCGGCACTTGTGGCATCAGAACGGAAACCAACCCCACTCACGATGACATCTAATACTGCATAGGTGAGGGTCGTATCTTCTGGCACAATAACCGTCAATGGAAGTTCTGGGAATACACCGGGATTTTCGGCGGTTGCTGCTTCAGTATTGAGTTGATTCCAATCCGTCACTGCTGCACTCGGCGCGAAGATACTATCTAATTGTTCTGTGCTTAGGCAAGATGCAAATCCATCTGCCGCATTGCTAATGATGGCTAAAATATCATAGCCGACCAGTAATTCCAAAAATTCTACTTCGTTTTCACGACAAACAGTCGTTTCTTGAACAGATATTGCACGATTAGCTGTGGCAATATCCGTTTCACCTGCACACAATTGTTCAAATGCAGCCGTTGTTCCGGTAGTGGAAATGTCAAATTCAAGTTCTGTTTCGCTGGCGGTAATGATATTTTCAAGTACGGGGTTCACAATACCAGACCCAACAACAGTTATTATTTCGGCTTCATCCTGTGCTGATAAAATAACAACACTGCTCAAAAGCGCAAGCAGGATTAAGACGCTGCGCCACATTCTTTGCATTCGTAACTCCTCTATATCGAAAAATTTTCGTAACCGAAGTAAGATTGTAACGTTGTGTGGATAATTGTAAAGCCAAAGTTTGAGGAACAAGGCAATTATGTCTGAAAATCGAGTGACTGTGTATGAATTAATCGGTGGCGAAGAGACTTTTGAGCGATTAGTACAGTCGTTTTATGCAAAAGTCGAAGCCGATGAAGAATTACGGGCTATTTTTCCGGAAGATTTAGAACCCGGCAAAGTTCATCAAAAGTTTTTCCTGATGCAATATTGGGGTGGACCCGCCATATATTCTGAGGAGCGTGGTCATCCCCGTTTGCGGATGCGCCATAACCCATTTGCGATTACGCCTCATTTGCGGAATCGTTGGGTAGAGCATATGTTGGCAGCAATTGATGATGTCGGCATTGAAGAGCCGTCTCGTTCATTGATGCGCGAATATTTTGAACGGGCAGCATCGGTGATGGTCAATCGCTATCAACCACCATCAGAATGAAATACAAATGCAGGGGACTATTTTTGCCCCCTGTGTTTTTAGTCTGTTTGTTTAAGAACATATTGCTCAAATGCTTCGGCTGTCCATGGTAGGGCAGGTGCGAAGAAATGCTCGTAAATGGCTTGGGCATAAACACGGATTTCGTATTGTGCATCAGAAGCCATCCGCAAAGACAGAAACTTCATCAAATTATGGGCATCCACTTTCACAATCCATGTGTAGTAAACACTGAATCCGGGTAAGAAAAAACGTGCCATTTCTCGTGAAATCCCTGTTTGTAATGCTTTTTCGTAGAGTCGATAACTTTCTTCATAATGCTTGATGAGACTTTCGGTGAGTTCTATATTTTCTTTTGCGCTAACTTGACCTTCACTAGCCTGTTTGTTATCTTTGGCTTGTTTGCGCCATATATCCGGTACATAAAAGTCGTTTTCTTCAAAAGGTGTATATCTTCCGGATTGGGCATTAATGTTAAACGTCCGGTGACGAACCCAGTGCCAAAAAGTGATGAGTGGCGCTCTTACGCGAAACTTAAATTCAGTCATCTCGAACGGCGAAGTATGGCGATTGCGTAACAAGTAGAATAAAAGACGTTTATCTTTTTCATCACCCTTACTTTCGCCCATAAAACTAACCCGTGCGGCATTGACAATCGCCAAATCACCCGCGACACCCGAATCAGGATGCGGCATAAGGTCAATAAGTTCTATCCAACCCTTATCTAGCACATCAACACGCTTGCCGATGAGACTTTTTAGCGATTCACTCATATGCTTTCCTTCCATTTAGCGTTTTAAGACCATTTTCTACTATAGTACAGATGGTTTTTTGCTGCGCTTACTGAGGGTTAAATTCGTGTTTTAATTGCTCAGATGTTGTAGTGCCAGCATAACACGAGTTTCTGTGTCTTCTGGTGTATCCGGTGGCAAAGATTGAATGGCTGTTTGGGCTTCAACCACACTAAACCCAAGCGAAACAAGGGCATCCATCACATCGGCATAGGCATCTGCAAAATCGGCTGTGGGGATAGCATCCAAGCCAAGCGGCATTTTATCTTTCAGTTCCAGCATAATTTTCTGGGCTGTTTTCTTGCCGATACCGGGAACACGAGTCAGCAATTCAACTCGCTCACTAATGATAGCATTGCGTAAATTGTCAATACTGAGGGTACTCAAAATAGTAATGGCAAGTTTGGGACCAACGCCATTGATTTTGATGAGAGTATCGAATAAATCACGTTCGGGTTCTGAGCCGAAGCCATAAAGTATGAGGGCATCTTCGCGGACTATCAAACGGGTCACAAGTGTTGTTTCGTCACCGACTTGGCATTGCTCTAATGCAGTTCGTGAGGCTTTGAGGTCAATACCGATGCCACCGACAGTAATCACCACTGAACCCTCATTTTTTGTGGTAACTAGACCACAAATGCTTGCTATCATGATAAATCTTTCCTTAATTTGACTAGCTACCAGCGCAATTTTGGGATGAGGCGCGATAAAAGCCCAAAAGGGGCTTAAACGAGGTCGTAGCCTGTGCTGTTGCTCATATTAATATCAGTAATGGCGATTGCTAAAGCATCGGCTGCATCATCAGGGCGTGGGATTTTTTCCAGATTGAGTAATATCCGCACCATTTCCTGCATTTGTTTTTTATCTGCGCCCCCATAGCCCGTTATGGATTGCTTGATGAAATTCGGTTTGTATTCGCTGATATGTGTGCTAGAGCGCTCTAAGGCTAAAAGAATGACTCCGCGTGCTTGTGAAACGGTAATGGCAGTCGTGACATTGCGCGAGAAAAATAATTCTTCTACGGCGGCACGGTCTGGTTGGTGTTGTTCTACAATCTCAGTTAGCGATGTATAGATGGTATTCAGACGCTCTGGCATTGGCGTTTTAGCAGGTGTCCGAATAACACCATATTCTACAGCTTGGAGCGTACCATCATTATGCTCACGCACTAGACCATAGCCTACAATCGCTGTACCGGGGTCAATCCCTAATGTGAGCATTAAACTTTCTCACTGAATGCTTGTACCAATTCATCTGTGATATTGAGATTAGATGCAACGCTCTGGACATCATCGAGTTCTTCAAGTTTTTCCATAATCCGCATGTTTTGAACGCCGGCTTTTAGAGCGACATCTAATTCTATCTGAGGAAACCAGCGTAGTTCGGCATCATCTGTTTTATATCCGCCTTCTAGTAGCGCTTGTTCTACTGCTCCGAATTGGTCACGAGGCGTATAAACCGTAATTATCCCGTCTTCATCAACTACATCTTCAGCATCGGCTTCGGCAGCGACCATGAAAACTTCGTCGATATCAATTTCCTGACCCTCTTCTTGCTTGAGAGTAATATACCCTTTTTGGTCAAACTGATAAGCGACTGCTCCATTTTGTGCAAATGTGCCATTATTCTTGTTGAAGACATTTTTAACCTCTGCCAATGACCGATTTTTGTTGTCCGTGATGACTTCAATCATGAAGGCAATGCCAGCGACTCCATACCCTTCGTAGGTATATTCTTCAACAGTGCCGCCGTCAAGTTCGCCGGTACCCCGTTTAATCGCTCTATCAACATTGTCATTGGGCATATTGGCAGATTTGGCTTTTTGAACCGCTAATTTCAACTTGGGATTCATCTCCGGGTCGCCGCCGCCGTCGCGTGCTGCAACCATGACATCGCGTGCTAACCGTGTGAAAATTTTAGCACGCTTGGCATCTTCTGCGCCTTTTTTGCGCTTAATTGTTGACCACTTACTATGACCTGACATGACTATAGACTCCTATGAATCTGCTCTAAAAAATTTCTCCCTTATTATACTGCAAGAAACTAGCGCGAATAAAGCCCGTGCTGTGATATAATAGCCGCGTTTTGACATTAGAACGGAATTTGTTTTGATAGTAGATGCGCCACAAACCACTACAGATGAGACGCTTGCAAGCCCTGTTATTGATATACAACGATTAGCATGGATTATATTGGTCAGTTCGACAATCTTATTTTGCTCATCCTCTTTTGCTATCACGGCGGGGGTTTACTATTACTTTTTCCGTTCCGCTATCCCAATCGACGTGACAATTGCAGTCAGTCGTGGGACAGCTGGTCTGGTGGCTTCGGATTTCTCCGAGCAAATTATTCGTGATAGATTGACTAATTTACGTGACCGCCCGTCTATTCTCAGTACGGATGCCCAGTCACAAGCAACCGTGTCTTTTCGTATGATAGGCGATGATAGCGATTATCATCCAGTCTTAGCCACGATTACCCTCGAAAATAGCTCCTCAGCGACATTAACCCGTGCCAGTCGCCCACGTTTTCGTTGGAGTGACGGCATCTACTGGATTGAATTGGTAGATGTTAGCGGCGAGGTAGATGTCTTTGTATCGCGTGCTGCTGACCGTCCGTTTGTGATACAGATTCATACCAGTACAGGGGATATTGTTCGGATTGATGACCCCGGACGTTATTCGTTTTCGGCAGATGACGCGCAGATACGATTGGCAACCCGTGAAGGGGAGGCTTCGTTACTGACAACCGATGACAGCAATAATCGACTTATCACTCGTGGGCAAGAGGCGATAATGATTATTGGACGCGGCGCTCCCTTCTTGACAACTAGCCCTGAAAATTTGCTCGAAAATAGCTTGTTTGCATTTGAAATGCCGATTGATAGTAGTAATGGGGGGGCTACTCCGCCGATGCGCTGGGGATGTTCTGATTCGCCAGATTCAGCACCTAATGGACGCTATGTGACTGATTTGTGGCAGGGTCGTCCGGCATTGCGCTTGCTGCGCGAGGATGAGGCACAATCTCATGGCAAAACAGGTTGTCGGCAAGAGTTTGGCACACTGGGGCGTGCTGTTGCTGAATACACCTATCTTGAATTGCAAACGACATTTTTGATTAATTTCCAATCGCTTAGTGATTGTGGTGTCGATGGTAGTGAATGCCCTATGATGCTACTCATGGATTATGTTGATGTGAATGGTGTCGCACGTCGCTGGTATCAAGGCTTTTATTATCGCCACGAGCCACAAGTTCAATATCCGGCAGCTTGTGTCACCTGCGGACAAGTTTATCAACCCCATCGCCTAGTCAGTGAACAAGTGTGGTATACATTTGAAACAGGTAATCTGTTTGATTTGCTCACTCCTACCGAGCGCCCAGCGTATATTTCGCGCTTTGAGTTCTATGCGTCGGGACATCAATATGATGTCTTTGTGAGCGAAGTGGTATTGCTCGCTGGACAAGCCGAAGTTGTGCCACCGAGTGAGAATATCGTGCCAAGTGTTAGCCCGACGGCAACTGCTAGTGGACAGTGATTTAATCGAAACCCAATCCAAGGTCACGTAAAGATTTCCAGCCGTCTTGTGCAATAATCAAATGGTCAATCAGTTGAATATCTAATAATTCTCCCGCAGCGATAAGTGTCCGTGTCAGGTTAATGTCTTCTGGTGATGGCATAGGATTACCACTCGGATGATTATGAACCATGATGAGGGCTGGACTATTGCGTAGAATCGCCTCCCGAAAAATCTCCGACACGCGCAAAACAGATGTATTGACTGTGCCAATATAGACTGTGGGAATAGCAAGGACACGCCGCGAGTTATCAAGCAAAATGACCCGAATTTGTTCTTGCTGTAAATGGCGCATATCCATTACGAGGCGGGCAGCGTCTTCTGCTTGTGTAATCTGTGGACGTTCATCTGCTTGAATCATGTTTGCTCGCCGACCTAATTCGATAGCAGCAATCACCTGTGTCGCTTTTGCTTTGCCAACCCCTTTAATGTGAGCCAATTCATCCGCCGTGATGCGTGCTAACCCCTGTAATCCATTGTGATGCGCCAAAATACGCCCTGCAAGTTGCAATACATTTTCGTTTGCTGTGCCGGTTCGTAGAATAATTGCCAGTAATTCGGTTGTGGATAAGGCATCTGACCCTTGTTGAAGCAAGCGCTCACGGGGGCGGTCATTGCTGGGCATATCGTGAATCGTGTAATTATTATCAGAGGGCATTTGCCATATCCTAAATTGTTGCTGTAAATCGCATTATCATCAGGCTAATGCTAGTGCGGCGGCTGCTGCACCAATAATTCCAGCTTGGTTTCGTAGTTGTGCAGGGACTAGCGTTGCATTGACTTTGATATATTCAAAATATTTCTCATGTTGCTTGCTGACACCGCCGCCAATAATGATGAGGGCAGGCGAAAAAATAAAATCAATATGTTGCATATATCTATTGACACGTTTACCCCATTTTTTCCAACTGAGTTGCTGTTCGCTGCGGATGCGGTCTGCTGCATAGCCTTCACCTTCTTTTCCATTAGAAAGATAGACATGACCAAGTTCTGTATTGGGAACTAATATGCCTTGACGGAAAATAGCACTGCCAATACCTGTACCAAGTGTCAATATGATAGTCGTGCCAAGTTTGCCACGTCCTGCGCCGAAGTGCATTTCAGCAATTCCGGCGGCATCCGCATCATTCATGACGATTGTTGGATTTTCAGTTTTGCGTTGAATCAGACTCTGTACATCAACCCCAATGAAGGAATCATCGACATTAGCAGCACTATGGGCGATACCGTCTTTCATGATGGCAGGGAAGGTGCATCCGAGAGCTCCTTTCCAATTGAAGTGCCGGACAATTTCAGCAACAGTATCCGTCACAGTTTCAGGAATTGCAGGTTGTGGCGTATCAATACGATAACGTTCTGTCGTGAATTTACCTTTTTCCGTATCGACAATTGCGCCTTTGATGCCAGACCCACCAATATCAATTCCAAGCAATTCCATAGCACTAACCTTTGAATAAATGGATGTGAATAAATGGATGTCAGTTTGTATAGATTATGTCACAAAATCTTGATGCTGTACCACTACTTGTTTAACAAAGTATCTCTGTTAAATCTATGGACTCTATCTTACCGTGTCATTTTGTGTGAGGCGAGATGAAACCCCGAAAGGGGCTTTTTAGCTAAAGTTTTGCTATACTAGGTGTTGCTACTCGCCGCACAGATAAGCCTGTCTTACTCAAAATTCGAGCAAAAGAAGCCCATGATGACGGCTTAATTTTCCATCATGCCGAGCAAGAACACTTCTTAGTGCGCCGTATTCCACCCTAATACATTGACTTTGCGGACTGATAACCTTGCGATGCTTAAGCATTAGACGTACAATGTTCCCATACCAAAACAATTACAATTACCTCATAGCAAGGAGGATTGTGTGCCTGCTTATAAAATTATCGTGACCGGTCCGTTTAATTCTGGTAAAACCGAATTCGTGAAAAATGGGTCAGATATTCCGATGGTGGAGACTGAAAAAAATATCACCACTGAAGACCGTGGCATTAAAGCGTCTACAACTGTAGCAATGGATTTCGGGCGTATGGAAATTGATGACGATACAGTTCATCTTTTTGGGACACCGGGTCAAACGCGCTTTAGCTTCATGTGGGAAATCTTAGCCAGTGAAATGAATGGCTTTATTGTCTTGGTCGATAGCACTGATACCCCCTCATTCCCCGAAGCTGCCGAACTGATTGAGCAATTTTCGGGCTTTGTCGATGTCCCGTATATGGTCGTTTCTAATAAGATGGATTTAGAGGGTGCGGCAAGCACAGATGAAGTGCGCTCAGAGACTCATTTGGCTGCGGATGTGCCTGTCTTGGAAGCGACGGCAACGAGCAAAGAAAGTGTGCGAAATGTCGTCAAAGAGATGTTGGCGTTGATAAAGAGATAACTTTTTCACCTCACAATTCACCACTAAATAACCGGACACTATGTTCGGTTTTTCCGTTTATACAATTCTGATGATCGTCTGATACTCCTCTGATAAATGATTGATATTCCTCTGACAAAACCTCGATACAATGACACTGTATTGACAACGTATTGTAATTTGTAAATTCAAAATGAGGGAGGCAATCATGGGCAAGATTATTGGTATTGACTTAGGAACAACCAACTCAGTTGTTGCAGTTTTAGAAGGCGGCGATGCTACAGTTATTACGAATGCAGAGGGCAATCGCACAACATCATCAATAGTCGGTTTTAACAAGAATAAAGAGCGTCTTGTCGGGCAATCAGCCAAGCGACAGGCAGTTGTGAACGCCGATAACACGATTTTTTCGGTGAAGCGTTTAATGGGTTTGTCGATGGATGAAGCCCGTAATGAGGCTAAACGTTTTCCTTATGAAGTTGTCGCTGGTACGAGCAATGATGCACGAGTGAAAATACCAGTTATGGGTGACAAGGTTTACTCACCGCAAGAAATTAGCGCCATGATTTTAGGCAAGCTGAAAAAAGATGCTGAAGCCTATCTTGGCGAAGAGGTTACAGAAGCCGTGATTACAGTTCCGGCTTACTTCAACGATAGTCAGCGTCAAGCGACAAAAGATGCCGGACGAATTGCTGGTTTGGATGTTTTGCGAATCATTAATGAACCGACAGCAGCAGCACTTGCTTATGGCTTAGATAAACAAGGCAATGAGAAAATTCTGGTCTTCGATTTGGGCGGTGGTACATTTGATGTCTCTGTGCTTGAGGTTGGAGACGGTGTTGTCGAAGTGTTGGCAACCAATGGCGATACGCATCTTGGCGGTGATGATTGGGATGACTTAATTGTCAACTGGCTTGTCAGTGAATTCAAGCAAGAACAGGGCATTGACCTTAGTAATGACCGTCAGGCACTGCAACGTTTGAAAGAAGCCGCAGAAAAAGCCAAGATTGAATTATCCAGCACCACGCAGACCGAAATCAATTTGCCGTTTATTACAGCGAATCAAGATGGTCCCAAACATCTCAACCTGACTCTCACACGCGCTAAGTTTGAGCAGTTGGCAGGCGACTTGCTGAAACGACTGGAAACACCGGTTAACCAAGCGTTAAAAGATGCAGGACTCAGCAAAAATGAGATTAAAGAACTTGTCTTAGTCGGTGGCTCAACACGGATGCCGATGGTACAAGATTTGGTGGAACAGCTTCTTGGTAAACAACCGAATAAGAGCGTCAACCCGGATGAGGTTGTGGCGTTAGGGGCGGCACTACAAGCGGGTGTCCTCTCTGGTGATGTGAAAGATATTCTACTGCTAGATGTGACACCATTGAGTCTCGGCTTAGAAACAATGGGTGGTGTTTTCACAAAGTTAATCGAACGTAATACAACTGTTCCAGTGAAGAAAACGCAAATTTTCTCAACAGCCGCCGATAATCAACCTGCTGTAGATATTCGCGTATTTCAGGGTGAACGTCCGATGGCAAACGACAATATGCTGCTGGGCGAGTTCCAACTACAAGGACTGCCACCTGCGCCGCGTGGTGTGCCACAAGTCGAAGTGACATTCGATATTGATGCAAACGGCATCATCAATGTGAGCGCACAAGATAAAGCGACAGGTAAGGAACAGCAAATCACCATTACAGCATCGACCAATTTGTCGGATAGCGAAGTAGAACATATGGTAGAGGAAGCAGAGCGCAATCGTAGTGAAGATGAGCGGCGAGCTGAACTGATTGTTGCACGTAACGAAGCCGATAGCTTGATTTATCAGGTTGAAAAGTCATTGACTGAACTCGGTGATAAAGTGCCAGCCAATGACAGCCAGCAAATTCAGTCACAGATTGAAAGTCTTCGTGCTGTGATAGAAGACGAGGATGCCCAAGCCATCCGTAGCAATATGGAAGCCCTGCAAAATGCGTCTTATGCGCTGTCGCAGCAAATGTATGCCCAGCAAGACGATGGTTTTGCTGCCAATGACAACGGTTATGAGGCATCAGAAGATGACGGTGTCATTGAAGGCGAGTTCACCGAAGTCTAATTTGCACCTGTCACAAATTTTGAGCGTCAGATGTTTATCTGGCGCTTTTTTTTGCGACTTTGTGCTATGCTAGACGTATAGAAGATTAATGTAGATTCGGTCATCTAATGAGGAGTAGGGTATGCCAGAGCAAAAATTCGACCCGATGAAAGAATTAAATAAACTGAGCAAAACTGTCGGTAAGGTGATTGAGCAAGGTATCAATACCGCGCAAAGCACCCTTCAAACGGCTGGGATTGGCACACAGCATGTACGCCTTGATATTTACGAGTTGAATGATGAGGTTGTTGTCATTACCAATTCGCTAGATGGACTCGACAAAACCAGTATTGAGGTCAGTATGGAAGGGGATATCCTCACGATTAAAGGCGAAACGGTTGCGGAAGCAACACCCACAGGCGCATCAATTTACTTGCAAGAGCGAAAATTTGGGGCATTCACCCGTTCAGTATCGATTCCAGTCGCGGTTAAACCACAAGAGGCTGGCGCACGAGTATCAAAAACGGGTGTCCTCACGGTGACGTTACCTGTGGATAAAGACCGCTATCAAGATATTACAGTTACGCCAACTGAATAACGGTAGTGAGTGCCATCAATAAAGCCCCTGTTTAAGGATTTCATCGTATCTATTCAGCTATCCATGAGATTGTGGAGAGCGAAAGTGAATAAAAGAAGTATACTAAAGTCATGCTGACAAAACGAGAAGAACTGGAACAACTGAATAAAGAAAGGCTTATTGACGACTATTTGCTACTGGAAA
>JAUZRW010000076.1 GCA_030950085.1 Anaerolineae bacterium
CTCAATCTGCCCACGCATCTCCAAGATGATGTCAATCAGTTGTTCTTTATTCAGTTGTCTCAATTGCTCGCGTATCTCATTCATGTTTCAGATTGTACCATCTTTTCTCAATTTCCGTTACAATACCCCTGAGCAGTTACATTAAAAAGAAGCCATTCATATGACATTTGTTATGACATACCAGTGGCAAACATCAGGGTTTAGAGCATGGCAATCTTGCGAAGTTTGGTTTCATCTATTATCCAGATGCGATGACGGTCAAAATTTATCCCCTCTAAATTTTCTAATTCACGCAGAATATGACTAATTGTTTAGGGTGTTGTAGCAAGATGCGCGGCAATAACTGTTCGGGTTACACCTACGCCATTAAGCGAGGGGACTTCCATTTGCTTTAATAAAAAGCGTGATAGTCGAACGATTACCGAATGCAGGGCAAGGTCTTCAATATGTCCGACTAGATTACGTATTCGATGCCCTAAAATACTCACAACTTTGAGTGCAAATTTTCCATCTGTTTCAATGAGATGTTTAAGATACTCGGCAGGAATCAGACATAGGCTTACATCACTCAAAGCAATCGCGTTACCTGGGTTGTTTCCACCATCAAATGCGGCAAAATCATTGAAAGTATCGCCCAACCCTAAAATGTGGAGAATGTGTTCTGCGCCATTCTCATTCAAATTAGATATTTTTATACGCCCTTTGATAATTATCCACAATCCTTTTGCTGTATCGCCCTCATACGAAATTGTTTCATGAGATGGATAATCACGTAAGATAGCAACATCAACTAAGGTTTTAATATCATCTTCTGCTAAATCCTCAAAATAGATGAGTTTGAATAAATAATCTTGTAGAGAGGTTTTTATAGGCACAGTTTTCCTAACGCGATTCAAATTCTGAATATTCATTGGTTATTATCCGAGTCTGCCATGAATTCCTAATCAATTATAGTATCGCTATTTGGATTATTACACCGCGAGAAAAAGTCGAAACCTTGATTAAACGTGTTCCCTATTGATACAGAGGCGCTATAATGTTGAGTGTCACATATACAGTGAAGGGCATTCCATGACAGATTATGATACGCAAACTAATCCACGGAAGCGCAAGAATGTTTCGCCGCTACGAGTGATGGTCAATAAGTGGGGTTTCTTACTAGGCGGTTTGATGCTTGGGATGGGAATCATTGTCGGCTTGGCAGCGTCAATGTTCGTGATACCCCCCTTACTAGGTTTCGATATCACATCGACTGCGCTTGCTGACCGTGAAATTTTATTGGCGGCGACAGATGCCGATTTGAATCAGCGTGACCGTGATGCACTGGAACGTGAAACACAATTTGCGCTGGATGCACAAGCGACAGGTTTGGACTTATTTAATGCCGAATCCTTACTTGACCAAACAGCGACACAATCCACTAATAATATCATTGCGACAGCGACAGCTAACGCGGCTGAAAATGCCCGTCAACGCACACAAATCGCGCTGGATTTTGCGGCAACACGAGTCGAGTTACAACGGAATGCCACTCAAGTACAACTTGATTTTCAGACTACACAAGCAGCTTTCAATGGACAAGGTAGCGACGACTTTGATTCACAAGCAGCCGCCACTCTAGCCATCACACCGACAGCAACACCTTTACCGCCAACGCCGACATCAACTATTATGCTACCCCCGCCGAGTGATACCCCTGCGCCAACTGCCATACCTATCCAAATTGTAACTGACTTAGCAGAAGGCATAGATAGCCTGTATTGGATTGCTTCTACTGATAGGTGGGAACAAAATGAGCGCGGTATACAGGCTGAAGCAAACGACGCTGTATTATGGTCACGCGCTGCGACATGGCAAGAGAATTTTACACTGGCAGTCGATGTTGCACCGGCAATTGTGCTAGAAAGCACCTATGCGCTTTTGTTGAATATTGCTGACGGAGAGCTTATCGCTATCCAAATTGACATTAGCGGATTGGCTGCCAACCGAGTCCAGATTGTGCAATTACAAGTCGATTTTGTGACAGATATCTCCTTCGATAGCGAACCCAGTAAAATTATTGCAGAATCAAGTGTAGGTGAATTGCTAACCAGCCAAACACGCTTTGCTGTCACCATCGAAACGCGAACTGTGACGGTCTATCTTAACGAAACTGAGATTCTTACGGCGGATTTGCCGAATGATTTAGTACTCGGACAAGTTGGGGTGGCACTACCACAAGGTTCAATTTTGCAGACTATTTCTGTACGAGCCGATTGAGTGCCAGCGTACAATTTCAGTAAACCACGGTTTTGTGTTTTTGCGACGGACAGCATGTATGCTGTCCCTACAAATCCCCTCTTTGAACCATAGGGACGGGATATATCCCGTCCCTAGACTTTGGCACATTAAAGTAGCCTACGGCGATATGTCGAGAGCTACTTTTCGTTATAAAGTGTTATAAAAAGACGAAGTGAGGGCTAAGAGCGTGCCGCACCATAGATAGCATTGGACAAGCCCTGCAAAAG
>JAUZRW010000077.1 GCA_030950085.1 Anaerolineae bacterium
TGCCCGATTTCTGTCGGAATCTCTGTCAAATCCAGATTTGATAGATTCAAGACAGTTGCTTGGGATGTTGCGGCATCGGCAATTCTTTGTAAAGCAGCATCATTATTACTGACATCTTGTGCGGATAGGGGCAAGATAAGCAGCAATAAGAGCATACTCATGATAAAGTATTTGGCAAATTTCCTCATGGATAGTAATCCTCATGAACAGGCGTTTTCCATAGCATAAACGATTTTTGATGCTGTTGTCCAGAATTTGAGCTTATTCCGAACAAGTCAAGTTATCTGTTTCGATGATTTGTTGGACACAATCTGCCATCATCTGACCGACTGTGCCATGTCCGGCATTGTTGAGATGTTTATCAAAAGAATTCGCATTCTCGAAGTCAGATTCTACGAGCCATGGTAGCGAATCGACAAAGGCAACATTAGCATCGTTCAATACTGTGATTGTACCGCGATACTTATGTGTCGGGGAGCGCGTATCAATTTGTTCAGGGATAATCACGACCAAAAATTGGCTGCTATTATCAATGACCAGCGATTGTAAATCTTCTAGGAGTGCTTGTGTCGGCGGCAGATTGGTTGAATCCCACGTCAGCACGCGGTATGCTCCGACTAGCAATGTGCCTAAACGGGTGCGGCGCAACAATTCATCAATAGTTGCTCTGAAACCCTCATTTGATGAGACTGTATAGCCATTCGCCCGATAATAAATCACAGCGTCGGTCTCGTGGAATGCTTCACTGGAGGAATTGAGTGAATATTGTTGGACGATGACTGAATTCCCATCTTCGGCAATGACATTGATGAAGCGGTCATAAGGATACAGATTATCGGCAAAATCATTACCGGAATGAAATCCCAGAATCACTAAATCCGGCTGCATAATCGGGAGCAAGTTTTGGGCTGTCATAATCGCTTGCTGCGTTCCGGTGCCGGGCATCGCAGCATTCCATACAATAACGGGTGTTGATGCTTCTATATCACGCGCCATCACATCCACCCAACCCTGACCATAATCTGCCGAAGCGCCCCATGTGAAGGAATCTCCTAATACAAGAATACGGTAACTATGGTCTGGCAAAGTATCGGCTGTAAATTCGTAGTCGCTACTTGAGCCATATTCATTGATGCGACACATGCGGTTTAATGACTCATCAGCGCAACTTTGGCTCAAGGATTCGACATTCCAATGACAACCACGTTCATCATCACAGAGGCGTAGCGTGCTAACTTGAAAATCTACCTCTGCATTGGCATCAAAATTGGCTGGACTGCGATACTCTGGCTCAAAGCCCGCCGCGGATAGTGCAAATTCCATCACGATAAGCATGATGAGTATCGTCACTAATGCAATGGCAGCGCGTCCTATAAAAGAAGTGGGTATCCATGGCAGAATCATCAGGAATAGACCGAATACAGCGACAGAAATCTGCAAGGGTCCGATTCCACTCGAAAGCCCAGTCATAACGACATCCACTAACAAGGCAACGGCAATCATTAAGCCACCGAGTAGCATTAAGCTAATGCGTATGATGCGTCCTAGCGAGAAATGTTTAACAGACTTTTCAGTCATTCTTTATATAACCTCAGTAAATCACATATTCAAGTTTTATGAGTATTTTTGGTAATTTTCGGACGAGATATATCTCGCCCCTACGGTTCAAAAGGGTTCATTTGTAGGGACAGCATACATGCTGTCCGCCGCAAAAAGACAAAATGATAATTCACCGAATCCTACAAATGTTGCACGAAGTAACGCACCACGCGACTCCACAGATAGAGTTGTCCGGCTTCAAAGCGCGGAGAATGGCGTTCTTCGGGCAGAATCAATGTACACCAGCAAGCATAGCGTGTGTTGCTTATCGTGCAAGCACCAATGACGTGAAGCCTTGCAACGCATAATAGAGCAAGTGGATGAGTGATTGAAGTGAATCGGCTGGTATTTAGCTTTCTCGCCAAGTTGGGAGCGAAAAACCAAAGGTACTGCCTTGCCCAAAAAGGCTTTCATAATGCACCGTCCCATTGAAGCGTTCGATGATATTTTTGGTGAGGTTGAGACCTAAACCTGTGCCTTCTATTTGTGAGGTGGTTTCATTTTTTGCGCGATAAAAGGGTTCAAATAGCTTGTCTTGTTGTTCTTCTGGAATACCATACCCTGTATCTTGGACTTCAAACGTTACCCTATCACTTTTATGCTGTAAGCGCACAACAATCTGCCCTCTATCTGCGGTATATTTAATAGCATTGCTGATAAAATTGCACATTACTTCGCGTAGCAATGCCGCATTCCCGTTGACAGTCAGTGCTGTGGGAGGTAATTCAATTTCATACTGATGCGACTTATTTTCGGCTTGCATCTGGAAGTCTGCAAAAGCCTCGCTTGCGAGTAATCGCAAATCGACAGGTGCCAAATCTTGTTTCCGCATCGTTTCGATACGTTCAAGCGATAAAATGTCATTTGTGATAACTTTCATACCCTCAACAGCACTTTGGATAGTGTCTAAGTGCCTTATTTGCATCTCTGACAACTCCTTTTTGGCATAGCGAGATATAATATCGGCTGATAATTGGATAGCCGCCATTGGGTTGCGTAAATCGTGGGATGCTAGTCGAATCATATCCGTTTTGAGTTGCTCCAACGCTTTAATTTCTGTATTGAGAACTTGTAGCTTATTAACTTGCCGCTGTGATAGTTGATACAGTTGTGCATTGTCTAAGGCACTCGCAATCCGCGCCGCAATGGAGATGGCGAATTGATGTGCGCCATCAGAGAACTTATCCGCCGAGTGTGCCTCAAGGTAAATAATACCTACAACCTTATCGCGCGAGATGAGGGCGAGTATCATCTCATTTTCGCTTACATGGTCTGTGATAATATCGTGATTTTGAATTTGCTCTGATGTTGTAGCTTTGAATTGCTGTATGTCCTCTTCTGAACAATTGATGGCATAGCGTTTAGCAATGTTGTCGTCATCATCAATCTGAATGACAATTCCTTTGTCGGCGTTTGATATAGCATGAAGGGATCTGAGGGCAACGCGGAGGACGGTTTCTACTTCAAGGCTGTGGGTTAATTCAACTTCAATCTCGTGTAAGAGGGCTGCCTGCGTCACATAGTCATGCAACTGGGCTTCTAATGCCTTCCGTTTTGTCACATCGGTTATAATCAGACTGGCAAAGCTCCCCTCGTTTTTTACTTGGGATTTAATGGCTTGCAATTGAACATGATAGATACAGTTGCGAAGGGTGTCACTGACTTCAATATCAAAATCTTGTTGATTGTTCAAGTCAGGGAATGCCTGCTCCCAGATAGTTGCTACCTCGCACGGGGTTTCGCTACATTCTGGGTGCAAAATTTCGTGCAATGATAGACCTCTTACACTATAGACAGTCGCAAGCTGCCATCGTTCTAGTGTCCGATTGGCGCGAATTACTTTTCCTTTTTTATCGAGTAAGCAGATGAGTTGTGGTAAGGCATCGACAGTTGCTTCCCATTCTTTTTTTGCCTGCTCAATTTGCGGTAATAGTGATTTTTGATTGGATATATTGTCGTGTGACATAGCTGAGTTAACCATACGTTTGAATCCCCTCATACAAATATAACTTACGAATAATCATAGCGTAACAAGATTTGAAAGATTCGCCAATCCGTAAAACTACGTGCATTTTCCATCTATAACTACGTAATTATGCAATTTTATCTAAATCTACGGGATTTCTACAGTAAAATTACGTATCTTAACGGATATACAGCAAATTCTTAAGCTAAGATAATGAAGACATTAGAAATGTCAGCTTATGGGAAAATCATGATGGTAAGCAAAATTCTGTACATTGAAGACAACCCGTTTAACTTGCGCCTCGTCAAGAAAATGCTGGAAATGAGTGGTTTTGAAATGTTGGGCGCAGCGGACGGATTAACGGGTCTGGAAATCATCCAAAGCGAGATGCCAGATTTAATTTTGCTCGATATGAATTTGCCAGATATTGATGGCATGGAGGTGTTTAAACAATTGCGCTTTGAACTCAAAATCAATATACCCGTTGTGGCGCTGACAGCGAATGCCATGTATGGCGATAAAGAACGTTTCCTAGATGCGGGCTGTGATGACTATATCTCTAAACCCGTTGACCGCCGCGAATTGTTGCGAACAGTGCTGCAATTTATGGAAGCATCTGAGAGTGTTTAATCAGGAATTAGAAAAATGTGCAACAAATACAAAAATTGTCATTGCAGAATGGGTGCAGTTGCATGTTTAAGGTTATTTATGTGCAAAATATGCTTAGCTTGCATATAGAACTCCGCTAAAGTAAATCAAGAATGAAGAGGGAAAGGCTATGACAAATCAAGTTGTTGCGCCCCAAGTGGGTGGTTTTACATTATTTTCGGTGCGGGTTCGCGTGCTGCTGGCTATCCTCGGCGCAGCAATTATTCCGGCAGCGGTGGTCACTCTGCTTATCTTGTTTTCGTTCCAGCAATCACGCACATTAGAGCTTGTGGATGAACGAGGGATTTTGACCATTGCAGAAGCAGAAGTGATGTCAGAACTTATCGTCAGGCAGGTTGAAATCGGGCGGCTATTCGCCAACATTGAAGCCATTAAAAAACCTGTAGAAGCATCGAATGAATTCTTTGAGGCTTTTGATGGCAATGTTATTGAGGAAATTAACCGCCGTAATGCCCAGTGGATTGCTGCTGTGAGCAATGACACAAGCATTCCTTTGATGGATACTGTGCTGAATGTGGATAGTAACGCGGCGAGCATTCAAAGTGCGGAGCTTATTGAACGTTTCCCTCTCTTTGAAGAAGTACTAATCACTGATAGCAATGGTGTCTTGGTCGCAGCCTCTGACGTGACATCGGATTATTATCAAGCGGATGAAGATTGGTGGCAAGGGGCTTGGAATGCCGGTGTTGGAGAAATCTGGATTGCGGAAACAATTGACTTTGATGAAAGCACAGGTCGTAACGTCTTGCAAATCGCGTTGCCAATTGAACAGGGTGGCGTTGTCAGTGGGGTCTTACGCCTTGACATTAATGAGGATATATTGCTAGAGCGGCTGCAATCGTTTGAGATTGGGGCAACAGGTCGCCTCCTGATTTTGGACAAACAAGGTGATATCATTGTAGCAGGGCGAGAGAGTGAGCGTAATTTTGACTTGCCGCCTTCAATTCAAAGACTACACCTTGTAGCCACATTCGAGCTAATTGATATTGAAGGGGTTTCGACAGTAGTAGGTGTCGCCCCGCTGACCACCAACGGTTCTTTGCCTGCGGTGGACAATATGCAATGGTCGCTGGTTTTCTTGCAAGATGAAGCCGAAGCCTTGGTATCAATTGCTGATGCACGTAATGCTATCATCTTGCCAACCGTGTTGCTGCTTATTACTGTTGTGCTGGTCGGTTTCTTTTTGGCGACGACGCTAGTGCGCCCCTTACAAACATTGACACGCGCTGTCCAGCGAATTGGTGAAGAGCAAGATTGGGATACCACAGTAGACATCACAGGTAATGATGAATTTGGCACATTGGGACGCTCTTTCAATACGATGACACACAGACTCAAGGTCTCAATTGCAGATATTGAAAGGCGTAATCGTGATGTGCAAGCAATTGTTGATGTGACACAGCAAATTGCGACAATTGTCGATGAAGAGCGCCTCTTGCAAGATGTGGTTGACCTCACTAAAGAACGTTTCGACCTCTATCACGCTCATATTTATCGCCTTAATGATACTGGTGATATACTCGAACTAACAGCCGGTGCCGGTTACGTGGGGCGGCAGATGGTAGCCGAAGAGCGTATCATTGATATCGAAAATCCAGATAGTATCGTGGCAGGGACGGCACGTTCGCGTGGGAGTGCGATTGTGAATGATGTCCGCGCTTCCGACACATTCTTGCCGCATCCACTTTTGCCCGATACACGGTCAGAACTTGCGGTGGCGCTGGTCGCTCGCGGTCAATTACTCGGTGTGCTGGATGTGCAGAGTGATGAAGTCGGTTACTTCGATGAAACCACACTTGAGGTGATGCAAACACTCGCCGCGCAAATTGCAGGTGCTTTGAGTAATGCCCGTTTATTCCAGACTGCCCAGCGTAGTAGTCGTCACGCCTTAGCTATCAGCAGTATCCAAGAGAACATGCAAACGGCTGTCGATTTGGACGATATGTTGCAACGAACAGCACGCGAATTAGCGAAGGCTCTTCGTGTGCCGTATGCCGCGATTGAACTCAAACTTGACACTGATGCCGATAACAAAAATGGCAATCAACCAATATCTGAATTTGATGTTGAGGACTAATCTTGTCGGGGTGCATCTACGGACGTGCCTCGAAGTCTATTTTCAAGCGATGAGAATTCATTTAGTTGGTACAACTTCACAAGGAATAAAACAGAGGTGAGCAATGAGCATTAGATTAAAACTCTACATTGGTTTTGGCATCGTACTATTTGTTGCAGTTGCGATGTTTGCCTTCAGCTTTATCAGCATCCGTAATTTCCGTAATAACTTTGACGAAACTGTAGCAGTACAATTGCAATTGGAGCAATTGGCGAATGATATTCGGTATTTTGATGTCGTCTTGACAGATAATGTCCGTAGCTACCTTATTGACCCACAAAATGAGGCGACTTATACCAGTTATTTTGAGAATGCTGATGCGCTAAATGCAGCAATTGCAGCAGCCCGAGAATTATCGATATCAGAAGAAACACGTCAAATTTTTGAGGATATTGATTCTGTCAACGTTGATTTGATAGCGATTGAGGAACAATTGCTTGCTAATCCCGATATTGAGCAAGCAGTTGAATTATATCGTGGCAGGTACGGTGACTTGAAAGTTGAGTATGCTCAGGATATTGAGCAGTTCTTCGATTTGCAGCGTGCCGAACTGGACACTCAGATTGATAATATTTTTGCAGAAATCAATCAGATAATTGTCGTTTCTCTCGTTTTGCTAGTTGTAATGCTCATCATCAGCTTCGGCGCGGCTCTAATTTTGACGCGCACTATCTCTAATCCATTGAGTCAACTCGTAGAAGAGGCTAGACAGATTGCAAGTGGTGATTTCTCACATCGAGTTGATGTCAATACACAAGACGAATTGGGTGTTCTTGGGGATACTTTTAATGCAATGGCAAGTCAGGTTGAAGAAGAGATTGCGTCTGTAGAAACCCGTATTCGTTACTTGGCGACAACAGTGGAAGTTGGCACTTTGGTGACAGGGATTAATACGCAAGAAGAATTGCTCCCTGCTGCGACAGAATTCATCCGGTCACGCTTTGATTTGTACTATACGCAAATTTATCTGCTGGATGAAACGGGACGCTTCGCGCTACTGCGTTCCGGTACGGGTGATGTCGGACAACAATTATTAGCCCGTCAACACAGGCTAGATACTGACGGGCGTTCATTGGTGGCAACGGCGGTGCAAACTCGGCAATCGGTACTGGTGAGTGATACTGAAAGCAGTGATATTCATAGTCCCAATGCTTTGTTGCCCGATACACGCTCTGAAATTGCGATTCCGCTTTTGGTGGGTGATGAGGTGTTAGGTGTGCTGGATATGCAGGCTGATGTAGTTGATACCTTCAATGAAGATAACTTGCCTGTGTTCGAGGCGATGGCAAGTCAGGTGGCTTCGGCACTCCACAGTACACAAGCCTACTCAGAAATCCAAGTTGCGATTGAACGCGCTGAACAACTAAATGAGCGTATTACATCGCAAAACTGGCGTGGTTATCTCGGTAGTTTGGGTGACGGCGCGAAAGTACAATATGAGTTCGATGTTTTTGGGTCGGGCAAACTACGTTTGCTGGATGATAAGACCAATCTGCATGATATCGCTCAAGATATGCAAGATAAACATGGGCTACACGCCGCCGTGAAACTCGGCGGTCAGAACATTGGTCGCATCGTCGTCCGCGAAGAAGTCGAACGCGAATGGACAGACGAAGAACGTCAATTGCTTGAAGATGCGGCGGAACGTTTGGGACAGGCTGCCGAACAATTCCGCTCATTTGATGCGGTAGAAACCTCGCGTCAGGAAATAGAGAGGCGTGCGGTGGAAATGGAAACGGTGGCACAGGTGAGTGCGGCAGCGACCACCACACTGGATATGGGCGAACTCCTGAAATCAGTGGCGGATTTGACGAAGGCACAGTTCAACCTCTATCATTCGCATATCTATTTGCTGGACGGAGAGGGGCAAAATCTCATCCTTACAGCCGGCGCAGGCAATGCGGGTGATATCATGGTTGAAAATGGACATCAAATTCTCTTGAATCACCCGCGTTCGTTGGTAGCACTCGCGGCACGTGGTCGTAAGGGTACAATTGCCGATGATGTCACAAAGTCCGAGGACTTCTTGCCCAATCCACTACTGCCAGATACTCGCTCAGAAATGGCAATCCCAATGATTGTCGGTGATGACCTTATTGGTGTACTGGATGCCCAAGCGATTGAAATCGCTCGCTTTGATGAAAACGAGGTGCAAGTCTTCACGGCACTGGCTTCGCAGATTGCGGTAGCGGTTGAGAATGCACGCGCCTTTGAACGCGAACAAGAAACTGTTGAACGTCTACGTGAAGTTGACCAACTTAAATCACAATTTTTAGCCAATATGAGCCATGAATTGCGGACTCCGTTGAACTCGATTATCGGCTATGCGGGTATTCTTGTTGACGGGGCAGAGGGTGAATTGCCAGAAGAGGCTGTCGAGGATATTGATATTATCCATCAGAGTGGTAAGCATTTGCTGGCTATCATCAATGACATTCTTGACTTGGCGAAAATTGAAGCCCGTGAGTTGAAATTGCGTTTCGTTCCCACAGACATGCCAAAAATTCTTGAAGAAGTGATACGGTCTGGGCAAGTGCTGGCAACCGAGAAGAATATTACCCTAGAGGTCATAAAAGACTCTGATATTCCTCAAGTGAAGGTTGATGCGGTGCGGATGCGTCAAATTACTTGGAACTTGGTCAGTAATGCGATGAAGTTCACTGAGCAAGGCGGTGTGACTGTTCGTTATGGCATGTTGAATGAGGAAGAAATATACGTCAGGATTGAAGACACAGGTATGGGCATCCCTGAGGAACACCTCGGTCAAGTGTTTGAACGCTTCCGGCAGGTCGATGAATCATCAACGCGCAGTGCCGGTGGTACAGGCTTAGGTTTGACAATTACACGTGAACTGATTCAAATGCACGGTGGCGATATCTATGCTGAAAGTGAAGTCGGCGTAGGGTCAACGTTCTGGTTCAAGCTGCCGATTGCAGTTGAAGAAACTGATGCGACATCTGAAATTTCGTCGCTGCCCACATCATAACTTCATCTCATATTCATGGCGGTAGGATTCACATTCTACCGCCTCCTAGCATCCTAACCCAATAAATAGCCCCTTTCGGGGTTTCATCCCATCTCACACAAAATTACAAAGTGAGACCGATGTTAGAGCATTATCGCGGATAGTTTGTTAAACAAGATTATCAATTGTTTGCGGATACAATTCGTCAGTTGGCGAGTTTTCTAGCGATTGTTTGTTTACCGAGAATGTCACCATGATTTCAGATACAAAACAACGCGCTATTCTGTATGTAGAAGATGATGAGATACTAGCGCGGCTTTTTCAAAAACACCTTAAACGCGCAGGGTATGATGTCGATATTGCTATGGATGGCGCATCAGGTTTAGCAAAATACCATGACAAAGATTATGATATTGTGATTCTTGACCAGAACTTACCCGTTCTCAGTGGTTTAGAAGTGCTAAAGAAATTGATGTCAGATGATGCGAATACGCCGATTATTATGCTGAGTGGATTAGGAGGGGAGGATTTAGTTATCCAAGCCCTTAATTATGGCGCGGCGGATTTTATCATCAAAGATGTCGATGGTGGCTACCTGCGTCTCATGCCGATTATCATTGAGAAGGTCATTCGTCAAAAACAACTTGAAATTGAGAAGCGTGTTGCTGAGGAAGTGGCTCAAAAGGCGGCTCAACGCTTTCAGCACTTGGTTGAGAATATTTCAGATTTGATTGGCATTGTAGATGTTGCAGGGACTATTCGATATGCAAGCCCTTCAATAAAAACAATGCTGGGCTATAGTCAATTATCTGAGATTTTTGAGATAGTTCATCCCGATGATTTGGACAGGTTTCAAGAGCTTCTTATCCAGATGAGCAAGCAAGCACATTATACCCGAATACCCCTAGCAATATGTCTGAAACATGACAATGGCTCATGGCACTGGATGGAAGGCACCATTACAAATTTGCTGACTGAACCGACTATCCGCGGCTTTGTGATTAATCTGCACGATATTACATCTATTCGGCAAGCACAGCAAGAACTTGAGCAAGAACGTAACATTCTCCGTACTTTGATTGATGTGATTCCGGATAGAATCTATGTCAAAGATACGGATGGATATTTTATATTATGCAATGAGTCTGCAAGGGCAATTCAGGGCTTTGAAAGCCTACAAGATATGATTGGCAAAACTATTATTGATATTGGTGGTGAAGCATTCCGTCCTTATCATGAAATGGATTTGCAGGTTATGGAGAAGAACGAAGCGATTATTAATAGGGAGGATTCGTTCAAGGAAAAATGGTATATCATCAATAAGATACCCCTGCAAGACAAGGGCGGTGTTGTTACAGGCATGGCCGGTGTTCGCAGTGATATTACAGAGCGTAAACAATATGAGCAGAAGATAATCAAACATAATCTTCGCTTACTGAATTTACAAGGTGCTAGTGGTGTTATTGCATCCAACTTAAGTTTTCACGAAGTAGTGGAAACCATAGTCGCTGAGATTGCTCAACTGACAGGTTTTCAGATTTGCACTGTTTCTAATTGGAATCGAGAAGAAGACACTGTTAAAGCGATTGTATCTTATGACTTGCTAGATAGAGGGTATCATAAATGGGACATGATTTATCATTTGCGAGATTATCCTGTCACAAAGCAAGTTTTGACTGATTGGGATATTGTTCAACAAACGATTAGTCAAGTGGATTTAGACGAATCTGAGAAACAATATATGCTGGAGGAAGACCTCAAATCATTGGTCATGCTGCCGATTGTTGTCCAAGGTCAAGCGATGGCATTGGTTGAACTAGAAGACGGACAGGTTGAACGGACTTTGGATGCCGAAGAAATTGTCATTGTTGAACTGCTACTGCATCAAGCCGGAATTGCTATGCAAAATGCCTATCTCTTTGAAAATATCCAGCAACAAGCCCAAGAAATCCAACGAGCCTCAAGCCGCTATCATGCTTTGTTTGAGCAGTCTCATGATGGCGTTATTTTGATGGATACTCAAGGCACCTACATTGGGGCTAATCAGCGTGCTTATGATATGCTAGGTTATGATTCTTCAAAATTGGAATTGCTAGGATTATCATACCGAGAAAGGAGTACGCCATCTTCACGACACCAGAGTGTTGAGAGGTTGCGACAATTAAATGATGGCGAGAAACTTGCACCATATGAGCGCATATTAAGAAAACGTGATGGGACAGAATTCCATGCTGAAATCCTTACAGAATTAGTACAAGATGATGTGGGCAATCCATTACACATCCAATGTATTGTCCGTGATATTACTGAGCGCAAACGGATTGAGCAGGCATTACTAGAACACCAAGAACGTTTACATGTGCTGCACGCTATGGCATCTCAATCTAGTGCTGATGTCGAAACGATATTACAGAATGCCTTGAAGAATGCCAGCCAATTGCTTGGTTTGGATGTGGGGATTATCAGTAAAATTGAGGATAACATTTACACGATACAGCACGTTTCTGCCCCTCCAGAGGTAGAATTACTGTCGGGACAAATTTTCGACCTTGCTGATACGTTTTGCGAATTAGTTTATGCGAGTGATGAAATGGTTTCTATCACTCATGCGAGTGCAACGAAGTATAAAAAACATCCCTGTTATGAGAAAACGAACCTTGAATGTTATGTTGGTGCGCCCTTAATCGTTGACGGGAAACGCTTCGGTACGCTAAATTTCTCAAGCCAGACACCCCGTCCTGAAGCGTTTACAGAAGCTGACGCGGATTTTGTGCGCTTAATGGCACAATGGGTGAGTAGTGTGCTAGAGCGTGAAGTCGTACAGCATAGCTTGCGCGAAAGTGAAGAGCGTTTCCGTATTATGTTTGAGATGGCTCCCATTGGCATTTATTTGATGACGATGGATGGCGAACTGCGGCGCGTCAATCAAACATTTTGTAATTTGACGGGTTATGAAATCGAAGAATTGCAAGGCTTACGGTTAGAAGCAATTATCCATCCCGATGACCGTGATATTGGTAGACCGATAGACGACGGTACGGGGCAACTGCAATATCATATTGAACAGCGTTATATCCACAAAGAAGGCTATATCGTTTATATCTTATTGCGTGCCACTTGGATTTCCACCAGTTTGAAAGAACCATTTTATCTAATGGGTCAAGTGGTTGATATTAGCGAGCGTAAACTTGCCGAAGAGGAGTTGAGTAAACACCTAAGACGGCTAGAGCTTTTGCATCAGATTGAAAGTGAAGTCACCCAAACGATTGCGATTCAATCCGTGATGCAACTCGCACTCAATACAACGATACGTTTTAGTCGTGCGAAAATCGGTTATATTGCACTACAGGAAGGTGAAAGTCTGGTTATCGCCCATGCTATCGGTAATATTGAAGACAGTATTATCGGAAAACAACTCGATACCCAAAGTATCTCAGCGCGGGTTGCTAGACAGCAGGAAGCCGAACTGATAGCTGATATTACACTTGACCCAGATTATGAGATGGTGTCTCGAGAAACAAAGACTCAGATTTCAATACCGCTTCTATCATCTGGGCGCATAATTGGGATTTTAGGGTTAGAAGCTGACAATACCAATTTTTTCACACAAGAAGACTTTGAGTTTATTAAATTGATAGCCTCGCGTGTCTCATCGGCTCTCGATAACGCTCAACTCTTTGATAAGACTCAAGAACAACTTGAAACGCTCACGTCACTCCATGACCAAATGACCTATCAGGCACACCATGACCCTCTGACAGAATTACCGAACCGCGCCCTATTTCATACGCAGTTGGATAAGGCGATTCAGGATGCTAAGGCAAGTGATAATCAGGTTGGATTACTTTATATTGACTTGGATGGTTTCAAACGTGTGAATGATACTTTAGGGCATCCAGTAGGCGATATTCTCTTGCAAGAAGTGGCACAACGACTATTACTTTGTGTGCGCGAAAATGATATGGTCGCTCGGATGGGCGGCGATGAATTTACTGTCATCCTCTCAGAATTGTTTGATGCAAAACCAGCACAAGAAGTTGCCCAACGTATTCTCATGACTATTCGAGAACCGTACATGATTCAAGGCGAAAAATTATTTCTCAGTGCGAGTATTGGCTTGAGTTTTTATCCTACGGATGGTCACACTTCAGAAGAACTGTTACGAAAAGCAGACAACGCTCTCTATAGCTCTAAAGATTCTGGTAAAAACACATTTCAGATATACGATACTGTTGCCAATCGTCAGGTTATAGAACAGATAGCCATCGGCAATTTGTTACATGGAGTGATTGAACGTGGTGAACTTGTTGTACATTATCAGCCACAAATCAGTCTCCACAATAATAAAGTCATAGGAGTTGAAGCCTTGCTGCGTTGGGAGTCGCCGGCTCTTGGTGCAATCCCACCCGACAAATTCTTGCCCATAGCGACTGAACTTGCTTTGATTGTGCCTATTAGCAATTGGGTCTGGAACGAAGTGTGTCAGCAGCAGAGTCAATGGCGACAACAAGGGATTGACTGGATTTTGTCCGTAAATATTGCCATACCCCAATTCCAAGAAACTGATTTTGTCAACAGATTTGTCAATAAGCTGAAACAACATAATGTGCCACCGGACAGCATCGAAATTGAAGTCACAGAGCAATTAATGATTGACAATATCGCGGAGGCTGCTGAAAAGATAGCCCAATTACACGCAATTGGTATTAAAGTTGCGCTTGATGATTTTGGTACAGGCTACTCATCGTTAAGCTACCTTCAAAAACTGCACTTTGATACGATAAAAATTGATCGGTCATTGGTGATGGATATTGAAGCCGATAATTCGACACGCGCTAAGAGCGAGGCAATTATCAAAGCCATTATTTTGCTGGCTTCCTCTTTGGATGTTAATGTCATCGCAGAAGGTGTAGAAACAAAAGTGCAGAATGACTTTATGAGACAAGCGGGGGTTAGTATTGTGCAAGGTCATTTGTTTAGTAAGGCGCTTGCACCGGATGAACTGGAACAGTGGCTAACGGAATATGTTCCTTAAAGTAAGTGAGAGACAATAGCCCTTATTGAAGAGGTGACAGGCATGATTCGAGTCATGGTAGTTGATGATCATGAAGTCGTTAGACAAGGCTTTGAGATGTTTCTGCAAGGTTGGGATAACTTAGAATTAGTCGGGCTGGCATCAGATGGACAAGAGGCGATTGAGCTTTGTGAGAAATTGCAACCTGATATTATTTTAATGGATTTAGTAATGCCGAAAATCAACGGCATTGAGGCGATTCGTATCATTAAGAACAAGAATTATGCTACCAAAATCATTGTTCTTACCAGCTATGCCAACGAACAATCGCAAATCCGTATTGCATTAGCGGCGGGCGCGGATGGCTATTTATATAAAGATGTATCGGTCGCAGAATTAGCCCAAGCGATTGAATTGGTACATAAGGGGCATCTTGTTCTAGCGCCGGAAGTGCGCCAAGCATTATTACAAGCAGACCAGCAAGCAGAAATAAAACTGAGCGCACGCGAAATGGATGTACTGAAATTAATGGTCAAAGGTTTAAGCAATCCCGATATAGGGAGTCAGTTAAATATTAGCGCGGCAACAGCCAAGTTTCATGTCAGTAATATTTTAAGCAAGTTAGGGGTGAGTAATCGAACACAAGCTGTCGCTGCGGCACAGCAAAATCGTTTGGTGTAAACCATGAAGCAAATGACCTACAAAGTTCTTATCGTAGATGATAACGAAACACACTATCAACTGGTTGAAGATTTTCTGGAAAATGCTAGTCTTGCAAAATACGACTTAGATTGGGCGGGAGATTATGATACGGCGCTGCGCTTAATTGTCCAGCGTCAGTACGATATTTGCCTTTTAGATTATGATTTGGGAGCGCGTAGCGGCTTGGATTTTATACAAGAACCCGATGTTCAGGCACGAGGAGTACCGATTGTATTTCTGACAGGGCGTGGGAGTATGGAAATTGATTTTGAGGCTATGCGCGGCGGTGTTGTTGATTATCTGGATAAAACGCGGTTGCAACCGAATACTTTGGAACGTGCTATTCGTTACGCAGCCGAGCGTGCAAAGGCATTACAAGCGGAACAAGAACACCGTAATTTTTTAGAGGCGCTTCTTTCAGTTATTTCTATCCTGAATAGTTCGCTTGAATTTGAAGAGGTTGTCGAACGCATCTTAATGAACATTGGCAAGGTTATCCCACATGATGTTGCAGACTTTATGCTTGTCGAGGATGGTTATACCCGTGTGGTGAAATGTGTGGCACATGGCGATAATGCCCTTGAAAAAACGATTAGCAAAATGCGATTTGTGTTACATGATACACGTACATTTCAAACGATGAGGCAAAGTAGGTTGCCGCTTCTCATCCCTAACATTGCAGACTACCCTGATTGGATTATTGTCGAAGACAAACGACCCGTTCAGTCATATTTGGGTGTTCCGGTTTTTAATGCCGATAATCTACTCGGCTTCATCAATCTTACCAGTTATCAAGCACACTTTTTCTCTCAGGAACACAGCGAACGCTTACAGATTTTTGCCCCACAAGCCGCGATTGCTATTCAAAATTCACAACAATATGAACAGGCTCAACAAAGGGCTGCCGAAGAAGAGCGAACACGACTCGCTCATGAACTGCATGATTCTGTTTCACAAACATTATTCTCAGCTAGTGTGATTGCTGAAACACTGCCTCGCTTGCTCAAACAAGATGTCGAAGCGACCTCTGAAGGATTAGCGAAATTAACAACGATTACAAAAAGCGCATTGGCAGAAATGCGAACCCTGCTTTTTGAACTTCGTCCCACCGCATTGGTTGAAACTCACCTTGACATATTACTATCTCATTTAGCCAGTGGGATGGCGAGTCATATGGACAAAACAAAAATCAGGGTGTCTACAGCAGGTCAAAGTTATCTTTTGCCGCCTGATGTGCAATTAAATTTATATCGTATTGCACAAGAAAGCCTCAATAATATTATGAAACATGCTCAGGCAAACATG
>JAUZRW010000078.1 GCA_030950085.1 Anaerolineae bacterium
CTGCCCACGCATCTCCAAGATGATGTCAATCAGTTGTTCTTTATTCAGTTGTCTCAATTGCTCGCGTATCTCATTCATGTTTCAGATTGTACCATCTTTTCTCAATTTCCGTTACAATACCCCTGAGCAGTTACGAAAATAATATGAATATTGTCGGGGCGCACCCGCGTGTGCGCCCATTGCGGTTTATTGTTTCAATTTACATGGCACTTCTTTAATAATGAATATGCACAAATAGAGCGCAGGGCTAGGATTTGATTCCTATTCTACACGTTAACGCTGAATAGTCTCTAACACCACAATATTGCCCTCCTGTGCCTGTAAGCGTATGCCTGTTTGCCAATTGTAGATAATCGTTTGTAGTGTGTAAGCGCCTGTTGCCAGTTTATCCATTGGCAAAGTAACACCCAGACAGGCAAAGGGACGGTCATTCGGAAAACCAGTATCAACTTGTGATACCAGCACACCATCGCTATCGAGTAGATGCACTGCCACAGAATAAGTTTCCGACGCGACATTTTCTGCCACAAAACCCAGCGTGACATGCAACGCATCATCTGTTTGATAACCGCGCTGCAAATTGTAAATGGCTATCTGTGCTGCATCATCCCCAATCAAGATACCCTCTGCTGTCGTATTCGGTCTGCGTGCATATAATTCCATGACCATATCATCTTGTGCAAAAACAGTCTCACAGCGACTGTAAGCAGTATCCAACGCAAAATTGACGATATTCGTATGCTGAGTCGTCTCTAATTCGGGGATTCGCACTGTCCAGACCGCAGGCGCATTATCCAGTGAATCCCATACTGCTCGCAGATAAACATTTTCAGAGAGCGAAACACTGTCATTCATGCGCTCAAATTGGTCATAGCGCAGTGCTGAGTTGGGGTCATCAAAGGGGTTGAAGTAATAACCGAGTACGAATAAATTAAATGCCTCAAAATTGGGGGGGATAATGTGGAACAACGCCGTATCACCTGCTTCGGCACGTTCATTCAAAATATCATAAGCGCGATTGAAACCAGCAGCCGGAGCGCGATAAATTTGCCCAAATTGATTATCTATAAACGTTGGATTGATACTCTGATACAATCCAGCAGCCATCCACACCAGTAAAATCAACAGCACGGGAACGCCCATTTTGCGGATATGCCAAATGCCGAGTCCCACTATCAGGGCGAAAGCAGGAAAGACAATCATCAGATAGCGCAGATGTACCATAAACGGAATCGCCACATTGACAATCACCACCATCACTAGCGCTACGATGAGCCATACCCAGAGCAATAATGCGCCTTTTGTGCGTTGACGTAGTGCCAGAATCAACAATAGGCTCAACAGCGCCAGATTCGCATTGCTAAAAGCATCCGGCAAGTTTTGTAAAATTTGTAGCGAAGTCATAGAGGTTGCTTGCCGATTAACATCGCTTGCACCTGTTTCAATCACTGTCAGAGTAACGCCTAACCATGGCAAAAAGAGCATTCCGCCGATAGCCATTGCCAGCGCAACAAACCACCAACGCCGCTCATTGCGAAACTGTGTCAGGTGAAAAATGCCGAGAACGACTCCCATGGTCAATGCCACATAATGGGTATAGGCTAATGCCGCAAGTGAGAGCGATAGGGCGATGTACCAGAAAAAAGCGTTATTTTCGGACAGCATGTATGCTGTCCCTACAGGATGCTTTGTAGGGACGTGATATATTGTGTCCGTTTTGCGCTCTGCAATCATGATTTTGTGATACGCATAGATGGTGAACGATACTAAAAAAACGAGTAATGTATAAGCACGCGCTTCATGCAAATAATCTATGAAAAAAGCCGATAATCCCAAGACTGCCGCACTATATAAGCCAACTTGCCGATTGAACAGTTTGCCACCCAGCCGATAAAGCATCGCAAGCGCAAGTAACCCTGCCAGTAGTGAAAAAGTCCGTACACTAAAAATTGACCAACCAATGAGCCGTCCCCACGCATTGAGCAACCAATGATAGAGGACACCCATACCGCCGGGGTCGAGTGTTGCTGTGCGCTCCCAAATGCCCATCAAACCCAATGTGCCAAAGGGGTCGCCGCCGCTATTACGAATTGACCAGTATTCATCGACAAACAGAATATCAGCATTGATGCCTCGCGCACCGAGCCATGTAACCAGCAGCAGTAGCGGAAGCATCCATAAGCAAATTCGTCCTTGTTTCATGCACTATCCTGACACGCTTCAAATCGTGGGGCATTGTGTGGGAAATTGGCATGGATGACAAGACTCAGCCTTATGATGACTTAGTTTCACTTGTCATCCCCGAATCATTGGGGGTATTGGCGCATGAAATTTGTCATAAGATACAATGGTAGAGAAGAACATTTTTGGTGGAGGGTATTTTCGATGAAACTCAAACGCGCTAGGGGCAATGTATATATACCGGGGCTGCCGATGCGCCTCTTTATGCTCTCATTGGGCTTGCTGATGGCAGGAATACACGCTTTTGTGTTACGGACTGCGGACTTTGGCACATCAAGCGGTTTTCCGATTTTCTTTCTGGCACTCATTCTCGTAGTGGATGCGTGGATGTTATGGTATGGCATTATTTTCACCACCCAAACCCATGTTCATGTGACAGACGATGGCATTGAATTACAACGCGGCGGCGCACGCTTATTCACCACATGGCAGAATATCAGTCATTTTGGGGTTAAAGGCGGCGGTAAAAATCAACAACGGGGGATTTTCCTCCATAACAAGGTCAAGCCACAAGTCAACGGTCTAGCGGAAAAACTATTTTATGGTTGGAAAACGGACTTTATTCCGATTGGGCAGGTGATTAATATCCCGACACGCTGGAGTTTTTTACGTCGTTCTATCAATCTTGAAAAATTAGCGCAAACTGACTTTGGCTATGATGTCGCGCAGTATGCACCTCACTTGCTAGACGAGGTAGACGAGAAACCCAAAAGAAGCGTTGACCGCTTGCTCAATCGCTCTTCGGATACGACCTATGTTGTCGGCTCTGATTCACGCACCTTACGCAAACATAAGCGATAAAGCATCTATTCACCATTCAAAAAAGCCCAACACAGAGACACGGAGAATCAGAGGCGCAGAGAAACTTTTGAATTTAACTCTTCGTGTCCTTCATGCCTTTGTGGTGAATCGTTTATCGAATCTCACTGATAGCTGGATAATTATGCGAGAACTGTTCTAACCTGTGCCAAACTTGAAATAGCGGATAGTCCTAATCAGTTTCGTGCATTCCTAGCCTGTGTTATAATCCATCTTATGGAAGAAAAAGACAAACATAGCAAACATGCTTGGATTACGGCTGCCAAAAATCGAGGTCTTGGTGGGGCGCTTCATGTACTGTTAGATGTGCTTGAACCTTTCGCGCCGCTAGCGTCCCAATTCTTATGGGTTGCACAACCGTTTGCTGGTATCTTCGGGGCGCGGAATGCGATTGGGGATTTAGCCGATATACTCGATATGCCAAATGGTGTGGAAAGTTTGCGTCAACAATTAAACGAAAATCGAAGTAACGACCTATAATCATTATTTTCAGAATAAGGCATAATAGGGTGTGTGTCATCCCAACGCATAGATTGTAGGGGATGACCCATGGGTCATCCCGTAAAAAACAACAGGCGCACACGTGGGTACGCCCCTACGAAAACAGAATGGTTCAGAAGAAATAAGATTTATTTTAGATTTTGTACCCACTTGAAATGCACTCGGCAAAATCAAAATAGACGCACAAATCATTAAAGTGCGTTATGCTTAGGATGTGAGCCATAGAAAATCTGAATATTGATTTTCGGCGCTAGAGCAAGAAGCAATATTTATTTATTCAACCTTTAACGAGGGAGCAGACGGCTAGTGGAAGCCACTACTCAATTTACCGCTCTCATCTTAATTTTACTGGTGTTCATTTTGAATGCACTGGTACGTCGCCATGACCGCGCACAAATGCGCCGCATCAGGGCATTTGCGATTGTTCCGCAAATTACGGGCGAGAGTATTGAAGCCAATCGCCCCCTGCATGTGTCTTTAGGTGGCGCGACTATTGGTGGCGATACAACCTTGCTGGCACTGGTCGGCAAAGAATTTATCTATTATCTGACCCGTGAAGTGGTGATTGGGGATGCGTCTCCAATTTTTACCGTATCCGATACCACAGCACTACCTCTGACAATGGATACCTTGCGCCGTGCTTATAACGCCGAAGGACGCTCTGATGCCTTCCTTGCCTTGAGTGGGCGTTGGTATCCGAGCGGCAATCGGCTGGCATTTGCAGCAGCATTGATGACCATGCAGGCTGATGACCAAGTGAGTGGCAATGTCCTCACGGGGCGCTATGGGGCAGAATTGGCACTGGTACTGAATGCCTCGAATCGCCATAAAAAAGGCTCAATTGCTGTCAGTGACCGCCTTGATGGTCAGGCAGTTGCTTATGCCTTAGCAACAGAGGCGCTGATTGGTGAAGAAATTTTCGCGGCACCGGGCTACCTCAGTGATGATGTGAGTTTGACCAATCGTAACATCGTACTAGACCGCGTGCGCTGGTTATTGATACTTGTACTGATTGGAATCCCCATTTTGCGACCTCTATTGCCAACAATCCTTGAGACCATTGGCTCTATTTTCGGGATAGGGGGCTAATTCATGCGACAGATTGCACAACGTATTGGGGTTGTCTTCTCAACAGTGATTGTCGTCTTCGTCGGTTTCAGCACATTTTTAGGGCTGTTATTGGGCGATGTTTCTTATAATTTACCAGAAACGGCATATGGCTTCGCTATTCCGTTTTTCGGTGGTGCATCGGGCGTGCTATCGACAGATGGTCTCGCCTTGATATTTGTGCGAATTGCAGTCGTGACGATTGCCCTGACGATTGTAATTGGTGTCATCAATCTGTTGGCTGTCAATTCGCGCCGTGTGATTCAAGGGAAATTGACCGCGAAACTGAGCAGCATCATTATCATTGTCATGTTTTTTGTGACACTCGTGATTTATGCGGCAAGACCCACGATAGATGAACAAGATGGTTTTCAATTTCTATTAGAAAATGTACAAGTCCCGATTGAAAGTGCGCTGACAGGCTTAATTTTTTTCGCGCTGGTTTATGGGGCGTTTCGTTTGTTACGAAAGCGCGTTACGTTGATGGGCTTGTTATTTGTGTTGACAGTGGAAATCGTTCTGATTGGTGCGCTCCCCTTACCCGGTATTGAACTCTTAACTAGCGTAACAGATTGGTTAATGCGTGTGCCTGTCACAGCCGGTACACGCGGTATTTTACTCGGTATTGCCTTAGCGACCCTTGTGACTGGCTTGCGCGTCTTGATTGGACAAGACAGAACGTATGGTGAATAAACTATGACTGACTGGGATAACGACAACCTCCCGACAGATGATGACGATGATGGCTTGGATTGGCTTGATGACGATAGCCTCTTTGATGACTCGGATTCTGGCGGACAACAAGCAGGTGCAACAGGCTTTACAAGTGAATTGCCTTGGATAAGCAGCAACGATGATAACGATGTTGTCAGCAGCGCAGATGATGTCGACGACGAAGATTTGTCGTGGCTCGCAGATAGTGACCACGATGGAGACTTATCATGGCTTGGCAACGATGACGATAATACTGAGGATGCCTCTAAAGAATGGCAATCGCCACATCCTGAAATTATTGACAGCGAATTTGAGCGCCAAATGGACGCAGCAGAAGCGGCTGACTTTGGCGATACAGAATCCGGAGCTACCTCTGATAGCAGCTTAGATTTGCCGGATTGGATGTCTGATATGGAATTGCCGGACGTTTCCGAAGCAGACCTCGCGGCTGCCCATGCCTCTGTATCGGATGACGATGACGATGACGAGTCAGATGCTCTTTCCATAGACTCAGATGAATCCACGGCAAGCGACAGCATGTGGGGTGAGTTGGGGCCCGGTTTTACACAAGAGATGGAATCTGTTGATGATTTGGCAGATGATGAGGTTGCTGATACAGGTTGGCATCTGGATGATAGGGACGAATCCATTTCAAGTGCGAAGCCCGATGAAGAGGCTGTCTCATCTGAAATGGATTCGGCATTTGACGCGATGTTCGCTCATCAAGATTCTGAGCCAGACGAGTCTTGGATGGAAGAGCCGCAAGTCGATGAGCCAGACTGGATGGCACATATAAAAACACCGCAAACCGAACCTGAAATTATCAGCGAAACAGATGATTTACTCGCTGAACTCGATAGTAGTGGAGATAGCAGTGAATTAGATGACCTCCTAGCCGAACTCGATACAGGCGATGATGACGATGTTGATGATTTGTTGGCAGAGCTAGATATCGTTGGTGATGATGATATTAGTATGGACGACCTCTTAGCCGAGCTTGAAAGAGATGTTGAGGGTGAAGCACAGCTAGATGACGATGCCGTAGACCCACTTGCCTTTGATACGGGTATTACGGACATGATTGAAAATGTCAATACAGGCGACCTGAGTTTTCTGGCAGACATCGAAGATGAACTGGAAGATAATGCGGACTACGATGATGCCGAAGACCCTCTCGCTTTTGATACAGGTATCACAGATTTATTTGATAACGTTGATGAGAGTGAACTCGATTTTCTTGTCGATGTAGAAAATGAACTGGAAGGCGATAAAGACCTTAGCGATGCTGTAGACCCGCTTGCCTTTGATACGGGTATTACCGATTTGATTGAACAAGCCTCAAAATCGGATCTGGAATTGCTTTCGGATATGGAAGCGCAGCTAGATGATGATGCCGTAGACCCGCTTGCCTTTGATACGGGTATCACCGACATGATTGAAAATGTCGATGCCGATGGTCTTGATTTTCTAGCAGATATCGAAAGCGAGTTTGAAGGCGATGCGGCGACTAGCCTAGAAGACACAATCACCTTTGATGGTGAAGAATTGGAAGTTCTTGCATCACTTGATGAGACGGGAAGACTCGACCCATCAACTTTAGAATCTCACCTTGAAGCTGCCTCAGATGAGGATATAGAACCCGTTGCTAGTGAGGATGAAGTAGATTTTGACTTCGATTTTGGCGATGAAGATATAGAACCTGTGGCTAGTGAGGTTGAGGAAGATTTCGACTTCAATTTTGGCGATGATGTAGAAGAAAAACTAATTCCCGAACAGACTCTCAAGAAGAGAGATTCTGGTTTGTTATCACGCACAGATGATTTGGTCGAAGATGATGATTTTGGCGATGATACAGATTGGTTATCGGCTTTAGATGATGCGATAGAAGACGATAAAGAATTTATTGCGCCAGAACCAGCGACTGTCAATGTTGATGACTTACTGGATTCCATTGATGATTTAGGCGACATCAAAGAAGATGATGACTCTATGCCGATTAAAACGGATTTAGACAACATCTTTGATGAATACGATAGGGTTGATGATGGTCTAGTCGAAGCGGATGTTGTTGAAGCGGCAGACATCCCAGAATGGTTGCGAGACGCAGCATCTGGCAAGAGCGATGCCTATGCCGCCACAAAAGTTATCCGTGACTTGGAAGACCGTTCACTGGATGGCTTAGATGACCGTTTGCTCGAACTCCATGAGCGCGGTCTGGAATTGACAAGTGATCTAACGGATTCTGAAACTGACCGTCAACGCATGGCAAAAGTTGTCCCCAATATCGGCGAGGCACTTATCCCAGCAAAGGTCATCACCACCGAAACAAGCGTTATTAGCACAGAGCCGCAACTCTCGCCGCAGCAACACCAACGGGCAGAAATTTTGCGCTCAATTGTAGGTGAGGCGGTGGCTAGTGATGATGATGAGATTGCAATACGCGCTGCCCCCCGTCGTCGCCGTTTGAACTTGGCGATTGGTCGTTGGGTGATTGCAATCATCTTGGCGGCTGCGGTACTTGTCCCCTTCTATAGCAAGGATTTCAATGTCAGTGACCCACCTGCCGTAACTTTTAATGACGATACCAGTGCCAATTCTGGCTTGTGGGCATATCAACGCATCAATAATCTGCAACCACAAGAAACTGTTTTATTGGCTGTCGAATATGGCGCAACAGGGGCGCGTGAACTCGATTTATTCACCGAAGGCTTGCTGACGCATATCTTACATCAAGGGGCAATCCCCGTGATTGTCAGCAGTGATGCCATTGGGTCACTCCGCGCCGAAAATATTGCAGCACGCTTATCGGGTGAAGGTGGCTATAACCGTGATTATTACGTAGTAGGTTATTTGCCAGCCGGGAATCTCGGACTGCGCGATTTAGCAGGCAATTTAGCTACAATTGTCAGCAACAACTCCAACGGGCAACCAACAAACTTAACCATGCGCTCGCTGGATGAGTTTAAGACGATTATCTTAATTGCGGATGGTGGCGAGACGGTTCGTGATTGGATGGAACAAATTATCCCGCAAACCAATACACCCTTTATTATAGCGATTAGTCAATCCGCACGCCCGATTGCCCAATCTTTTGTCGAAGCCTATAGCGATGATGACGATACTTCCTTGCCGCTTATGATTGGCTATGCCGATGCTGTGACCTATCAATCCATGCTATTATCAGATTATGGCTTAAATAGTGTTGATGCCAATGTAGAAGAAACTGAAGCCACTGAACCAGATACGGCTGTCGAAGTGACAGAATCACCTGAACCCACTGCAACGACTCCCTCAACAGCGACACCCGAACCCACTTTAGAAGCAATTGAGGATGTTGAAGCTGTTCCGGTCATTGACGAAACAGAAGCAGTCGAGCTAACAGCAACAGCAGAAGAATCAGATACCACTGTTGCGCCGATGAATGAGCCAGCAGATGAACCTGTAAAAGAGGAAGCAACGCCGACACAGGAAGACATTGTAGCCACACAAATATCATCCACAGCCACATCTGAGCCGTCATCAACACCCGAAACAGTAGATGAAGAGGAAATGGTGGAAATAGCGATTGTGGTCGCATCGGGCAGAGTCAATGTCCGTGAGGGGGCGGGCGCAGGTTTCAATCTTGTTTCAACTGTCGCGCCGAATGAGCGTTTGCGTGTTATCGGGCGCAATGACGCAAATGATTGGCTGCAAGTTGTCTTATCCGATGGTCGTGAGGCGTGGATTGCGGCATTCTTGACAGAGGTAGAATTTGTCCCCGCAAGCGAAGCAGATAGTTTGTATCGCAAGGATGCAGTGCGTTTCTTTAGACCACCACCGCGCAACTTCCAACAATCTGAGACAGAAGCCCCCACAACTACTCCCGAATCACTGGTGAATGTCGGGCGCAATGCCTCTGGGACAACGATTGCTGTTTTCGATAATGCGGATTTGGATGACACGCCGATTGAAGACTTGCCTGCTAATTCAGAATTTGTCGTGTTGCAACAAAGCGAGACAATATCCCAAATATTGCTGATTGATGGTCGGACAGGCTGGGTCGAGACACGCCTTATTCGTGTCGATGAAGTGCCTCTAAGCGCTTCCGGCTTTGTCGCAACCCATACACTAACACCCACACCGAGCAATACGCCGACGGTGACACCGACAGCAACGAATACGTCCACGCCAACAGTGACACCCTTTGCGCCGGATGTATTCCCCGAACCTATCCCGGATGTTGAGGCACGTTGGAATGCGATGACGCTAGGCTTATTGGCGACTATCTTAATCATTTTTGTCGGCAACGGCTACTGGATTATTCGCTGGCTACGGCGTAGAGGAGAGTAAACAATGTCGATAAGTCTCATTACGAGCTTTACGCTAACGCTGCTAATTTTTAGCTATATCTTGGGAGATAATGTCCTGTTTCGCCTTGCAGTATCGGCTTTTGTCGGCTTGACGGCAGCATTCACAACCATCGCTATCGTGAGAAGTGTGATTACGCCCTTGTTCATCTGGGATAATCTGAATCAGAATGAAATTGGTGCAAGACTTTTTGTCATCATTATAGCGGGAACACTGGCACTATTATTGCTACTAAAGCCCATCCCAGCCCTCAAAAGTCTCACGAATCTAGCTTTGGCTTTCTTGATTGCAGTTGGTACAGCAGTCGCCCTTGTTGGGGCAACAACAGGCACCATTATCCCACTGATAAGCGATACGACTGCTCTTGATTTTGACGCTGACGTGTGGTTTATCATCAATGGCATCATTATATTGATTGGCGTGGTAACATCGTTGCTTTACTTCCGTTATCAGGCACGGCAAAATCTTGATGGGGCAGTCAGCAATGGGCGCATAATTGCCTTACTGCGTTATATTGGTCAGGGCTTCATTGTCGTGACATTAGGGGCTATTTATGCCACAGCAATCTTAACCAGCCTGACGGTTCTCACAGGGCAAATCAGTGTTTTGTTAAGTCGTTAATATCAGTGAAGCATAGTCATTCGCGGGCACAATAGATTGTGTCCTTACAGTTCATAGTGGCTCATTTGTAGGGACAGCATCCATGCTGTCCGCCGCAAAATACAAAATCGTGATTAACTGAATTTTGAATAGAATCCTTTGTGTTCTTTGCGCGTTTGCGGTTCATTTTGTAGGAACGAGAAAAATTTATGGCACAAGCAGGCTCAATATTGACAGCAGATTTTGGCAGCATCCATACCCGTGTGGTCTTGGTTGATGTGGTCGATGGTGAGTATCGCATCGTTGCACGGGAAAGAGGGCTATCCACTTTAGGCTATCCTGTTGATGATGTGGGTGTGGGGCTACAACGCCTTATCAATCATATTGAAGAAGTCACAGGTCGCCAATTTTATGATTCTTCAGGGCAAATTATCACCCCCGAAGATAACAGTCGTCGCGGTGTCGATACTTTCATCACAACATCAAGTGCCGGTCATCCTATCCGTGCCGTCATGGTTGGTTTGATGCCCGAAATTAGCTTAACAACCGCACTCCGCGCTATTTCGAGTGCCTATGTTGAACCTGTAGCACAAATTCATCTGCGCGATGGTCTCAGCGAAGAAGAACGCCTCAATGCTCTCATGCTCAGTCGCCCCGATTTGATTTTTATAGCAGGTGGCACAGATGACGGCGCACAAACGGCGCTGCTCAATATTTTGCAAACCGTTCAACTGGCTCTGCGTATCACTGACCCGACATTACGCCCCACGATTATCTATGCCGGTAATCATGCCCTGACTGAAACCGTCGAGACGATGTTTGGCGAATTAACGACGCTTCTAAGAGCCAGCAACATTCGCCCTAACATGGAAGATGAGTCTTTTGAATCAGTGTTGGTCGAATTGGGCAAGGCATATGACGAACATCGAGAAACTCATGGCAATAGTTTTGTCAGCGTTGCCAATATGACCAGTACAGGTATTCTGCCAACACCGCAGAGTTACGTCGCAGTGGCAGAATATTTTGCACAAGTCAATAAAGGCGATGTCCTCGCTGTCGATATTGGCAGTACATCTAGTATTCTTGTCGGTGTTTTTAACAAACAAACCTCAACACGCATCAGCACGACGAAGGGCTTAGGTCATAGTGCCTATACGCTGTTGCAAGAAGTCGGAGAGGATACTGTTGCTGCGTGGCTGCCTTTTTATCCGACTACGGGTGAAATTCGTGATTATGCGATGAATAAGGCTGTTCGTCCGTCCTCATTACCGATGAATCTGCGCGAGTTGTATTTAGAACATGCCTTGCTACGGGCCGGCTTGCGTCAAATGATGCAAAATGCACGCAATTTGTGGACTGAGGTAGAAGGTGTCGGCGCATTAGACCCTGTGAAAGCAATTATTGCAGGTGGCGCGGCTTTAACCAATACGGGCAATGCCGCTTATAACATGCTCTTGATTGCAGATTGTTTGCAACCAACAGGTATCACTGAAATTAAGACTGACCCCTATGGTCTGATACCAGCGATGAGTGCCTTAGCACGCCTCAATCCTGATGCAGCCGTTCAATTATTAGAAGGGGATGGTCTCGAACATCTAGGGGTACTGCTCAGTATTGATGGTCAACCAACGTTTGATAAAGTGGTTGCACACCTGAAAATTACAACAAGCGAAGGCGACTCGGTTAAATCGGAGTTGCGCGGCGGACACTTCCTGACATTGCCTGTTCCACACGATGTAACATTGGATATTCGTATTACGTGTTCGCGTGGTTTCAGCATTGGAGGTAAACGGCGTTTGCATCTCAAACTTGCAGGTGGGACGGCTGGTATTGTCTTTGATGCACGCGGACGAGTATTTAGACCACCGACAACTGTGGAAGACCGCGCAGCACAAATGCCACGATGGGTCAGCGATGCGACTGATGATGATGCTATCCCGATTCCAGAAGAATGGTTGATTGCGCCTACAGCAAGTGTCGGGGATGATGACTTATTGCGTGCATCGACACCACAAACGAAAGCGACAGACAGTGCATCTGCATTGGATGAGTTAGCAGTACTAGAAGATGATGACGATTTCTTGGATATTATCGGTGGTGATGATGATGAAGACGCGCCCGCCGATGACGATGATGACATGGATTTGCGCGATTTACTAGAATAATAAATGAGGCATCATGTATTACCCAACACAACGCTATTCATCCGAATTAGCACAAATTTACCGCCAAGCGATGTTACCAGAAAGCGCGATTGGTAATATTCAAGTCGAAGTCGGTCAACTGGTTGATGTCCGTGAT
>JAUZRW010000079.1 GCA_030950085.1 Anaerolineae bacterium
AAGACCTTTTGCAGGGCTTGTCCAATGCTATCTATGGTGCGGCACGCTCTTAGCCCTCACTTCGTCTTTTTATAACACTTTATAACGAAAAGTAGCTCTCGACATATCGCCGTAGGCTACTTTAATGTGCCAAAGTCTAGAGGGCGCAATGTATTGCGCCCCTACAACGGACTATGACCTTTTGTGCCCCTCATTTTTGACAGAATCCTTAAACGTGTAACTGTTCACCTATCCATAAACTGAGGGCAATTTGAACCACAGAGAACACGAAAATCCCTATTCAAAAATGCTCTGTGCCTCTGATTCTCCGCTTCTCTGTGTTACGCTTTTTCTTGAAAGGTGAATAAATACTTAAGAACCTGTTTGGAAATTAAGGCTATGTTTTGTATTAACGGGCGAGTCACAGACCGCGCCCCTACCTTTGAACCTTATTTTCATGGGTAGGGGATGGTTTCAAACCATCCCGATGCTTAGTATTGCGAATATTCAAACAGCTTCTAAACGATATTCGCGTTAATTAATATTTCCATATAGGCTTCTTGTAGTAACCTTCGGTAAGTTCTTAGAATTCTGTCGTAAGGGCGTAGCGCGCTATGCCCCTACAAAACCGAGATTGTATTTTTAATGATTTACCTGTTCTTACTTTTGTGTAATTTAGGTTTATTCGTCAAACTCAATTGATGTGCGAACTGCCCGAACAAATGCCCATGCACAGGGAAGCCGAATAAGCCTATCAGCACCCAACCCAGAAACGGAATCACCAGCAAAATGAGCAACACTACATTAACCACTGTGGCGTATAGTCCCCATTGTCGTAAAACTTTTGTGTTAGCTCGCATCACATCCCACAAATGGACAAGGCGATACATTGACCCTGCCTCACCTGTTTCCATATATTCACTAACACCTGTTGCCAACATTGACCACGCAACCATCGTATACAAGATGCTAAACGGTAGCGCACAACAAAGAGTCAGGAAGCCAATGCCACCACTGAGGATACCACCCCCTAAGCCCGCAACAATGACCCACGAACAACTATAAATGAAAATAAGAGGCGAATTGTAGAGCAGCAATGCCAGAAAAACGTGTCCGCCAAGTGTAAGTTTCTTAGCCCAGTTATCCCAATTTGGCAAAGGACGCGGCAAGCCCTGACGGACATTTATCGCAAGTTGCAGCATATAGCCCAGTACAAGCACAAAAGGCACAATCGTAAAACTCAAAAAAGAGAATATCGCTAACAAAACGACTTTGCTCATCCATTTACGGTCTTCAAAGATAAAAGAGACTGCATGGCTAATATCTATCATCGAAAAACCTCCGTTTGGAAACCCCTAGATTTATCTATGGGGATGATATTCGGGTTTTATGTCGGCATTTTATCTTCATCCGGCAGACTCACAGTTTGCGAAATGAACAAGGCTGGAATAATGGCTAACCCTGCTAGAATTGCCCCGATTAAGCCCATTTCGCCGAGAATCTTCACGGTTGATTCGGTATAAATCGTGACTAAGGCGCTGCCATCAAATGTTTCTAGGGCGCTGTTTGCCTCAGCAACTAGGGCATTGACGCGGTAGAGCATAATTGAACTCAGCGTACTGATGCTGACCGTCATTCCTATCAGGCGCAAGATAATCACTAAGGCACTCGCAACACCGCGTTCTTCATCATAAGCGCTGTTGATAATTGCCGTACTGACAGGCGAAAATGTCAAACCGATGCCGATACCGACAACCGCCATCTGTAGCGACAGAAACAGATTTGACATATCAATTGCCCATGTTTGCCACATGACCAGAAAACCGCCTGTCGCCAATACTAATCCCAGCAGAATCGTATTGCGTGTCCCGAAGCGGTCAGAGAGCCAGCCACCCGGTAAAGCAGCCGCAGCCATCGGGAGTGTCAAAGTCGAGAGCAACAAGCCCACTTGTAATGCCGCTTCTGCGAGTGACTCTGATTCTTGGCGCATATTAACCAGCAATGGCACACTTACCAAGCCAATGAAGAGGCAATAACCAATCAGCAAATTCACCAGTGAGGCTGACCACAGATTACGGCGCTTGAACATGCCTAAATTGATGAGTGGGTCTTTGATACGCCTCTCGACAAATAGAAAAGCTAAAAATAGAATAACTGCCATCGTCAGTAATAGTGGTGCATATTCTGGCAAAGGACGCAAATCTTCGATACTGGCATTGCCACTGCTCAAATCCACATTCGAGCCGAGTCCGATACTCATGGCAGATAAGGCAGCCACAATCAAGACTGTGCCGAGATAGTCAAAGCGCCCGACAACCTTAAATACCGGAACGTGGCGTAAGGCATATAGCACACTGAACAGCGCCAAAAGAGTCAGTGGCACGTTAACCCAAAATAGACCTTGCCACGGCATAACCTGCATGAAGATTCCCCCATAAACCGGACCCAGAACCCAGCCGAGCGTATCCATAGCGGCAATAAAACCGAGTGGTCGGGCGCGTTTATCGGGCGCGAAGATATCACCGACTAAAGCCATACTCACAGGAACAAGCGCCCCAGCCCCCAAAGCAGATATCACTCGCCCAATGATGATGACATGCAAATTGACATAGGCGATATCCGGTCTGAGACCCATACGACGATAAATTTGGAATAATAAATCCGTTGGAAACGAATGGGCAATCGCCACCCATACCGAACCGATGATGAAGACCAGCAAGCAAGCGACATAAACCACTCGTCGCCCTACAAGGTCACTCAAGCGCCCCATAAATGTTAGGCTGACAGTATAGGCTAACAAATACGAGGTCACAATCCACGCCGCATCATCTAAGCCTGTATCAAAGGGCAAGCCAATTTCAGACACCAATTCCGGCAAAAAAGCACTGACAACTGTTAAATCGAGCGACCCCACAAAAACCGGTATCGAAATGAAGGCTATCACCACCCATGGGTTCACCTTTGCGAGTTGTGATGCTGTCGCTTGCTGCGGAACTTGGCTGTTTTCGTCGGTTTTGCCTTCACCAGAGGAGACAAAAAACCACAACGGTAATAATAAAAATAGACTACCGATTCCACCGCTAATAGCACCTGCCAATAGTCCCAGCAAGCCACTGCGATTTTTGTTATGAAAGACTATTGGTGTCACCACTGCACCCATCAATGCCGAAAATCCGAGTATCCAGCCCAGATAATCCATAATATTGAAAGGTGGCTCAGATGAAACAACGCGCACCTCTAGCGGAGGGACTGCTTCGGGTCTATCCAGTTCGATATTGGCATTGAGGTCATAAATTTCAATGCGCCAGAATGTATTTTCGTTATCTTCTTCGGCACTATCGAGCAAGGTCAGCAATATCTCATTCGGAATTTGCGTTTCCACATCAATGTAAATATCAGCTTGCGAAATACCCTCAATACCAGATAACAAGCCGAATAACAGGGCATTCACGGTATCACCATCGGCGAGTCCGCGAACATGCAGCACATCAACGCCATTGCGGTTTTCCTGCCCAATAAATTCGACCTCTTCCATACGGTCAATCGCTGTTTGGAAACCACCCCCTTCAACCATCATTTCAGCCGGGTTAAAGCCTTCGGCATAGACAAATTCCAGCCAATTGCTGCTCAACGGTTTAAGCCACTGCCCATCACTTGTCGCAAATAAGCCAATATTGACCAGTGCGCCACGAATCGAAATTAGTGAATTTGCCCATAATCTATCCGGTGCGATGTATGCCCCTTGCGCCTCCGTTAAAAATGTCTCAAACAGGAAGCCATCGGGACCCATCTGGAAATTGAAGCGATATGGCGTGCCACCTTGTTCAATATCTATGCGAAATGAGGCTAACCCACGCAAATTATCAATTGAATCATTCAATAGCGGTACAGCATCGGTTTCAGCATCGAAATCATTATTTTGAGGTGAACAAGCCGCCAATATCCACAGCAGACTGAGTGTAATAAGCAGTAAACGCGAACGTGACACGCAAGCCTTCTTTCGTTGTTTTTCGTTGTTTACGGTCAATATGCGATATATTGTACATCTATTCACCACTTAATACGGTATTGGAAGAAAAAAAGATGCAGATTCGGGCAATTTGTCCAATGACTATTTTCCTCAAAGCAGATATAACGATAGAATTGTATGTGCTAAACTGTGGGCATTATTGGTAAGATTATCTGGGAGCATCGCGTGGACATTCGTGACTTGGCAGGGCGACAAATTGATGAATATACGCTGGTTGAAATAATTGGCGAAGGTGGTATGAGTGCGGTTTATCGTGCTTATCAAGAAGAGTTAGACCGCCATGTCGCTGTCAAAATTCTATCGAGTGATTTAGCGCGACAGCCGGATTATTTACAACGCTTCAATCAAGAAGCAAAAATGGCGGCTTCTTTAGAACATCCCCATATCGTCCCTGTTTATGATTTTGGGGTCAATGATGACGTTACATTTGTGGTGATGCGCTTGCTCAATTACACCTTAGGACAGAGTCATATCGGCGCACAGCATATCAATGATTTGATTTTGATGGTTGAGGCGATTGCTAAGGCTCTTGATTATGCCCATTCTCGTGGCATCATTCACCGCGATGTGAAACCTAACAATATCATGTTTGATGGGCAGCAAACCCCTTATCTAGTCGATTTTGGTATTGCAAAAGCCATACAAGCTGATTTGAACCTGACGGCTGACAATATCGTTATGGGGACACCGTCGTTTATGTCGCCGGAACAATGGCGCGGTGACAATATCAGCCCCAAAGTTGACCAATACGGATTGGCTGTCGTCCTCTTTCATACATTAACAGGCGAGCTACCTTTTGCGGCTGATTCACCATCGCAAATTATGTATAAACACTTGAACGAAGCGCCCCCTAACGCAACGGATGTGAATCCTAATTTACCGCCTGCTGTCAACCAAGTTTTGCAACGCGCAATGTCCAAAGACCCCAACTATCGCTATCCATTGGTGAGCAATTTCAGTAATGCGCTCAAAGAGGCACTCACGAGAGCGCGTGCGGCAGAAACCGCCTTGCATCAATCTGTTGCACAAGTTCCTGTCCAACCCTCACCGCCGCAAAGTGAACGAACAGTGAGTCAACCTGTGCCTTCTGTGCCTTCTTCTGTTCATCATGCAGAAGCAACCTATCAAAATATGGCACGGGTATCACCGCCCCAACAGCAACAAGCTGTATCACGTACAAGACCACCACAAAATATCGAACGCGAACAAGGTCAAAAAACGATTATGATGCGTGTCGCACAAGGCGGTATGTTAGGGGTTGCGGCTTTGTTGCTGATTGCTATTTTGATTATTATGGCGCTATTGATGGCTTTTGCACCGAATAATGATGATGACGAGACCAATACGATTGCGACTCAGCCGCAAGTGGTTAATCCTACACGCAATGTCGCGCAAATTGCGATTACCAGTCGGGCGGATGCCACAGCAACATTTGACCTGCGCGGCGCTATTATCACACCAGCCGTTGGCATTGTCGGCATGAATGCGAGTCTGGTACGACAAGTGGCAATTTTGATTCCCAATAGTCCGATTCCAGTGCGCGACGCTGTTTATAGTCCCGATGGTGTGATGGTGGCAGCAGGTGATGGTGAGGGCATCGTCAAATTGTGGCGCGCGGGAATCAATGGCACAGCCAGCAATTTACGCGGTCATAGCGATGTGGTGAGTGCGATTGCCTTCAATCCTGATGGGTCATTACTCGCATCTGCCGGACGCGATATGACGATTCGTCTTTGGGATACCGGCACAGGGCAAACCGTGAGTGTTCTCATTGGGCATACAGGGGCAATCCGTGATATTGCCTTTAGCCCGAATGGTCAAATATTGGCATCGGGCGCAGAAGATGGCACATTACGACTCTGGAATATCAGTACAGGACAAGTGATTCGCCGCATCGCAGCAGATTCAACCCGTGTCTTAGCGGTTGCGTTTAGCCCCGAAGGACAAACTGTCGCAAGCGGAGGGCGTACTGGAATCGTCCGCCTCTGGAATCCCGAAAATGGGGCAGAATATAGCAATCTTGCCGGACATAGTGAAGAAATCCGCAGTCTGGCATTTAGCCCCGATGGACAATTCATTGCATCTAGTAGCACCGATAATAGCGCGATAATCTGGCGGCGTGGGAATGGGCAACGTGTTCATACGCTGTTACATGAAAGAGACGTTTTTGCGGTCTCATTCAGCCCCGATAGTACCCTGCTTGCTACGGGTGGGCGCGATAACAATTTGCGTTTATGGGATGTTGCCACCGGACAAGAGGTCAAAAACCTTACCGGACATGGCGGCTGGGTTCTCGGCGTGTCTTTTGCCCCTGATGGCAGATCATTAATTACAGGCAGTGGTGATGGCAGTGTTCGTATCTGGCGTGGGAATTAATTTGTAATTATTATCCATACGCTAAGTAAGGTCTGGAAAGATATTCAAAAAATGAACCACAGAGAACGCAGAAGACACAGAGAGTCAAGTTCAAAATTTGTCTTTGCGCCTTTCACCCTTTGCAGCTTTGCGTTAAGCATTTTATGAAAATATAGCGAATGTTCCTAAAGATACAGACCATGTTTTAACTATCCGCACCTTTGCGAAGCCCACAATTTGATTACAATGGGTGTCACACGATAGTCAACAGGAATAAAATATCTTATGGCGTTTGAATTAGAGGCGCTGGTTGGACACCTTTATATTGCAGGTGGACGAACAATCAAAACAACACCGCCCGGTTCGCTGTGTGAAGTTGCTCCCAAGAAAGCAGCGCGTGGACGTGAAATTGATACATTCTTTGTATTGGTCATTCCTTCGGGTGTGATTGCTCCCAATACATTTTATGAGCAGATGGCACTCATGGCGGCGGAACGTTACTTTAGCCAAACCGGAAGTGTGACATCGGCATTGCGCGATGTGTTCAATACGTTGAATAATAACCTCTTTGAGCATAACGCGGCAGGTCGCAAACATTATGAAGCGAGTATGATAATCGCTGTTTTGCGAAGCCAAGATTTATATGTTGCACGCGCTGGGGCAGCAACCCTTGTGCTACGGTATAGTGGCGAAACCAAAACGATTCCCGAAAATCTGACCGATGATGATAAACTCTTCAAAGCACCATTAGGGGTACAGCCTATCCCAGATATCGAGATGTCGCGCTACCCCGTTGATGAAGGCACACGTTTGATGTTGTGTGATGCCAATATTACCGAAATCACGAAGGAAAATATCACGCAGTCCTTGTTAGCGGCTCATATCGAACAAGTGCTAGATGACCTCAAAGCACTGGTCACACTACAAGTTCAGATGATGGTGGTCGAATTTGTTGCGCCTGATATCCCTGTGATGATACCTGCCGCAACAGGGCAATCAACGGCGGTTTTGCAAGCCGAGATAGCTGCGGCACGGGTGAAAGTGGTGCAAGACGAAGCGATTGCCAAAGCCCACGAAAAAGAAATTGCCCGTCGCAATACCCCTCAAGCTCGCATCAAACAACGCTTAATCGGCGGCTCAGTATCAGTAGCACGCTCGACAGGTCATACGCTAACAGCCATCGGCAATTTAACGGGCAAACTCATCGGCACTGAATCATCGCCCAAGCAAGCCCGTATGTCAGCAACGTTTATGATGACGGCTGTGATTGGCTTACCAGTTGTGGTGATTGCTATTGTCATGTTGTCTTGGGTCTTCAATGTCGGACAAACCGCCTTTGAAGATTGTGTCACTAATGCTGTTGCCGCCGCCAATACAGCCCGTGTCATTGACTCGAATAATCCAGCAGGGGTGCTGGCAGCATGGCAAGGCACACAAACGATTGTCGGCGATTGTGATGAACTGCGCCCTGACAATAATGACCCACAATTGCGCCAAATCGCCCAAGAAGCACAATCTATTATTGACCGCCTCAATGGGATTGACCGCCGTAACGCGACGATTATTTATGCTTTTCCAGATGCCGATATCAGCCGACTTATTTTGCAGGGATTGGATATTTATGCCTTTGATAATACGGCGAATATCACGTATCGCTTGACTTTGCGCGATGATGGCATGGGAGCCGCCGGAACGCATCAGATTATCTCATCCATGGCCGCCGGATCGCGCATTGAGAGTTTAGGCGTTTTTGTTGGCGATATTATCAGTATTGACTTTGATGAGCAACGAACGCAACTTATCGCTCTTGATGAGAATGGCATCCTCATTAGTTGCAGCCCACGATTCGTCAGTGACTGCGATTTCCAACGCTTATTAGGTGCTGAGAATTGGATTAATCCCACTCAGATTACGATGTGGCAAGGAAATCTGTACGTGATGGATGCAGGGAGTGACCAATTATGGCGTTATGAACCGATTAGCGGAACAAACAATTATGCGAGTCCCCCTACTGAATATTTCACAGGGTCGATTCGCTATGAATTAGATAATGCTGTCGATTTTACAATTGGAAACACAGGGTCTACACGTGGGGCAGTTTTCATCCTGTATGAAGATGGCACGATGACTCATCATCTCGGCGGCGACCCTATCGACTTTGCCTTTAGTGGTTTTCGGGATGGTTTGGAATTATCAACCGCTTCAGTGCAAAGTATGTTCCTCAACGATGACCCAATTGATACGGGCTTTTACTTTGTTAGCCGCCCGACGCGCACCATCTATGAAACCACTGCCGCCGGAACATTCAGGGCAGCTTATCGCGTACAAGATGAGACCTTATTTGAGCGTATTACCCAAGTTGTCGCGGATGCCGGAGAAGGCATTGTCTATGTGGCTTCCGGTAATACTATTCTGGCGTTTAACAAGTGAGAAGTAAAGTGATTCGTCTGTTCACCAAATTGTAAGGAACAGATGCTACCATAGTATCAAGTTAGACAAAATTTGTAATTTCCTTGGATGCTCCTATCCTATCCCCTTTATCTGCCAGACCTCTGCATGTCAGAGGTTTTGGCTTTAATGTACAATATCACACGGTAGGTATCTAATACTTGCCCAATTTAATTCTTGAAGATTGGGCGAGGCACGCCTAGCCCCTACGAAATCCTGAAAAACTTTTTTGGTCATGTACTAATAGTTCCAAATTCAATTCTTGATGATTAGACTTGTGTTTTTTGGGCGCAATGCCTTGCGCCCCTACATAAAAACTTTTTTGGTCATGTACTAATAGTTCCAAATTTAATTCTTGATGATTAGACTTCCGTCGTACTGGCGCTGCGCCCCTACAAAACCGAGATTTTATTTTTAATTATTTACCGATTCTTACTTAAAGTAACCTTCGGTAAATAATTGCAAAAAAAGATGAACCGCCAAAACGCCAAAACGCCAAGATTTCTATTCAAAATCATGCTTTGCGTCTCTGATTCTCCGTATCTCTGCGTTACGCTTTTTTCGATTATCCATTGATTAAAATAGCATCAAAAATTGGGACACTCACCCCGGCACTCCCAATAAATTGTGATTCTTCGCCCAAACGTGCAAAGCGCATATCAACACGCCCATTGCCGAGTGCCGCATAAACATAAGCATCGTTGCTCACAAATAGCGGCAAGATAATCGCTTCGTCTGCAAGGCGCTGTGTTTCGCGGTCAATGCCGCCTATATAGTAAACAAATGTCCCATCGGGTTCGGCACGCGCATAATAAAATTCGCTACTCTCAGGTATCCATTGCGGTTGTTCAATGGTGCCTACCGTTCCTGCATAGAGGGCATGGTCATTTTGCCCCACTCTATCCGCGACATAAGCCGTGAAATCATTCGTTCCGGCAGCACGGCGCAAAAAGTTAATCGCATCCCCATTACCTGACCAGCGTGGCAAGCCAAAAAAGCTAATCCGTAAACTACCCAGCAATTCACGGTCAGAAGGGTTTGCTATCGGCAAGCGCCACAAACGAGTTAATGGTACTTCAAATTGGGAATCGTTGTCGGCATAAACCAAATCACTATCAGGAATAGCCGTCAGCACAGCACTGCTATCAGGCAACCAACGAATAGCTGGATAAAAAGCGCGTTCTGAGCCAGTTGCTACGCCAACAAAAAATAATAAATTGCGCGGTTCACGTATTTTGAGGGGGTCAAGGGCGATAATGCGTCCATCTTGTCGTCCATAAGTGCCGGGATAAACGACGACAATGGTTTCTTTGTCAGGGCTAAAATAAAATCGTCCACCTTCTGTTGGGGCGAGAATAAGCGCCACTTCACGGGTGCGGATATTAGCACGATAGAGGTCATTACGCGCTACAAATGAGGGACCAGATTGTGATAAGGTATTGAAATAGAGGACAACAGCATCTAACCAGACCACATCACCGACTTGATGCGTACCGGGCGTATAAGCGCGTGGACGTTCGCCGACGATTTGTTGCTCGGCTGTGCCTAAAACATCAACTGACCACAGCGTTTCGGCTGCGCCATTAGGACCACGAGTAAAGGCGATATGATTACCATCTGGCGCAATATAAGGCTGTACCACGCCACCACTGGCGACTCGTCGCGGCAAGGTATCGCCGGTTTGCCATACAATGAGATTGCCACCATCCACCCATGCCACCACAAGCCGTTCTTCATCGGGCAAAAGCGGCAAAGAAGGCAAGGCGGTTGATGAAGTGGGTGTCGCACGCTCCGCAGACGGGGCATTGAGATTGCATCCCGTTAGCAAGAGCAAACACAGTAGAATTAATTGGCGCATCGTCATCTATTACAATTCGTCTATCTTTGATAGCTATTTTACCATTGAGCGCGTTTCTGTGCTGTTGGATTTAGGATACACCTGTCATCTGCTCTTAGTGTGCACGACCAAACAAGTTTTTATGTAGGGGCGCAAGGCCTTGCGTCCAAAGAACACATAATCTAATTTTCAAAGATTAAATTGGTCAAGTATTAGTAAGAATCGGTAAAATAATT
>JAUZRW010000008.1 GCA_030950085.1 Anaerolineae bacterium
CTTGCCATCAAAACCAAAGCGGATGCTGTCGGCAAAACCTTGTACGCGCTTGTTCATGATTTGTTATATGAATTTCTCAAGGCGGAGTTGCGTGACCCACGCATTCCTGCTCTTGATACCGCTTAGAAGCGAAAGTCCTAAGTATAAAGGAAGAGGGGTAAGGGTGCTTATGAAAAATGGAATCAACAAGTATTGTTTATGTTAGTTATCACAACTCAGATTATAAATTTGCCCTAACATTTGCGAATGACTTAATATCAAATGATATCTTTGTTTGTTTAGATAGATTTGTTGTCAGCCCTATTGATAATTGGGAAAGTAGCTTACAGCACACTATCGACAACGCAAATTTGGCAATTATTGTCATGAGTCGCGCTTATCTTGAGTGCCGTTATTGCCAACGTGAACTACAAGACCTTATCAGCAAACAAACCCCACTCTATACAATTTTCATTGAAGATGTGCCTATCAATAGCCTCCATGATTTTGTGCAGAATCATGATTGGTTTGATTTTGAGGGGTATGAAAACCACAGTTTATACCAAAGCAACTTAGATAAGTTTATCCGCAAAGTATTTTCGAGTTCCAATCAGCGCCCTGCCCTATCAGCCGAAACCAAATATCTCACAAAGGCTATCGGGACGACTGAACAGTTTTTGTTCAACACACCGTTTCAACAAGCCGCGCTAAAGATACATCAGGCAATCAACACTCATGATGTTCGTCCGTCGGGTCATGCTGTCAAACAGTTCTTGCAACGCGGATCTTATCATTTACACATGGATGATTCATCAGTATCCATGTCAGCAACAAATGAACTAAATATTGCCAATCTCATAGAATGGTTGAATGTTCGCACGCAATTGCTCTTGACCGGACAAAGTGGTTGTGGAAAAACGTTCATTGCACGCCATCTCTTGCTTTATAGCTTGCACGAGCGCCTTCAATCTGGCACATCAAAACCGATTCCACTCTGGATTCATGCGACAAGCTGGCATCCTGACGAAGCATTAGGGTCTGTCATTCACACTGCCTTGCCAGTTGATGCTGATGAAACATCGGTGATGTTGTTCATTGACGAGATAGATAAGCTGACCACATGGCAAATAGATGAAATTATGCAGTGGCTATCACAAACTGATGGCACACTGATTGCAACGGCTCGCAATACTGAAAAATTACAACTATCGTTGGCGACACTCATCATACCTTCTTTACCCGATGCAGCATTGCAGCGTGTGAGCCGAAGTTACTTGCCGCCTCAATCAGCGAAAAAATTTGTAGACTATGTGCAGAACAACAGTGCCGTTGGATTTGACTCATTTATCTATAAACGGCTCGAATTTGTTGGATGGCAAATGTTGCTGTTCCAAGAAGATAGTGATGATACTCGCCCTCAGAATCTTGGTGAAATAGCTGGATAAGTTGTACCGTATTTGTGGGAGCAGGCTCACCCGAAGCGGCGCGGACGTTTTACTCTCAAGCGACTTGAAGCGGCGCTTCAATTACTCGCCTTCAAGATTATCAATGAAAATGAAGACGAGTATCTGAGCCGACAAAAATTGTTAGCCTCATTTGGTGATGAGGGCTTAATCCAAGTCACACTCTATTTGGGTATCCTTGATGATGTACAGGGCATGTTTCGCTTTCGTAGCAAGACAATGCAGAACTATTATGCCGCGCAGACGATTCAGCAAGACAGTATCTACACACGCTTATCTTACCCTGACTTTGATACCAACGGGCAATATCAACCTACAGCTTGGGATGAGGTTATCCAGATGTTGGTGTATAGCCTATCCAGTACAGAATACACTGTGATGGTTGAAAATATTGCAGAAGTAGACCCTTTCCTTGCAGCGCATTTTCTACAACATCGCGTCTCAGCACCAGACCATATCCAACATGATATCATCCATAAACTGCTCGATGCGCGTCGTAACAAACATTACCCCGATAGAGCTATCCGAGATGCTGTTTCACAACTAAATAATCTGGCAGTCACAAGAGATACATTGGTTGAAATCCAGCGCAGCCATGATTGGGGCTTACGCCAACTTGCCTTCTCACTATTTTTTGAACTCGATATCGAAGTGCCTGATGATGTGATTGAACAAATTGACGGTCTTGACCGCACCTTCCCTGATTCTATCTCTGATATTCTCGCAGACTATCATCGCTTACACCTCATCAGTCTATTAATCATGCTAACAACCCATCCGGGTGTCCGTATTCGTCGCAACACGATTTGGCTCATGGGGCAATTACAAGACAAAGCTACTATTCCTGCTTTGATGATTGCCATCGAAGACAAAAACCAACACATTGTTCAAGAAACGATTTCTACCTTGGGTCTGATAGGTGATACGGCAGTTCTGCCCTTTGTGCTGCGCGTTGCAAATTATCCTGCGCCCACCATTCTCACAGAAATCATCACCCTACTGCACAGTTTCAAACGTCGTGTGCTAGGCTGCTTGCTGACACTGTATCAGCAAACACAAACACCACTCTCATCAGAATTCACACGTTTGTTGGCACAGGTGGATGAGACATCGCTGGCGGAAATCATCATCACGACGTTGCCAGACGACATCCGCGCTCAATTCAGCAAGCCCGTTACCGTTCCAGAGAATCCATCAGAAAAGGAAGGCGACACGGTGAAACAATTGCTTGAAATGATATCCAACCATATGCAGACTCTCCGTAATCACGAAGCCTTCAATGAGTTTGTCAACTCCTTTACTAGCCGTCAAGATGCGCTGGACACGCTGACAGCAAGCGAGTTAAAAGACCGTATTCGGGGCAGAAAATCCCCCCAACCTGTACAAGATGCTCCTACCACAGGGGTCGATTCCGTTTCTGAATCGACAGACATTCCGCAGCCGCTTATTGAGGCATTGCAAGATGATGACTGGGCGGTACGCCAAAATGCAGTCGCTCAATTGTCCGCATACGATGGCAAGCAAACCCTAGCCCTGCTATTAGAGGCATACAAAGATGCTGATTGTCAGGTTCGGATTGTAGCATTGGAAGCATTAGCAAAGCTGAAAGATTTTCCAATTGCCCTAGAAACGCTCGTTGATGCGCTTGATGACGATGATGATTTTGTGCGGCTAGCTGCCGTACAGTCGATAATGTCTCTTTTAGAAAAAGATGCTGTGCCACTCATCACCCATAAATTATATGACCCATATAGTCATATTCGGTGGGCAACAATCCAGCATCTAGCGGCATATCCGCAACGAGTCAGCTTGGAACATTTTGAGGCGAAGTTGAACGATTATGGTGGTCCGACATGGAAAAGCAAGAGCATCAGCGATTATGCTGTTGAAGCATTAAAACGGATTGACAGTCGTGCCAGTCATGCACTGCTCGATACATGGAAGCAATCAAAGCCAAGTAGTCAATAAAATAGTTTGCACGTCGGGCAAGGGGGAACTGTCATGGCATTTTTGTGTACTGTACACATATATGTGAATACATACACAGGAAGGTGGCAGAAAAATCTAACTTAAATGTATCAATGAATGGCGAGAAATGTCATGAGATTATTTGTGAGCTATGCGTGAGTAGATAAATCGTTCTGTACTCAATTAATTAATAGATTGACCATTCATGAATTGTGGTATGACGAAAGACTCTATGCTGGAGAAGATTGGTGGGAAGAAATTTTACGTCGTCTCGAATGGTGTGAGGGCTTTATTTATTTAATTTCACCGGACTCTATGGCATCAAAATATTGCCAAGAAGAGTTAAGAATTGCCGTAACTGCTCAGGGGTATTGTAACGGAAATTGAGAAAAGATGGTACAATCTGAAACATGAATGAGATACGCGAGCAATTGAGACAACTGAATAAAGAACAACTGATTGACATCATCT
>JAUZRW010000080.1 GCA_030950085.1 Anaerolineae bacterium
GTCGCTGACTTCATCATCGGGATTTTTATGCCTTTATCTTTGGCAAATTCAATCGCTTCATCATAACCAGCATCGACATGGCGCACGACACCCATACCGGGGTCAGAGGTTAAAACTCGTTCAAGACGTTTTGCTGCATCTGCTGTGCCATCGGCAACAATCACTTGTCCGGCATGGATACTATAGCCGATACCGACTCCCCCACCATGATGAAGACTGACCCACGTTGCACCACCGACTGCGTTAATCATAGCATTTAAGAGTGGCCAATCAGCAATCGCGTCTGAGCCATCTTTCATAGCCTCTGTTTCACGATTCGGGCTGGCAACTGACCCCGAATCTAGGTGGTCACGCCCGATAACAATCGGTGCTGAAATTTCACCACTTGCCACCATCTCATTAAATTTCAACCCTGCTTTTAAGCGTTCGCCATAACCCAACCAACAAATCCGTGCTGGAAGTCCCTGAAACTCAATTTGCTCGCGTGCCATTTTTAACCAACGCAGCAAATGGTCATCTTCAGGGAAGAGTTCAGCAATCGCTTTATCCGTTTTGTAAATATCTTCGGGGTCTCCTGAGAGAGCAACCCAACGGAAAGGACCCTTGCCTTCGCAGAATAGAGGGCGGATATATGCCGGAACAAATCCCGGATAATCAAAGGCATTGCTAACGCCATTATCAAAGGCATGTTGACGTAGATTATTGCCGTAATCAAAAACGATGCTGCCTTTTTTCTGCCAATCCAGCATCGCCTGTACATGGGCAGACATTGAATCAAGGACTTGTTGTTGATAAACCTCAAGGTCTGCTTCGCGGCGTTTTGCGGCTTCTTCTAAAGACATGCCACGCGGTATATAGCCATAACGCAAGTCATGAGCCGACGTTTGGTCAGTGACGATATCAGGTACGATTCCCCGTGTCACTAATTCTGGTAGAATCTCGGCAGCATTGCCAATTAAAGCAACAGATTTAGCCTCTTTATTGGCAACAGCCTCTTCTACCCATGTCATCGCCTCTTCAAGATTATCAGTAATCGTATCAATCTGACGCATTTTCAAGCGACGTTCTGCACGCCATCGGTCAACCTCTACAAAAAGACCGACACCGCCATTCATGGTAACAGCAAGCGGTTGTGCGCCGCCCATTTCGCCGAGTCCCGCAGTGAGAACGAACTTCCCACGCAAGTCATTCCAACCTTGTTTTCGTGCTAATGCACCAAATGTCTCGTATGTTCCTTGTAGAATCCCCTGTGTGCCAATGTAAATCCAACTGCCAGCCGTCATCTGACCATACATAATGAGACCATCACGTTCCCATTTTTCAAAATTGTCTTGTGTCGCCCATGCCGGAACAATATTGGAATTTGCTAATAAAACACGCGGCGCATCGGTATGAGTACGAAAAATTGCTACGGGCTTTCCAGATTGTACGAGTAAGGTTTCATCGACTTCAAGATTGCGAAGTGATTCAAGAATTGCGTCGAACGATTCCCAATTACGGGCAGCTTTACCACGCCCACCATAAACAATCAAGTTATCGGGGTCAAAGGCAACATCGGGGTCAAGATTATTCTGAATCATACGGTAAGCAGCTTCGATTTGCCAATTTTTACAGGTGATTTCTATACCCGTAGGGGCTTTTACAGCACGCGACTTGCTAGTCATAAATTCATATCTCCCTATTCCTTGTATAACAAAGTGTCTGTGATAGCATCCTAACGCCTGTCTAATTTTGCAATTTTGTGTGAGGCGCGATGAAACCCCGAAAGGGGCTAATTATTTCTAGCGACGGCTGCCAAAAAGTGCCAAATTGCTGCTGCTGCTAAACGACAAGTACGCTCATCAATATCATATCTTGGATTAACCTCTGTGATTTCGAGAATTTTTGTGTGAGGGTCATCTCCTGCTTTAGATGCAATCCGCACAAAGTCTTCGCCACGCATACCGGCTGGATTAACGGCACTCACACCCGGCGCGTCCGCCGCACGAACAACATCCATATCTAAGCCCCAGAAAATAGGTACATTGGCTTTGATAGTCATCAGTTCAAAGATATGATTTAAGCCATGTGTCCACAATGCCAAAATCGGAACAATCATCACACCCTTATCAACCAGATATTTTTTATAAATCGCAGAATTCGCAAAATCCTGATTGCCAATCTCAAAAAAATGCTCCCCCTTGATATGCCCTTCTTCTAATAATTGACGATAGGGTGTGCCACTATTACGCGGTTCATCGGCACGCACATCAAAATGAGCATCAATATTGAACGCGAGTATGTCGCTATCGCTTTCCATGGCTAATGCAGAGCAATCAGGATAGCTGATATCATTACCACCGCCGAGAATGACCAGTGTTTTACCGTCGTGCAATACTTGTCGCACAATGTCTCGATGGCTATCGTGGGTCGCTTCTAAGGTCGTTTGAATAATAGTGTTGCCTAAATCGAAAAAATGCAATCCTGCAATCGTGGCATAGCGATACAGGCAACGGCGAATAGCATCCGGCGCATCTTTTGCACCGACACGCCCCTTATTGCGCTGTACCCCTTCATCTTGAGGGCAACCTAGCAATACGACATTCGCAGTAGCATATTGCGCCGCGTCTGTGAGAACGGTCTCTCCCAAACGAACATCATTTTCATCATTTCGGCGGAATAACATGTCGGGTTTTACAGGAGTCACTTGTTCAAAAATATCAATCATAATGTGATGCCATGTTATCCGAGTAAAGGTTTTGTGCGCTCTGTCAATTGTATTGTTAGTCCCCACGGGTCACGGATAAAGGCTAGTTTATCGCCATTCGGTAAAACTTGTGTGTCGCCTTCTTGAGTCGCATCCGCAGCAATCAATCTTTGGCGTTCGTGGTCTATATCATCAACAGCAAAAGCAATATGCAAATTGTAAGGACTCGTCGCCGCATAATCTGGCACTTCGGCTATCGGATTGCTATAAAGTTCAATGACTGTGTGACCCTTATCATCAGCAAGAAACGTGGTCTGATTAGCATCGCCAACATCACGCACAATTGTTAGTCCAAGATGCTCAACATACCACTGTGCGATATTAGACGCTTGCGCTACGTTTAAGGCGATATGTTCAATTTTCAAAATTTGCTCCATATCCAAATATCTTGTAAAAGTAATGTTTACAGCCTAACACACTATAGCAAAACACGCCGACTATAACAAAAATTTAAGGTAACTGCTCAGGTAGGTATAAAGGGTCGTCCAAGCAGAGCCTCATAAATAACTTGGATGACATTTTGCCCCTGTTTACGGGCAGTTGAGATATAACTGCGAATATCACAGAAAGTTTCAGCACCGAGACGAGTACGA
>JAUZRW010000081.1 GCA_030950085.1 Anaerolineae bacterium
ACCAATATCTTGCTGATCGTATTTCGGGCTTCAAGAAGATTCTGCCGCTTCCTGACTTGATACATGCTCAGGCTCAACTACTTGATCTTGATTCTTCATGGCAGATGGCTTAACTTTCCCCTATTTATTGAGATGATACCTAAAAAAGATGCTGGACGACTGTATGACCGACTGGTGTCGGAATTTGGCAAAGAAAATGTCTTTAAGGATGTTGATAACATACCAGTTGGGCAAGATTTTCGTGAGGTTTTAACTGATTGGGTTAGCCGCAGTGATGTGATGCTAGTTTTGATTGGCTCAAAATGGCTAACGCTAAAAGATGCTGATGGTACGCCGCGAATCAACAATCCTTCTGATTTTGTGCATTATGAAGTCAATCTTGGCTTGCGTTCGTCTAGCGTCACTGTTATTCCGGTGATTGTTGCCCCTGCATCGCCACCATTATCGACACAATTACCAGAGGCTTTGCGCGAAGTGGCTTTTCTGAATGCTGCTTTTGTACGCGATGACCCTGATTTTCATCATGATGTCAGCCGATTGATTAAGTCACTGCAAGCTATTCCGCCAAATACCGATACTGATTCCAAAGAAAATGAGAAATCATGGTGGGGCAAGCTGACAGAGGGGCAAGGAGCGGTTATCGCGTCGTTCGTGGGGGCAGTTGCGGTAATTATCGCTGCCATCATTGGTTTTTATGCCGTTGTTTTGCCGCTAATAAACCAAACTGACGTGACACCCGAAGCCCCAACCGCCGTTGTCCAAGGGGGTGATACGACAGAGACTGTTGTGCCGCCTAGCGCGACAGCAACAGCCACACCGTCCGATACACCAACAGCGACACAAACTTTATCGGCAACTGAGGTTGAAGCTAGTATACGAGCCGAAATGCTGGTGATTCAGACCGAAGAGCGCCAGACGCAGAGTGCTAATGAAACAGCTACGCAGCAATCGCTTCAAATTGCGGAACAATCGACAGCGGATTCATTGACAGTGACGGCAACCTTGTGGACGTATACCCCGACAGCAGATATTCGGGCAACGGCTGAGGCACGGAGTACACGGGATGCACAGGCAACCATAGACATGCAAGCGACGCTAAATGCCCAAAATACAGCGACGCAAGTGGCTCTCAATGCCCAAGGAACGGCAACTCAAGATGCTCTCAATGCCCAAGGAACACAGCAAGCGATAGATGCCACCGCGACTGCTGAAAATGACCCCTTAGCACTTGCCCAACGTGGCGTGACGAGCAATGCAGACTGGGAACGCTTTAGCCCTGTCGTGCAAGAGTTTAACGGCGTGGAGATGGTGCTTGTGCCGAGTGGGTGTTTCGATATGGGCAGCGAAAATGGTGCTAGTGATGAACAACCGATAAATGAAGTTTGTTTTGAAGCATCATTCTGGATAGACCGCTACGAAGTGAGTAACGGTCAGTTTGAGCAATTAGGCGGCGTTGCTGGACGTAGTAGCAATTGGACAGGTGATAATTTGCCGCGTGAAAACATCACATGGTTTGAAGCACGCGATTTCTGCGAATTACGTGATGCTCGATTGCCGACAGAAGCGGAATGGGAATATGCGGCGCGAGGTGTGGATGAATGGGTTTATCCGTGGGGAGATGGATTTGTGGCAGAAAATACTGTTTATGGTAACAATAGTGGTGGTCAAACAGCCATTGTTGGAAGCAGACCTAGTGGAGTATCATGGGTTGGAGCATTTGATATGGCAGGTAATGTTTGGGAGTGGACAAATAGCCTCTATTTAGATTATCCTTATGATGTCAATGATGGGCGCGAAAGTAATAGCGATAATGCAGGATTGCGTGTGGTGCGTGGCGGCTCGTTCTTCAATTCTACGTTCGGCTTGCGGGCTGCGAATCGCCGCTACGGGAATCTTTCTAATGTGTTCACTAGGTTTGGGTTTCGTTGCGTCCGCTCTTAATTAATAGCTCTGTACTCTGTTTTCTGTCGGGGGTTGTGGGGGCGTCCCCCACATCGCGCCGAAGGCGAATCGATTTTCCAACAACGGACGGCTGTCCCTACAGGAATATGTGTATACAAATTAACAAAATGTAGGGACTATATCTCGTCCGCAGTCAATTGAATCCTCAGCCAAAATCGCTCGCAGAAAGCCAAATCATCAACGTTCAAACCATCCTCTCATCTTATGTTCTTCCATGTGTTCGACACCCAATCTCATATTCATGCTACCCTCTACACAGATAATATAGAGACGAAACGTGGTTTTCGGGAGAAATAAATCACAGAGGCACACTTTTTTCTTTTATTGCGCTATACCGCAGTATGACCATTTATTACAACGGGTCAAGATATTAGGATAGCGGAAGGCATGTATGCCATCCATACACATCTATTATGAATGGTAGGAACGAGATATATCTCGTCCGCAGCAAACTGACAATATCAACCGAATTGAATCCGCACCACGCAAAATGCCATCTCGTGCTATCATAGGGTATCATTTGACCAGCACGCAGCAAGGTATTTTTGTCGCTATGAATCGCACATTCATTGACCGCTTCCAATATTATCGAGATTCCTATGTCAAGGCACGGCTTCAAGGCGATATTGACAGGCAGCGTCTCTGGGAAATTTACGAGGTTGCCCATCCGCATTTTGATGATAACAAACCCTATGCCATCGACTTACTCAAACAAGGCGCGGCACTGTCTCAAAATTTGCGCGAACGCTGTTGGGAACTATTATTTGACTTTTGGCAGTACGAAGTTGACCTCAACCAACCTGAGCGCCTTGATATGATTATCAAATTATTCGTGAAGGCGAATCAGCCCAAATATCGGGAATGTACGCTGTTGGGTGATATTTATGCGAGTCTCTTACGCGCCTATCTGTGGTATGACCCACTCGGATATGAGGGCGAAATATTAGACGGCATCCAATATGTCCTTAATAATCTACCACTGCCACAAGATACCTTCATCATTGTGCTATGGACAAAAATGCAACTTCTCCTTGAAATGAGAGATTATGATGGTGTATTGAAAACCTCAAAAACTTATTTCCGTTATGCCGAAAATTACAACACGCATCTTGCATGGGGTTATACCATCCTTCTACAGACATACTATCATCAGGATGACCTTGTACTAGCACTGCAAGCCGCAGGCGATTTAGAGCAAGCCGCAGAACGTGCCAAAAATGATTCACTGGTTTTCACTGCTCTCAAATGGCAATACACGATTTATCATCGCATGGGTGACAGCTTCAGTCTAAATAACGTTTCTCGCACGATGCGTCAGTATGATACGAAGCAGCTATCGGGTTATGATGCCATGCACGATGCCGAATATGAATATGATAAACATGCCTTTGGTTGGCTTGGCAAGTTGGCACTGATACGCAGTTCTGAACATCGTATTGAGGGTGCTATCAAGGCTAATCGTCCTTACTTAGAATGTAAGACTCGCTTGCGTCGCCTAGCAGCATTTTTATCACTCCCGACATGGTTTCGCTGGCTAGTGCATCTCTTGTTGCCCATTCCCTCTGTCGAATCACAGGTAGCAGATGCCCAAATCGCGGCGGAAAAACTCATCAAGCCCGAACCGATGCTCGAACGCATTGAGCAAGTGGCAGCCGGTAAAATCAAACAACTGTAATAAACGTCTTTCGAGGTTTCACCGCGCCTCACACAAAATTGCAAGGTGAGACCAATGTTAGAGGGTTATCAGAGATACTTTGTTAAACAAGACGAACCACAAGTTTTACGTTCAAAATTATGCTCTGCGCCTCTGATTCTCTGTGTTACGCTTTTTCCAATGGTTACGCCTCTATATTTATTGCTGCCGTGCGATAGCTTTGGCAATTTTGCGGGCTTGCATCCGTGCTGCCATCAAAATACCGGCTGGTGAGTTTGATAAGCCGATGAACCACAAGCCCTGATGCTGATTCGGCTCACCACATGGCACTAGCAAATTGCCATCTTCATCAACGATGCCCGATACATCTAGTATTTGCTGTAGACCACTACGGAAACCTGTTGCGGCAATCACAACATCAAAACTTTCGGGATGGTGGTCATCTTGATAAGTCACACCTGTTTCGCCAAAATCTTTGATATCGGGGCGAATTTCAATCATGCCTTTTTTGAGATACTTGACGAAACCGACATCAATCATCGGAATCCGTCCATCTTTGAAGATGAACCATTGTGGCGACTTCATGCCATATTTTGTCAGATTACCTAATTGAATCCGTGACATGAGTCCGGCGACTTTATCTTTAAGTCCCCCCGGCAGCAAGGATAAGCCGACACCTAATGCGTGTATGGGAAGTCCAAAAAAATCACGCGGCACAATAGAAGGGAACGTTCGGATACTACAAGCCACCTGTGACGCGCCATTTTCGACTAAATCAACACAAATCTCTGCGCCGGAATTGCCACAGCCAATCACTAGCACGCGCTTATCAGCGAATTCCTTGCCCGTCGTGTATTCTGTTGAGTGCAAAAACTGACCGGAATAATGGTCACGATACGCCCAATTAGGAATATAAGGGATGCTATTTAAGCCCGTAGCAACAATGACAATCGGGGCAGTCCATCCATCACTAGATTTTGTATCAATTGCCCAGCTATCGTCCTGCTTGTGTATTTTTGTTACTTCAACACTGTGTTCTATGTTGAGATTGAAGTGGTCAACGTATTTTTGCATGTAATCGGCAAATTGGTCTTTAGAGGGATAGCGTGGGTAATCTGATGGCATACGATAATAGGGCATGTGCGAAAGTCCGCGAATCGTATGCAGGTGTAAACGGTCATAACGATTACGCCAGATATTGCCTGTTTTGCTATCTCTATCGAGAATGACAGCATTAAGCCCATGATGTTTCAATGCCCCAGCCGCCGCAAGACCTGCCGCGCCACCGCCCACAATGATAATCGCTGCTTTTGGCATTGGAATCTCCTTGATGAATACGTTTAATAGCATCAATATTCCTCTATCACAAGCATATCGTCAACTAATTACCCTGTGTCATCCATAATTGAAGAAACTGTGATAATTCATACCACAACTCAATCATCACGTTTAGTACCATGAAATCAAGGTTATCATGCTCAAAATATGGTATGATAGGGGTATAGTGAAATCAGACAGATAAGGGATGATATGCTACCAGAAGAGATTAAAGCCTACGTAGAAGAAGTTGCCAAAAAGCTAGGCGAGACGGATAAGAAACCGCTTGAGCAAATTGAATTGCTCATTGAACATGTGGGAAAGGAAGTTGTTGCAGAGAACCTTGCCGAAGCAGTCAAGATTGAAGCAGACGGCGGCATGATGACAGAAGATAAGAAACGCCGCCGAACAATTGGCGGAGTTTTCTTCTATATTATCAAGGCTAAATTAGACCCCAAAATCCGTGCTAGGATATTCCCCGGATATGGTCAAAATAAAAAACATGCTGGTAAAGTGATTGCTTGGGATGAACGCTTAGACTATGTAAAACCATTATTAGAGGAAGGCGAACATGGCGGGATGCGTTTTGTCGTGATGACCCTACATGGTCGCCCCGGTAAAGTTGTGATTGAGGGCGATTCTGTGATGACAACGATTGCCCATACCCATGGCAAAACACCGCTACCGCGTGGTGTTCCCCATCCGCCGGAAGATGTGACGCTCTATACGGTTTATATGGGACATAAGCAGTGGGAGGGTGTCACGGAGTCTTTAGAAAAATACAAGAGTGACCGCCTGATTATCGAAGGTAGCATTTTTTATGATAAAGAAACAGAGACTATTGCTATCTTAGCCACACGAGTCTCGACAAAGCGTATCGACAAAATGGCACAGCGCGACGCAGATAAAGCCAATCAGAAAGAAGCCAAACCTAAAAAAGGTGCTTTGCCGCCCAAGAAACAAGCGAAGCAAGGTCAACAAGGCAAAGTAGCCTTCCCACAAAAGCCTATGAAACCCATGAAGCCTATTCCGCAACGCAAACCACCCGTTGATGTGGATATTCCAGAGGGTACACCGCCGGAGGTTGCTGCCAAGTTAAAGCAGTTACACAGTGCGGCGGCAACATTGCGCGAACGCATTGCTGCAATGGAAGAAAAAGGGCAATCGGGTGTGAATATGACGAAAAAATTGCTGATGACCACCGAAAAACAAATTGAATCACTGGAAAAACAATTCACAAAGTAATCCATTGCAATGTTAACGTTATTAAAGGCAGTCTCATTGGGCTGTCTTTTTTGTTGCATACAATTAGGACATATTCGCTACCGTTATCTTATATGAAATGTCGTAAGATACATTGTAGTATTTGCGTATGAAGTTGAACTATAAATATATTTAAAATGTTGTGAGGTGGGTAGATGTCCGAATATAAGCGAACAGAAACAATCCTGATTGTTGATGACAATGAAATGAACCGCGATTTGCTTGTCGGGGTGTTGGATCGAGACGAATATCAGGCAGTAACAGCAATGAATGGTCAAACAGCCTTGGATTTGGTACAGGCGCATGATGTGGATTTGATATTGCTTGATATCAACATGCCACATATGGATGGCTATGAAGTCTGCCAACGCTTAAAAGCAGATGAACGAACAATGGATATTCCAGTGATTTTTATTAGCGCATTGGGCGAAACAGATGATATTGTTAAAGGATTTGATGTAGGCGGTGGTGATTATATTACGAAGCCCTTTAAGTTCCGCGAAGTTCTCGCACGGGTAGAAGGGCAGTTAATGTTGTATCGCCAAAAACGCCAGATAGAAGCGATGATGAAGCGCGAACGTCATCAACATAAGGTGCTTGATGAACTACGAAAACAATTTATCGGGTCAGCCACTCATGATTTGAAGAATCCAATTTTTGTCATCTCTGGTTATCTGGATATGATGGAACGCCAGCCGACTATTACAGAGAATGAGCGAATGCAGGGTTATGTCAATGCGATGCGACGTGGCGTGGATAAAATGAATCATCTGGTACGCGATATGCTGGATTTGTTGCAACTTGAACATGGTGTCGTACTCGACAAAGTTGATTATGTATTTTCGGCTTTTGTCCGTGAGAGTGTGCAAGATATGGTCATGCGAGCGAAAGAAAAAGGGCTTGATTTTAGTGTTGATGTGCCTGATGACAAAGCCACAATTGCGATTGACCCAAAACGGATGAACCGTGTGCTGGATAATCTGGTATCGAATGCGATTAAATATACCCCAGAAGATGGCTCTATACGGGTTATCGCTTATTTAGATGAGGATACCGCCGCGCTTGAAGTTGTGGATACCGGGCTAGGAATACCGAATGAAAGCCTAGCGACCTTGTTTGACCCTTTTCAACGAGTAGAAACTGTAGAACATATGGAACAAGAAGGCAGTGGATTGGGCTTGTCGATTGTTAAGGCTATTGTTGAGCAACATGAGGGTACGATCACAGTACAGAGTGAAGTCGGTCAAGGTAGCACATTCAGAGTCGAACTGCCACGAGGGTTGATAAGTGGGATAAGCGACGTGTGATGCTCTGGTCAGATTTCGGGGCGGGAATCATGACAATCGTTGTCTTGATACTGATGTCGCAAGGGGATTTGCATTTGTGGCAGTTGTATTTAGCGATGGCGGTGACAGGCGCGTTAGATGCCTTTCAGTTTCCGGCATATATGGCTTCAACCAATGTCCTTGTGCCGAAAAAACATTATGTATCTTGACCAATAGAGAGATAGCCATTTTTCTGAAATGTGCCATTTCCAAAAAAACTGATTGACTAATCAATCAATATGCTATATCATTTGATTAATCAATCAATCAAATCACTTGAAAATATGACTGACACTGATAAACGAGAACAAATTATTGATGGTGCGCTGAAAGTTTTTAGCACACATGGCTTTTATAAGGCGAGTATTAAGATGATAGCGAAAGCTGCCGGCATCAAGTCAGCGGCACTGATTTATCACTACTTTGCCGATAAAAAGGGGCTGCTTGAGGCGATTATCCAAGAACGCACGCCGATACAGCAATTACCGACAATGGATGATGCTTTGCGAGTGCAAATGATGGCGATACCACCGGAAGTCTTGCTGCCACAGATACTCCGTAACGCTCTCACTATCCAAGATAATCCTGAACTTGTAAACCTTATTCGCTTATTCCTGTCCGAAGCTGTCAGGATGCCGGAAGTCGCTGATGCTGTAGGGAGTGTTCAAGTGATGGTTGTGGGTATTTTGGTTGATTATCTACAAATGCAAATTGATAAGGGGCAGTTGAAATCTCATAATACGCAAGTTTCCGCACGGATGTTTATTGGCACCGTGCTGATTCACATTTTGGCACATCAAATTTTCCCAAAAATAGCAGAAGGTTTTGGCGAACGCGATGCTTATATCCAGCAAGTCGTTGATACATTTCTAAACGGATTAAAGGAGTGACGCATGACAGAAACAGTTGTAGTCGAGAAAGTTTCAAAATCTTATGGGCATGTCAAGGCACTGAATGGCTTGAGTTTGCATGTGCAAGAGGGCGAGATATTCGGTCTGTTAGGAGCAAATGGAGCTGGAAAAACAACGCTCATCAAAATATTTGTCGGTGCATTAAAAGCAGATGTGGGTAATGTGCGTGTCCTCGGTTTAGACCCTGAAAAGCAGAAATTTGATTTGCGCCCACGAGTCGGGTATATGCCGCAACAACTCGCGCTCTACGATGATTTATCAGCCCGTGAGAATGTTCAATTTTTTGGTACAGCGCGGCAGATACCGAATCTAAAAAAGCGTGTGGATGAAGTGCTAGACTTTCTTGCTTTGGGCGATAGGGCAGGCGACCCTGTTTATGGATTTTCTGGTGGGATGAAACAACGAGTCTCGCTGGCATGTGCGCTGGTGCATCAGCCAAAATTACTATTGCTTGATGAACCCACGACAGGCGTTGACCCGAAATTGCGCGAATCATTGTGGTCTCATTTTCATGATTTAACGCAACAGGGTGTGACGATTGTTGTCAGCACGCATCAAATGGACGAGGCATTTCACTGTAATCGTGTGGCTGTGATGCGTGGTGGCGTTGCTTTGGCGACGGATACCCCGCGAGGGTTGATGGCACGCGGACATGCGAAGGTGACATTGTGGCGCGACGGTCAGGCAGAAACGCATCAAATGACCAATTATCGTGATGAACTACCGCAACTATTGGGCGTTCAAGATAGTGTGAGCAAAATTGAAGTTGAAGAAGATACACTCGAAAATGTCGTGCTGAACCTGATTGCAGTAAAAGAGGTGAATCATGCTTAACCAAGTATTTGCTGTTGCTGGACGGGTTTTGCGACAACTGGTTCATGATAGACGCTTTTTGGCATTGAGTCTCATCGTTCCGGTGCTACTCATCTATATTATGGCTGTATTTTTCGAGGCAGTGGATAATCCCATTTTTAGCGCCGACGACTTTATTCCCCCAGTGGGTGCGTTCTTGGTGCATTTCTTGACTTATGTGCTATCCGCTATTGTATTGGTGCGCGAACGGACACAACAAACCATGACCCGTATGTTTGTCAGTGGTTATCGTCGTGGCAGTATCATTATGGGCTATGTGCTGGCTTACACAGTGCTTGCCACATTACAGAGTCTCATTGTGATAATCGAGTTGCAAGTCTTATTTGACTTAGGTTTTACGACACTGCGCTTTTTCCAGATGTATTTGGTGATTTGGATGTTAGCGATAATCAGCATTGCGCTCGGTATTTTTGTTTCAAACTTCGCTCGTAACGAAGGGCAGGTTTTACCGATGATGCCTCTTATTTTAGTTCCGTCGATATTCTTCTCTGGCATGATTGTGGCTGTCGATAAAATGCCAGCATGGGTCGGTTGGTTCAGCTTCCTAACACCGATGTACTATGCCAATAATGTGATAGGTGCTATTATTGCCGATGATACAGTGACCATGTTGCTAGTGTGGTTACTTGTTTACGGCGCTGTTGTGATGAGTCTGGCAGTCCTCACACTACGAGAGCAAAATTAAGCAGTAACCCTACTCAACTAACGGCATGTTAAACACAGAAACGGGCGACTCGATAGCTAGTTGCCCACCACTCTAATCGCGTCGTGAAGGTTCAGTTGCGGTTGGTGCGATATCACCCATAGCATCGCCCCTTGATGATGTTCGTGTCGCTTCATCACGAGTGCTAGATGAGCTATCACTCGTTTGGTCGCGTGTTGGAATTGCGGTTCGAGATGTGTCGGTTTCTATCGTGCTGGGTTCTCTGCGAATCGGTTGGTGCGGAAGATAAATTTGCGCCCCGACGACAATCCGATTGGCACTATCAATGCAATTGACATCCATCACACTATCGACTGATATATCAGTAGCGAGGGCGAGTTCGGATAAGGTATCGCCGACTTGAATATCGTAGGCTTGCCATCCTTCTAGTATTCGCGGAATACAATCAGTTGGCTCTGTGGGTGTTACTGTACGAGAGGGCGTATCGCTTGCTGTTGGGCGCGGTGTACGGCTCATTATCGGCGGACGACTTGTTTGTGTAACCGTTGATGTTGGAGATGATTCACGGGTTGCGGTTATAGTCGCTTCGCGTGTTGGGACAATGGTTGCGGTTGCTTGAGGTGTGCTGGATGCACTTATCGTTGATGTTAGGGTAGCGGTTGATGTCGGTATGGCTTCTTCGACAATCGATTCAACTGGGCGAATACGGTCTGCCAGTAAACGACCATCGCTTGTTGTACGGGCATCGACTATCACACGTATTTCAGGGTCTATAGGACTATCAACGATGGTTTCTGCTGTGCGCTCAACAGGCAAATCAGCAATCAGAATCGTGATGTCGGTTACAGCAATAATATCGCCTTCAAATGTAACGGAGGCTTCGCGCTCTAAGGTTAGCAATTGGTGTGTTTCATCAATACGACGCTGGTTGAAATCTCCCTCACGCGGTAGTAGCAATACAAGCGACTCAGACAGGCGCTTCCATTGATAGAGCGTATCACCGGGGATACTCGCTTGGGCTGCAACCGTCGTTGCCATCATGAGTATTAAGAATATGAATGTTGCTGCCATCAACCAGAAAAAACGGCGGATTCGAGGTGGACGATACGGTCTGGCAAGAGCCTGTTCAAATCTTAGGGCGACTCGTTGCTGGGATTGAGCGACTTCCATATCATTTGCTTGAATACGGCGATAAAGAAAGCCCGATTCTAACAAGGGTGCAAGTTGGCTAGCATAATCAGGGTAGGCACGCAGGCAATCATCAATTGTCTGACCGGATTGCAAACGGTTGATGCAGTCATCGACAATGTGGATGAGTGGATTTTCAACCATTGGAACGCATCCCTTCCAGACTACGACGCAGATTATTGAGCGCACGAAATTGTAGCGATTTGATGGACGAAATGCTTTTACTCATGATGGCGGCTGTTTCTTGCAGCGATAGCATGTGACCAAAGCGCAAAATCACTACTTCTTGCTGGTCAAATTTGAGTTGCAAAATAGCGACTCTTGCTCGTTCTGCGCTCATACTGCGAATGAACTGAACTTCGGGGTCGAGACTGTCAGACGCGGGAATCCAGTCTTCGAGTGCAGTTTCGGTGAATTTCTTCTTTTTGCTGTAATAATCGTACATGACATTCCTCGCAACCCGAAATAACCATCCCCGTAGGCTTTGTTTCGGTGGATTTTTCCCACGAAAAGCTGTAATCAATTTCAGAAAAACATCGCCTGTTAGGTCTTCTGCCTCTTGAATATTGGCGACACGTAATCGGATATAGCGAAATACCGGCGGAAAATAAGTTGTATAGATTTCTCGTAGCGCAGCCGTATTATCTTGTTGGGCGCGGCTCAACAATTGGTCTTCTATAGCAATATCAGGCAGAACAATGAATAGCATGGACGATTACCGATATTCGATACATATAAAGTTAGTATAACGCGAATGCCGCTATTAGGTGGGCATGGCTTCATAACAAACCATGCCCAAAACAGCGTTAGTCACCACGCCGCGATGAATTGTCACTTGGTTCATCAGTTGGTGGGGTATCGGTTGGACGTACATCGGTTACTCTGTCAGATTCTCTATCGGATTCGCGGTCAGTCTCCGTATCGCGCACATCGGTTACTCTGTCAGATTCACGGTCAGTTTCAGTATCGCGCACGTCGGTTACAGCATCAGATTCATGGTCTGTGACAGCATCGGTAGTCAAACTATTGATATAACGGCGGCATTCTTCGGCTGTCGTATATTCTGCCACACGGCAACGCGCAGTGATACGATTATCGTCGTTTTGATAGTCAGTGACTAAGCGGCGGCACTCTTCTGTTGTTAATCCGGCGCGTTCACAACGTTCGGCAATTGTCGGCGGTTCATCATCGGTGTCATCATGGGCATTGACTATGCGGCGACATTCTTGGGGAGACAGTCCGGCATTGCGGCAACGTTCCCAGATATTACCAAAATCATCATTATTGCCATTGATAATACGGCGACATTCTTCAAATGTCAGTCCGGCATTGCGGCAGCGTTCAGCTAAATTAGGTTCATCGCCCCCACTAACAATACGGCGACACTCTTCAAGGGTCAGTCCGGCATTGCGGCAGCGTTCAATAATGCTGGGGATATCATCACTTTCATTGGTAATACGGCGACATTCTTCGGGGCTAAGTCCGGCACGCTCACAACGTTCGGCAATGGTCAGACCGTCATCTAAGGCATCACGACATTCTTCAATTGTTAATCCTGCTTGACGACAACGCTCGACGATATTATCAACGGCATCGGGTATAAGCGGAACAGCAAGGCGCGTTCCTACCCGTAACAAACGGGCATCTGTAATACAATTGGCAGCACTGAGTTCGTCTACAGTCGCGCCACTCGCCCGTGCAATATGCGACAAGGTATCCCCTTCGGCAACGGTGTAGGTACTCCAGCCATCCGGCACAGCAGATGTGCAATCTTGAGCGTAAGTCGGTGTGATAGACAGCATAGCGGTTATCAGAATTGCCAAAAAGACAAGTCCATAAGCTGTAAAACGTAAGGTCTTCATGATATTTACTCCCTAAAGTTGCTTTACGAAAAAGTGTTACTGACTCTACCGTCTGGAAAAAGCAAAAAAGGTTGCGGGTCAATTTTAGGAGAAAGCAACATTGCTCATTATGCACTATCGGCTAGGGCAAATCTGAATACAATATAGTTATGATGAAAATAACAACAAGCGTGATTCAACATCCCAAGAATTTAGTGCTGGCAATCATGAACGACGATGCTCTACCGCGAATGCGTGTGCTACAACGGGCAGAGCATTGGCTTGATGACTGTTTGGTTCAGTTTGCGATTATTGGGGAAAGCCACCATATACGGATTGAACAAGGCGGCAAGTGTATTCTCAATGAGGTGCTGGCTTGTGTTGCGGTTGATGATGCGGATTGTCAGCATTATCAAGCGTTTACTGACTTGCATCCGCGAGAGCATCAAACGCCGCAATATAGGGTGCAAGTCGATTTTGGAGAGTACCCACGCTGGTTTATCCCACACGATAATATCATGCAGCTTGAATATACTTTTCCGCAAACGCATGAGCAGCAACCTATCACCCGTATACAGTGGCGACAGGTCGAAAATGCGTTACACTGGTGGACATTACATACTTATGCGCTTGCCGAGCAGACTATTTATGTTCATACGGCTTCTGTTTTTGAATTTCATTATTAAGGGGAACAAATAGATGAGTGAAGTGACACAACAGATTTTATTGGCGATTGGATGGTCGGTTCTGGCAACAGTTTTGGCGCAGGCGATAAGCCTTTTATTCATGCGCGTCTTGGGTTTACCGCTTAAAAAATTAGTCCATGAAATTGAGAATATTCAGAATCCGGCGGTTGGGGCGATTTTCTTTGTTGTATCGCTAACGGTTGCGCTGTTTGTCGGCATTTTTGCGAGCGATGGCTTTACCCCCGTTGGCGCACGATTAGCCTCAGACCAAGCCTTAACATTGACACAAGAAAGATTGGCAACGGCGGGCTGGATTGCCTTAGCATTATTTTTGAGTTTGCTCTTGACATGGATTAGCTTCATTGTTGCCTATCGCATTATGGGTGTAGAAGACGATGAATCGTTCTTAGAATATGCGCGGCGCGAATTAGTCGAAGAACAGAATGCGTCACTGGCGTTTTTTCTCGGTAGCTTGATGATTGTTCCTTTTATAGCGGTCATTTTCCAGATTATTTAATGTCGGGATGACGCACTGGTCATCCCTTGCAGGAATCAGGTTGATTTGGGTAATGTCAATTAGTCAACGATGTCTACATGGTCTAGCAGCCATGTTGTGAGTTCATCTAACAGTGCTGGCATCATGGTTTGCTCTAAACTGGCATATTCATTCGGTGAACCCGTGACTGCTTGTTGGAAGAGGTGGTTCGCTTCATTAATGGTGACAATTGAGAGTTCAGTTTCGTCTGCCAATGTAGCTTCCAGAACAGGGATATTTTGTGCAGCCGCGACCTGTGTATCTAATCCACCGTAAAGTGCCAAGACAGGCACATCAACTTGTGACCAATAGTTTGTCACGTCATAATCAACATAGCCGAGCATCGCAAATGCTTCAATCTGTGCCAATGCTTGAGTCAGCAACAAATCACTTGCAGGTTGTCCTGTTTGGGCTTCAATTAGTGCTGCAAGCGCAGTCCTGAGTGCCTCATCATCTTCAGCAATGGCAGCACGCATGGCATCAAACTGTGTCACGATTTCAGCGACTTGTTAACAGCGATTCCGTTACGGGTGAGATGGTCAGCTAAGATTGCAAAAGGCTCAATTTCGGCGAGTGGTGCGAGCGACTCATTGCGATTAGAGGGTCCACTGCCAGAAATCAGCACAACAGCCGGATGCTGTCCGTCACTATTAGGCACAGTCAGAGTGCCAGCAAGCGTCAAATCGCCACTGGTAAATGTCACATCTTGCGAAATGTAGTCTGTATTGTCCGTGTCATCAAGGCGAAGCGCAATCGATTCGACAACGGGCATATAAATTGTTTCGCGTAGTTCGGCATGTTCTTCTGATAGCGATTGCAGCAGCACAAAATAGGTTGCGCCATCAATCTCTGTGAGAGCAATGCTAACACTAATCTGCATGTCTTGGACAGCGACGCTTACCTCATAATCATCCCATGTGAGCAAACCCTCTATTTGCCCTAGTGATTCTGGTAATGTCTCTTGTTCTAAGCGTGGCAACCAGACCTGCGACCAACGTTCACGGTCAAGCGGCGCACTTTGGACAAGCAGAGCCACAACATCTGAGGCTGAATTTTGTCGAGCATAAGTGCCAACGCCAATCGATGTCCAGTGTGTTGGGACAATGCCAACTGTGCCGTAGCTCTCATTGTCAAAAGACGCAAATCCATCGGGGACATCTTGTGCGAAAATTGTCGTTGCCGTTAGCAGCAACAATACGATGAGTAGCAAGCGTTTCATGGGGTTTTGCTCTTTATTTCGATTGTTTTGTTAGATAATTAGATAATTCTCTAAATGTCTAATGAGCGCCATTATACAGAAAGTTGTAGACTTGTCCAGATTAATCGCTATTGGGAATTGTTTTGCGATGTTGCTAAATACCATTTTAGTCTTAAAATGTTTTTAACCATGCGAAACTGACCATCATTTAAGATGTAGAGATGCTGGACGAATTCAAAGAGGGCTGATATGCCTATCAAAACAAAATTAGAACATAAGCTAAGGCAGTGGTATGACAATCTGCCTGAATCACAAAAATCATTACTTGCCGCGCTGCATTTGGCATTTCGTAACTTTCTACGTGATACGATTGCGGGTCCAGCATCGGCTGGTATGGCGTTTTATTTTGTCTTTTCAGTTTTTCCATTAACGATGCTCGTCACTGTGGTGATGGGACACTTTGTAGGTCTCATTTTTGTCCAAGATGAAATTAACCTAGCATTAGGTATGTTCTTGCCACAGGATGCTGTACAACTCCTTCTCAATACGATTAATGGCATTATCGCACAGCAAGAGACCTTCGGAATTGCGGCATTACTGGGATTAGCATGGGCTGGATTGGGCTTGCTGGGTGAAGTTACCCGCGTTTTGGATGTCATCTTTCACGCACCTAATCCACATACCCTGTTTCAACAGCGAGTATTAGCCGTGATAATGGTGATGGCGCTCACAGTGCTTTTAGGTGGCTTGATTGTTATACTCGGCTTGTTGCGCTTGATAACCGTTTTTTCATTTAACCATACGTGGCGGTGGTTATTTGTTGCGCTTCGTATGACACCTGTGAGTATGAACGTGCTTCTCTTTATGCTGTTGTTCCGCTATATTCCAAACTGTGAAGTGAACTGGGATGCTGTTTTACCGGCATCAATTCTCGGTGGCTTCGGTTGGGAAGCAATACGCCTGACATTGAATTGGTATATTTCCTCTGTGGGCAGATTCAGTTTTATATATGGCGGTTTATCGGTTGTGATGGTATTGATGCTTTGGGCGTATGCTGGGGCGACGGTCTTTTTGTTGAGTGCAGAAGTGTGTGCGCGGCTCAACGATTGGATTGCGAGTCATCCTCATTATCCGCACATGATACAAACAGAATGACACATTTTTCTGAGTAATCGACTTCAAAATGTGGACTTCTAGCCATATATTGAGTTGTTAAATCTTGATTTGCATTTAAGATTATTTTACTGCACTGACACATAAGCATAGTTTGAGCCAATAGAAGGAATTTTGAATGACGGACAGACACGGTTTTCGTTTAATTGATGAACGTGACATCGAAGAAATTAATAGTCATGCTCGCTTATTTGAGCATATCAAAACAGGCGCACGCTTGCTATCGCTAGAAAATGATGATGAAAATAAGGCCTTCATGGTGGGCTTCAAAACGCCGCCTCCTGACGATACAGGGATTCCGCATATTATGGAGCATTCGGTACTGAATGGTTCGCGGAAATATCCGGTCAAAGACCCCTTCAAGCAAATGCTGAAAACATCGCTGAATACATTTTTGAATGCGATGACGGCAAGTGACCGCACGATGTATCCGGTGGCAAGTACGAATCTTAAAGATTTTTATAATCTGGTGGATGTTTATCTGGATGCGGTGTTTTTCCCCTTGATAACAGAGCAAATCTTGATGCAAGAGGGCTGGCACTATGAAACAAATGACGATGGCGAAGTCATTTTTAAGGGCGTTGTTTTTAATGAAATGAAAGCCGCTTACTCTTCGCCGGATAGAGCCTTCGGTGAATTGGTCGATAAAACTCTGATGCCCGATACACCTTATGCCAATAGTTCCGGTGGCGACCCAGCCGCTATCCCTGATTTGACATATGAGCAGTTCAAGAATTTTCACGAAACCTATTATCATCCATCGAATTCGTTCATTTTCTTCGCAGGGGATGACGACCCCGATGAACGGTTACGCATTACAAATGATTATCTGAGCCAATTCGAGAAAAAAGACATTCATGCTGATATGCCATTGCAGCCGATGTTCAGCACACCTGTTGCTGTCGAAGAGGGCTTTGATGCCGGCGATGAAACGCCTGATAGCAAGAAAACCATGATTGCAGTCTCATGGTTGCTGCCCGAAATCGACGACTTGCAAACCATACTCGATTTATCAGTTTTGTCTTATTCACTGGTTTCGACAGAGGCATCACGACTGCGTAAGGCATTGCTGGATAGTGGGCTAGGTGAAGGCTTACTCGGTGGCGGACTCAGTGGCGGTTCACGTCAATTGACATTTTCGATAGGTTTGAAAAATATTGTCTATGAAGATTCACAACACGTTGAAAATCTGGTTTTGGAGACTCTGGGCAATATTGCAGAAGAGGGCATAGACCGCGATACGATTGCGGCAGCACTCAATACGTTTGAATTTAGCCTCCGTGAACGTAATACGGGCAGTTTTCCGCGTGGCTTATCGACCATTATGGGCGTGTTTCGGTCATGGGTGTATGGCACTGACCCGATGGAGACGATGGCATTTGGCAAGCGGCTGGCAATGGTCAAAGAACGTTTTGCCCAAGGTGACGATTACTTTGAAGAACTGATTGGCACGTATTTACTGAATAATCCTCATCGGGCGACAGTTGTTTTGCGCCCTGACCCCGACGTTGGACCCAAACGTGATGCCGCCGAAAGCGAACGTCTGGAAAAAGACCGCGCCGCAATGGATGAGGCTGCCTTCGACAAATTGCGCGATATGCAAGCTGAACTTCATAAAATGCAGACCACCCCTGACTCGCCAGAAAATCTCGCTAAGATTCCGACACTCACTTTGGATGACATTGAGCGCGATATTAAATCTGAATCTCAAGAAATTACTGTGCAAGATGGGACAACGATTTATTTTCATGAACAACCCACAGGGGGAATCGCTTATCTGGACTTAGCCTTGAATCTGAGAACGTTGCCTGCCGCATATTTGCTCTATGTGGAATTATTTGGTGAGGCATTGACGAAAATGGGGACAGAGAGCGAAGATTATATCAAGCTGACACAGCGTATCGGCATCCACACAGGCGGAGTCAATGTGACGACATTCACCGCGAATCATCGTCAACATGATGATTTCATGTCGTACCTCTTCATTCGGGCTAAGTCGATGGCAGACAAGACGCAAAATTTATTGGATATTCTCAAAGATATTTTGCTGACCCTCAAACTCGATGATAAAGAACGCTTCAAGCAATTGGTCTTACAGCGCAAAACTCGTTTTGAACGTTATTTGCCCTATGGTGGACATGCGATTGCTGCGAGTCGGGTTCAGGCGCAGTTGAATATGGCAAGTTGGGTTGATGAGCAAATGAGTGGCGCAACATCACTATTCTTTTTGCGCGAACTGGAAAATGCTATCGACAATGATTGGGCGACTGTCCTTGCGGCACTCGAAACGGTGCGCGATACACTGGTTAATCGTGCTGCTATGCGGGTTAATGCCACAATGGAAGCGAGTATGTGGCAAAATTTCAAACCACAGTTGGATAGCTTTTTGAATACATTGCCGAAGCATGATACTACAAATGCAGATTGGCACATCAGCACAGGCGAAAAATATGAGGGCTTGACGATGCCAGCACAGGTGAATTTCAATGCCAAGAGTGCGAATCTCAAGGCTGTAGGTTACGAATCACATGGTTCGGTGAGTGTGATAGGGAAACATATCCGCCGTGAATATCTGTGGGAGACAATTCGTGTGCAAGGGGGGGCATACGGCGGCACGATGTCTTATAGTACGGGCAGTGGTTTGGTCACGTTTATGTCGTGGCGAGACCCAAACATCGTCGGGACATTGCAAAACTTTGATGCGACAGGCGATTATCTACAAGCAATGAACATGAGCGAGTCCAATATTGAACAGGCAATTATCGGCGCGATTGGTGATTTGGATAGTCACGATTTGCCGGATGCCAAAGGTTTCAAGACCATGATTCGGCATATAGTAGGGTATACAGATGAGATGCGCCAACAATATCGCAATGAAGTTTTAGCGACAACACTTGATGATTTTCATGCTTTTGGTGCAGTATTGAAGCAAGCAGCCGACAAAGGGCGCGTAGCAGTGGTCGGTTCACCGGATGCCATCGAAGCGGCAAGTTCTGATATGGGGATTGACTTCAAAGTCACGAAATTGCAATAGTCGAAGAACACAGAATGGGAGTGTTTCGGATACTCCCATTATCCACTTTGTGTCTGATACAGAGCTTATGAGATGTGGCTTAGAGTGATGAACGCTACTTTCTCAAGGTGATTAATTGTGCGATTTGGGTTGGGAGGTTGTCAGCATTACATATTCTCAAAGTAACTTCATGTTTGTCTTGATGAAAAATAGCAAATACAAACGCAAAAATCTATCGGTATAGATGCAGTAACCTAGCTCTGCGTTTGCTTATTTTCTTCTGATGGAGTGTAGGGTTCCATGCCATGGTCAACGAGTGGTAAACGAGGGTCTTTCGCTAACCATGTTTCGTCAACCCATGCGAAATGAGGGTCAGTGCTATGGGCAAGTGATGGTTGATTCCCTGCCATAATATTGAGCGAATAGGTGGTATAGCCATGTGCGCTAACCATCGGATGATAGCCACGCGGCACAATCACAGCATCGTTGTGCTTTGCTGTAATCGCTGCATTGATACTATTGTCGTCTGTATAGATGCGCTGTAATGCGAAACCATGTGGACGGTCTAACTTGTAGAAGAATAATTCTTCTTGCTCAGATTCGGTCAATGAGCCATCGGTTGCTTTTTGTTCATTATCATGTTTATGTGGGGGATAATGTGACCAATTGCCGCCCGGTGTATAAATTTCTCGCACAGTGAGCCGCTGACTATTAAAAGCGGGCGAAATCAGCGTATTGACTTGATACGTCGCATTACCACCGCCCATAATTTCAAGCTGGACATCTCGTGGCGTAATCAATTTCATGGGATGGTCTTTATCGGTTGGCACCCAACAGGAAGCCATCGCAAAATCATCGCTGAGTGACGTAATTTCAAACTCGGTATTACGCGGCATATAAATGGCATACGGTAATCCTGTGAAAACATCAGGTCGCCGCCCAACATCCAGAAAATCGCCGCGATTGGTTTTAATATCACAGATTCCGCCGAGAATCACGCTGACATATTCGTACTGGTCAATCGTAATGCCAAATGTTTTGCCTGTTTCCAGACGCAGTGCCACCATGTTCAGGTATTTCCAGCCGGCTTGTTCCGCCGATACCCGTGCAAAAACACTGGCATCAGGGCTATTGCTGGCAGGGAAATACAATTTATCAAGCGTATAATCCATATTTAACCTTTATAGTGAGTCTTACAATCCGAGTTCGTTCACTGCCGATTGTGGCAGTAAGACATCTTCAATGGCATGAATGACACCATTGCTCGTCCGAATATCAACTTCCGCAAATTGGACAACGCTATTCAACAAGATAGTCCCATTATTGGTCACAGTCACGAAAAACGCCTGATTGTTGGGCATCTGGGTAATAATACTGGTGCCGGCGGCTGCACGGAAATCTGCGGCTAAAATTTCGCTTTCAACGACATGATAGAGCAGAATATCGGTGATAAGACGGGTATTATCCAGAAGGTCAGTTTGTGATAGATGCGCTGTTGCCAACAAATTTTCAAAGGCGCGGTCTGTCGGCGCAAGCAAGGTGACAGGCTCTAGCCGACTTGCGCCTAAGCGATTAATGACTTTTTCATCTGCCACTTGTAATGCCGCAATCAAGATTGTGAAATTATCTCGCTCATCCAATACCTCAAGAATATTTGCTGTACTGATTTCGTCATCATCTTGTGAGATTTGCGAATCATTATCATCTAAACGTTGTTCAGAGCGCAGGTCACGAGCCTCATCAGCATGAACAGAGGCAATGATTGTTTGGGCTTCATCGACTGAACCGATAATCGCCACAAAATAATAGCTTCCACCTAAGAAACTGAAAGGCATAGCTTCACGGATAACCGTCTCGCTATCGCCACTCATGGTTATGGAATACTGATAAGTATCTACTACGATATCAAGCGAAGACCTTTCTCCGCCAGCAACATTTTCAAGTAACACATTATCATCTTCTAGCACATCAATTGCAGTGTCATCTTCTAAGGCGTTATAAACAGTAAAGCGGCTCATGTCATCTGGCAATTCGCTATAATCTTCATTGATGACTGCGATATCAAGCGTTTCGTTGGTGACTGAGCCGATAGCTGAGATTGTGATAAATTCGCCGTCGACAACACGTATATCTACCAAATCCAAAATCGAATCTTCAAGTGACAGGCTAGTTGGCACGAGGGCAAGGTTATATGTGCCAGATTGTAATGCGACAAAGCGCGAAACATCCCGAAAATCAACATCCTCAAAGAGAAGCCTATCGTCGATATAGACATCCACAGCATCAGTATCAGGGATAAGATGGGCAACGCGCAAATAACCCACAGGAGTCATGTCGGCGACTTCAACAGTGGGCGAGGGGATAGGAGTCGTGGTTGTTGAAGATGGATTGGGAGTGATAACACTTTCCAAGTTTGCGCTATCAACAGTCGCCGCAATAATGCGATTCAGCAACACATCATTGACGACATGCACAACGCCATTCGAGGCAGCAATGTTGGCAGTCTCAATCTCGACAACATTGTTAATGGTTATATCGCCATTATCATCAAGACGGATGCCCACGAAAGCACCCAGTAACTGTGTTGGAACGACTTGCCCACTGAGTTGTGAGAGACCATCAGCATCTAACGCGCCGTCTAAGATGTGATATTGTAGCAGTTGTGTCACGATATCTGGATTTTGCAATAAATCTTGCAAGGGGATTTCAAGCAAAGACGACAGATTTTGGAAGGCAACATTATTGGGGGCAAATATCGTAAAATTGCCACTGCCAGAGAGCATCTCGCGTACTGAGGGGTCAGCCGCATCAAGAAATATTTTCAGTGTCGATAAATCGCTGCGACTGTCGATAATGCTGGCAATATTGCTCCCCTGTGCTGTCGTGGGAAAACTCCCAAGTCCTAGCAACAATATACCAAGTAGCGCAAGAAAGGCTCGTTGCATTCGATATTTCTCCCGTACAAAGTCATTATAAACGTGATTATAATCAATTTTACAAGACTTTGGCTATGTCTATACTACAATTACATAGTTTGAGCAACATGACAAGGTAGATTGCGTATGCAAATAAAAAGCCTCCAACTATTATGAAGGCAATCTGTGTTTTATGCGAATATGGGTTAGTCGCCAGCGTGTTCTTTCTTCACTGCACGAGTCGGCAGCATCTTGCGAACTTCTGCCATCATGGATTTGAATTGGGCGATATTAAGTTGTTGCTTGGCATCGCTCATAGCGACATCGGGGTTGGGATGCACTTCCACCATGAGACCATCTGCGCCACTGGCAACCGCCACTCGTGCTAATGGATTGGCAATATCACGGCGACCTGCACTATGGCTAATATCGACAATGACAGGCAAATGTGATTCCTTTTTGAGCAAGGGAACAGCACTAATATCGAGTGTGTTGCGCGTCCATGTATCGAATGAACGGATTCCACGCTCCATCAGAATCACCTGATGATTGCCTTCGCTCATGATATATTCGGCGGCATAGAGAAATTCTTGTAATTTTGCAGCAAAGTGTCGTTTGAGGATGACGGGTTTATTGGTTTTGCCAACAGCACGCAGCAAATGAGGATTCTGCATATTGCGTGCGCCAATCCACAGCATATCGACATAATCGGTCATCATATGCAGTTGAGAAGCATCCATAATTTCGCTGACGAGTAACAAACCGTACTTATTGGCAACTTGTCGCGCAATCTTCAAACCGGGTTCACCTAATCCCTGAAAATCATAAGGGGATGTGCGCGGTTTGAATGCCATCGCTCGCATAATTTTAATGCCTTCATCGGCTAATGCGGCTGCTACTTCTTCGTATTGTTCGTAGCTTTCAATCGCACAGGGACCCGCAATAATCTGAAAATCACTGTTGCCGATTTGTGTGCCATCAGCCATTTCGATAATCGTTTGCTGGTCGGGGGTTTTGCGTTGCACAACTAAATTAGCGCGTGCCTCTTTTTCTTCAAGAGCGAGTGTGGCTTTGAAAATTTCTTTGAATAAGGCATTCAGTGTCTCGTTGCTGAAAGGTCCTTCATTGACCATTTGTAGTTCAGTTAACATGGCACTTTCACGCACAGGGTCATAAATTTGGCTGCTGTATTGGATTTGTAGCTTGCCAATTTCCGAAGCGACGGTAGCACGCCGATTCAGGAGTTCTAATAGTTTCAGGTTGATGTCATCAATTTCTTCGCGGAGTTCCGCGATACGATTCTTATCAGGCATGGATGTCTCTCTATCCCAGAATATGTTAAGTATTGGTCGCCAAGTCTAACAGAAATTCGGCACAAATATACTAGCGGCTTACACGAATTTCTGATACGAATAATTGGGCAGATTATGAATGCTTGTCCAGAAATTGCAAGACCAGTTTGGCATATTCATCCGATTTTTCCAGATGCACGGTATGACCTGCACCTTTTATGATAGTCAAATCCGCATTGGGAATCAGTTCTGCCATTTCTCGGTTGATAGCGACATACTTGCTATCGAGTTCGCCAGCAATCAATTTTACGGGCATTGGCAACTCCGATAATTTATCCCACAATGAAGGCATGACTCCTGTACCCATGCCGCGTAGACTATTTGCCAATCCAACGGGGTCATTTTTCAGGCGTTGTTCGCGTAAATACGCCCTTTGTCCAGGGGTTTGAGTATGCCACAAAGGGAGTTTTTCCCAATAATCGACAAACCACTCGATGCCATTTGCTTCTATTTTATCTGCCAAATCATTGTCGGATTTACGCCGTGCCTCTCGTTCGGCTTCGGTTTTCAGTCCCGGTGAGGCACTTTCTAAGATGAGGGATTTTACTCTGTCAGGGTAGTGTGTCGCTATATATAGGGCTAACCGTCCGCCCATTGAGTAGCCGAGTAGATGAAATTGTTCAATTTTGTGATGTTCCATGATGAAAAGTAGATGGGAGGCGACGACTGCCATTGTATAAATAGTGTCACCTCTGGGAGATTCTGAGAGACCATGCCCTAAAATATCGGGGGCAAATAATGTAAAACTATCAAGCTGATTAGCTAGTGAAATCCAGTTTGTACTCTGCCCTGTGAAACCATGCAAGACTAATATAGATTCATGCCCATTGCCAAATTTCTCATAAACACTATATTTATAGCCATCAATATTCCAAATTGACATTATTTCTTTGTGTCCTGTGTAGCTTCATAGTTCAAAAATAGCTCTTTCACTGCCGGACGTTGGATTTTGCCGGATGCTGTTTGTGGGAGTTCATCGACAAATTTTATGATGCGCGGAATCTTATAACTGGCAAGATGTTGGCGTGCGTGCTGCTCAACATCATTTTCTGTCAGCGATTGTCTATCCTGTAACACGATTGCCGCCGCTACTCTCTGACCCCATTCCGCATCATCAACACCGACAACGGCGACAGCTTTTATGGCAGGATGTTGGCGTAATGCCGCTTCGACTTCTGCTGGATAGACATTTTCGCCACCTGATACAATCAAATCACTGCGGCGCTGTACCAGAAACAAATCACCGTCATTATCGAGGTAGCCGATATCGCCTGTATAGAGCCAACCATCGCGCAAGGTCTTTTTCGTGGCTTCGAGATTGCCATAGTATTCTTTCATCACACTTAGCCCTTTGACGATGATTTCCCCGTATTCACCTGTGCGAACATCGTTATCGTTTTCATCGACAATGCGAATCTGCGTGAACATGAGGGGCTTGCCGACACTGCCGAGTTTACGGACAGCATCGCCCGGCAGTGTCGTTGCAATCTGTGAAGATGCTTCGGTCATGCCGTAAGTAGTCGCTACTGGAATCCTTTCTTCTATGCAGCGTTGCATCAATTCAGGAGAAGCTGCCGCGCCGCCTAATAGCACTAAACGCAATTTCGGATTCCAAGGCTCTTTGCGTGCTTCTAATAGGCGATAGAGCATCGTCGGGACAAGCGATACCAGTGTAATATCATCATGAGTCAGAGCATGGTTGATTTCATCAACATCGAATTTTTGCCGTAAATCAACTGTGATGCCATATAAGACCGCTCGCATCAGAATACTCAATCCGCCAACATGATAGAGGGGCAGCACACAGAGCCACTTATCATCCGGTAGATGCCCGATACGATAAGCACTCGCCATCGCACTATAAAATACATTGCCATAAGTCAATACTGCGCCTTTGGGTTTTCCTGATGTGCCGGATGTGTGAACGATTGCGAAAGGGGAGTCGAAGTTGATACTGGTTTCTCGATATGCACCAGATTCTTGCTCAAAAATAGCAGATACTGCAAGCAGTTTGTAATTATTGCCTAGACTTTTTATTTTACCATGGAAATAGTCGTCATAGATAATCGTTGTACAGTCTGTATTTTCTAGCTGGAATTCGATTTCGCTCGCACTCAGGCGTGTATTGAGGGGAACAATAATCGCGCCGAGTCGAATCAGTGCGAATATGATGGCGACTGTTTTCGCATCACTATTGAGAAGGAAAGCAACTGATTGACCTTTCGCTATCCCCCAACCCGACAAATGCCTATTCGTTTTTAGAGTAGCATCATCTAAATCGCCATAAGCCCATTTTTCATTGTTTATGATTAATGCCCATTTATCACGAGTAGCTAGAACTCTTGCCCGTAGCCAATCTTGCATGATGGTCATGTTGTCATTTTCACCATTTCCCAAGTGCTATTGAGTGTGTTTCAATAAAGTGCTAGAAGCCTAGTATACTTGATGTCTCGTCTTATGTTGAATACGACTTTCCTAGAGGAATTAGAAAAAATGCCATCTATTCATACTGCGCTTGAACAATACCCGCGAGTCAGCCTCACTCGTACACCGACTCCCTTGCAATATCTTGAACATCTCAGCAAGAACTTGGATGTTAATGTCTATATTAAACGCGATGATTTAACTGATTTGACGTTTGGTGGTGATAAACCGCGCAAACTCGAATATGAGATTGCACAAGCACAAAAGCAAGGTGCGGATACATTGGTGACTTGTGGCAGTTCACAGAGCAATCATGCCCGTCTCACGACTGCGGCTGCCCGTCGTGTGGGGATGGATTGTGTCGTGGTGTTGAGTCAAGACCAATGGCAAGCATTTCAAGGTAATTTGCTCACGGTTTATCTGATGGGAGCAAGCGTAAAACTGGTCGAAACAGAAGACCATTGGGATTTAGAAAAACAGGCTATGGATGTCATGGCAGACCTTGAGGCTAAAGGACGTAATCCGCACTATATCCCTGTTAGTGGCACGACTCCGCATAGTTGTCTCGGTTATGTACGCGGCGCTCTGGAAACGATAGACCAATTGCATGAGCGCGATATTCAATTAGATGCTGTGTATACGCCTTTTGGAACAGGTGGGATTTTTACGGCAATGCTATTGACATTCCGTGAAATGGGACTCAATTGCCCATTTGCAGGAATCAGCGTCAATCGAAACTTAGAACAATGTAGCGAGAATCTCGAAACATGGTGGGCGGCGCTCTGTGATTTGCTGGATATTGAATCACAGCGCGAACGAGGGGCTTATAACATTTATGATGAATTTATAGGGCGCGAATATGGTGACCCGACTGTTGCTTGTCTGGATGCGATTCTCATGATGGGGCAGTCAGAGGGCATATTGCTAGACCCTGTATATTCTGGGAAGATGTTTTCGGGTTTTCTGGCACATCACAAACAAAAACATTGGCAATCAGGGCAAAATATTCTCTTACTTCATTCAGGGGGAACACCGGCGCTTTTTGCTTATCACAAGGTTATCGAGCAACATCTGATAGAGAAGGGTATTTTGCCAGCGCACTTTTCCAAAGAATAAAGGTAACTGCTCAGGTAGGTATAAAGGGTCGTCCAAGCAGAGCCTCATAAATAACTTGGATGACATTTTGCCCCTGTTTACGGGCAGTTGAGATATAACTGCGAATATCACAGAAAGTTTCAGCACCGAGACGAGTACG
>JAUZRW010000082.1 GCA_030950085.1 Anaerolineae bacterium
TCGGTATGGAAAATCGTCAGTTGATATGCCCCGTCTTGGGCGACAATCGGCATAGTGAAAATGAGTACCAAGAGAATAATCGTTATATAGCGCATTTTCTACTCCAACCTTAAAAATTATTTGACATATATTAATGATAACTTGCCAAGCCGCGAATATCCACAAGGCATCATTAAGATTCAGAATAATTGCCTCAAACTATCTTTGCGCCTTTCCTCCTTTGCCTCTTTGCGTTACGCTTTTTCTGTGCATTAATTAGGACTCTACATCAATAAGCGAGATAAAAGCATGAAACATACTTATCATCCCTTGTTACCCGATGTCACACGCATTTTAGCGCGGCAGCCAGCTCCAAACTTTGCCGATGGCTTGACGACAGCAACTCATCTTGGTAAACCCGATTATGACCTTGCTTTACAACAATACAATACATATATCGAAAAATTGCGCGGTCTCAACCTTGAGGTCACGGTGCTTGATGCCGATGCTGATTTTCCGGATGGACATTTTGTCGAAGACCCGGTGATTGTCTATGGTGATATGGCGTTTCTGTGTCGCAGTGGGGCAAATGCGCGGCGCAAAGAGCCACAATCGCTGGTATCGCACTTGCACGGTTTACGTGTGATACCATTGCAAGATGAAACAGCGTTCATAGATGGCGGAGATGTCTTGTTTTGTGCGGATAGAGTGCTGGTCGGTATTTCAGAGCGCAGCAATCTAGCAGGTGCAACAGCCCTTCATCGCGCCTTACAAACTGTGAAAGCGGATATTCGCTTAGATTGTGTATCGTTTTCGGGAGTATTGCATCTCAAAAGCGGCTTAACCGAAATCGCACCTAGCGTCATGCTCCACGACCCTGCTTTGAAAACAGATTATGCGCTTGATTGGGCAGAAGTCATTGAATTGCCCTCAGCAGAAGGGTACGGTGCGGATGTCATGCCTGTGAATGATACGATTTTTATCTCGACAGGCTTCCCGACGGTGCGACAGGTTGCCGAAAAATATTACCAGAATATCATTGAACTGAATATGAGCGAGTTCCAGAAAATGGACGGGGCGCTGACCTGCCTGTCATTGCGCTATTGATGATGAAGGTTAGCACGCTGACATGAAACCGTAGAAACGAGCTTGAATTGTCAGTTATTGATAAAATAACGTGAATTTTGCCATGAACTTGTGTTATCGCGGACGTGAAAAATCACGTCCCTACGGTTCAAAATCATTATTTTGTAGGGACAGGCTTCTGCCTGTCCGAAGAATCTCACGGATAGCTGAATAGATACGGTTCTTAAGGATTAGGCGTTACGCACTTCAAGCTAGAAATCGTAGGGGAGACAGCGTGCTGCGCCCGAAAATAACAGTCAACTGCGTAAGTCCTAAGGATTTTATCGAAAATGATGTGCATAAAGGGCCATAGTTCGTTGTAGGGGTGCAAGGCATTGCGCCCTTACGCCCCAAAACCCATGATTTGCCGAAAAAACACGTTTTCTGCGCTTATCCATGATTGGCGTTAAAATAGGAGAATCAAACAATGAAACGAATCGGGTTTATACTCAAAGTCAAAGAAGAACTTATCGCAGACTATAAAGAGCATCACAAGAACGTATGGGATGACATGCTAAACGCTCTCCATGAGACCGGTTGGCGTAATTATTCGCTATTCATGCGCGATGATGGGATGTTATTTGGCTACTTCGAGACACCGGAATCACTGCAAGCGGCTCTGGCTGGGATGGAAAGTAAAGAAGTCAATGCACGTTGGCAAAAACTGATGTCACCTTACTTTGAAATCCCAGAAGGCGCACGTCCTGACCAGATGCTTATGGAATTAGAAGAAATATTCCATACAGATTAAAATCCATAGTGACAATTAGCGTTTGTATCGCTGATTTTTTGAGTACAATTAGGTGCAGAATGTCGCTTACTCAATAAAGATGACACGCATTATCACGCTGCCGAGTTTCACTTCGTCACCATCACTCATAGGATAATCGCGCATCGGCAAGAGTTCCGCACCGTTGAGGAATGTGCCATTGGTACTCTCGAAATCACGAATGAAAACCGATGTCGTAGTAATTTGCATAATCGCATGTGTCCGCGAGATACCACTTTCTGGTCCATAAACGACAGACAGGTCAAAATCCACATGACGGTCATTGCCCTGTTGCCGTCCCATCACCATATATGACCCAGCAGGAACATCAACGACCTGCTCATTGGGCAAGATAAAACGCACAAATGAGATATTATACTCGGTACTCAATTTTCTGCGTGGTCTTTTGAAAGCTCCAACGGGTTGAACAAGAGACCGGGTACGACTCTCTTCAATCCTCGGCATTTCCTCTGTTTTGTGTTTCTTCGTCATCCTAATTGGCTCATATTCTCAATGTCTACCACGATGGTTACAGTATATAACAAGTATTACAGTGTATTGGTTTGAGTCCACATATGTTGCAAATCTTGACAATTTCTTGACAATTCATTGGATTCTGAGCTAAATAACCGAGTTTTACGAATACAAATACCGAAAATGAACCGCCAAAACGCCAAAATCATGAATCGGCTAAACGCCGTAAGTGTGGCGCAACCCGATAGCGGTCTTCATGATAATAGTCATACAGATTATCAAGCACGCTCACGATTCGATGATACCCGATTTGCTTTCCCCATTCAAAGGGACCCGCCGCATAATTAACCCCTAGTTTCATCGCCACATCAATTGTTGCCATATCAGCGACCCCTTCACCCACAGCAAAGGCAGCCTCATTGATAATTTGGCTGATGATTCGGGTGAGTATCAAGCCCCGACTATCATTCATCCACATAACAGCCAATCCCATATGTGCGAAAAAGGCTTCGACTTCCTCAATTTCAGACTCACGGAAACTCGGATTATTGACGAGTGTGACCAATTGGGCGCTTTCTAGCAGAAAATCATCATAGCCAATCGTCGGCACAATGCGCGTGGCAAACTTCCGTTGGACACGGCGTTGCGAAATAGTTCCGGCATTCGTAAAGACAATAACTGAAGGCGATGGCACACCGGGTAATTCAGATTCAGTATCCGCTATCCAGAAACGGGCATCGCGGACGGCTGTTGCAACAGTGTATCCAATATCCCGACAGCGTGCAGCGAGTCCGTTGGCGATACGACTATTCACGCGACCTTTTTGCCGTTCCTTTTCTGGAATATCGGGCAACGTAAATTCAGACGCATTATCGCTATAGTCATAAAAGCCTTTGCCAGTTTTGCGACCTAGAGTCTTTGCCTGAACCATCTGCGCTTGAATCAGACTGGGGCGGAAGCGAGGTTCGTTGAATGTTTGCTGATAAATAGAGGTGGATGCAGCGAGGCTGATATCAATGCCGATTAAATCCATAAGGCGGAAGGGTCCCATACGGAATCCGCCGCCTAGCTGCATGACGGTATCAATTTGCTCAAAAGTTGCAATGCCTTCTGAGGCAATTCGCATCGCTTCCAGATAATAAGGACGTGCGACACGATTTACGATAAAACCGGGTGAGTCCTTACAGATGACAGGGGTTTTGTCGAGTTGCTTTGCTAATTTGACCAATGTTTCAATCGTTGCATGGCTACTCTGTGAGGCTTTAATCACTTCGACCAATTGCATCAGTGGGGCAGGGTTAAAGAAGTGCATCCCTGCGACTCGTTGTGGATGGGCAGTATCGGCTGCAATACTTGTTACGGCTATTGTGCTGGTATTCGTTGCCAGAATAGCCTCTTCGTTACAGATTGCATCTAATTGTGCGAAAATTTCTTGCTTGACTGCCAAATCTTCTAATGCCGCTTCAATGACAACTTCTGCCTTTGCCATAGCGCCCAATTCTTCGCTGAGGGTGAGTTTACCTATTCTATCTGCCATATCGCGCTTTTTGAGGAATTTTTCGATATACCCTTGTGCCTTTTCAAGCATTTCAGGATACAAATCGTAGAGAATAACATCCATATCAGCATATAAAGCAGTGAGGGCAATGCCTGCACCCATTGTTCCTGCGCCCACAATTCCGATTCGTTCAATCGCCATATATTGTCCCTAATGTGTCGTGTCTACTATGAATACGATTAGAAGTTACGCACTTGCGTACAAAAACTGTAGGGGCGTACTCGCGTGTGCGCCCGCAAATAATAGTCAACTGAGTAAGTCCTAATGGTTATTTTTAATGCAAATGTACAAAGAGCGAAAGCCACAAAGTCATTTTACTTGAGTTTACACCTTTTCTACCTTTCATTCTTGATAGCTTTGCATTACAACCATTTTTATACTGACTCATCTATGAAAAGGTTATGCAATGGCAGCACCCAAAAAGCACCGTATCCTCGTTAATGATAGTCACCTGACAGTCTATGAATGGGGCGCACCCCTAGCCGATAAACCATCCGTGATATTTTTCCATGCCACAGGATTTCATGCCCGTTGTTGGGATGGCGTTATCCGTCATTTAGACTGTGTTCACTGTTATGCGGTTGATGCACGCGGACATGGCACAAGCGACAAGCCCGAACCCCCTCATGGCTGGGTGCAGTATGGGCGTGATGCTGCCGAAGTCGCCAAAGCACTAGGGCTAAAAGGCGCTATCGGAGTCGGACATTCTATGGGCGGAAATTCACTCACTCGCGCCGCCGCTACAGAATCAGACGTTTTCTCTGCATTAGTCTTGATTGACCCCGTGATTATGCCGCGTGCCATGTATGTACTGCCAGATTACAGCATTGAAGGTCACTTTGTACTGAAACGCCGCCGCGAATGGGCATCGGCTGATGAGATGTTTACGCGCTTCAAAGGGCGTGGAGCATTTGCACAATGGCAAGATGATATTTTGCGTGATTACTGTGAATATGGTCTTTTGCCGAATGAAGACGGAGAAGAAGGGTATGTCTTAGCGTGTGCGCCAGAAGTCGAAGCTCATATTTATAGTTCCTCTGTGTTGGCAAGCAATATAGACATTTATGATGCGATTGCCAAGATAATGATACCCGTGCGCTTGTTGCGGTGTGCCAAATTTCTATCGGACAGAAACGATATGTTAGGCTCACCCACTGCACCTGACCTTGCGACAACCTTCGAGAATGCAGCCGATATTCCATTGCAAAATAATACGCACTTTATCCCGATGGAATCGCCACAACTCGTTGCCCAGCATATCCGCGAATTGTTGCAAGAAAACCGACAGCACCAATAACCTCAAACGGGCGAATACAAGATTCGCCCAAGCAATTTACTCGTTGTGGAAAAAGCCCTTATTTTGCTTGTTCTGCCTCTGCTTCGACATCTTCCTCATCGGAGGCGCTGTTAACCCCTTCACGGAAGTTCTTCACAGCCTGACCTAATTCGCCGCCAATTTTGCCAATGCGCCCGACACCGAATAGCACAATCACAATTGTCAGAATAATCAGCAGTTCTGTTACACCGATTGAACCCATGATAAATATCTCCTTATTCGCCTCTGTCTTATAGCAGAGCCTAATTTGTGGGCATCATTGCCACATCGTTCACAAGAATAGACTCAGTATAGCAGCAAACAGGGTGATTGTCACAGGGCTATCAAAACTCAAAACCATCATTTTTGCTGCTGCTTCAATTTAGCAAATTTTCTCTGTAACACAAACATCTCAGGGTATTCAGATTCCATTTCTTGTCGAATTTGCTCAGATTCCACTTCTTGTTGCTGAATATAGGCATCCACTTCTTCACGGTGATTCAGATAGTAAGTGATAACGGCATAGACATCCGCAAGTGACAGCACATCAAAGTTGAGTATGATTTGCTCTGGTGACTCGCCGCGATGAAAAGCCGCAATGACCGTCTGCAATGTGACTCGCGTTTGCCCGATACACACTGTCCCTGTATCAGCCACACGCAAGGGTGCTTTGTCTACATGAATTTCAAATGCCACAATCGTATCCTGCCTTGACTATTTCTCTCAGTATACAGAAAAATTTAATTTCGCTTTCTTCCGAGACCTGATAGAGTGGCTATTTTTCTATAATTTTCCAGAAATTTTCCAGACACTTCTTTAGGAGACATACCGAAATAGTGATACAATCATTCACTATAGAGATGATAATGTATGATAGTGTTGGCGACTTCATGAGGAGGTGTTCTATCAACCGCAAAGAAAAAGCAACTGCTGAAGGTATTTTGTTCACTGACCAATATCAACTAACAATGGCGCAATTATACTATCGGCAGGGCATCTACGATACAACCGCACAATTCGACCATTTCTTCCGTAGCTATCCCAATTATGGCGACCATCAAGCCGGTTATGCCATTAATGCGGGTCTGCAATGGCTTGTCGATTGGATGCAGGAGGCTCATTTCCGCGACCAAGACCTTGACTATATGCGTGGCATGACAAGTCGCAATGGGAATCGTATCTTTGAAGAAGACTTCCTAGCTTGGCTTAAAGACAATGGCAATTTCAGTGCTTTGAATCTGTATGCGATTCCAGAAGGGCGTGTTGTTCATCCCAGCGTGCCGTTGACGATGGTTGTGGGTCCACTAGGGCAAGGACAATTACTAGAGACACAGTTACTCAATCAACTCAATTATCAAACTTTGATAGCGACTAAAGCAGCACGTATTCATCAGGCTGGACGGGGTGGGCTGATGATGGAGTTTGGCGCACGTCGCGCTCATGGTTCGGCAGCATTAGCTGGGGCGCGAGCAGCACTTATTGGCGGTGCGGATTTTACATCCAATGCTGGTATTTCACATGCTCTAGGTTTCCCCCCGAAAGGCACTCATGCCCATAGCATGATACAGGTCTTTATGGCATTAGGCGGTACTGAAATTGATGCCTTTCGTGCTTATGCCGATACCTATCCTGATGATTGTCTGCTATTAGTAGACACCATAGATACGCTTCATAGTGGTATGCCGAACGCGATTATTGTTTTTGAGGAACTTCGTAAAAAAGGTTATGACCCTGTGGGTATCCGCCTTGATTCGGGCGACCTTGCCCATTTGAGCGTCCAAGCCGCAAAAATGCTCAATGATGCAGGTTTTGACAAAGCAAGCATCGTCTTATCGAACAATCTGGATGAACTGATTTTGCTACAAATCATCACACAGATTCAAGAAGAAGCGCCGCATTATGGTGTTGAACCCGATGACGTAATTGGTCGATTGGTCTATGGAGTCGGGACGCGCTTGATTACGTCAGCCGGCTCTTCTGCACTTGATGGGGTTTATAAACTGGTTGCTGTGCAGAAAAATAGTGAGTGGTTGCCCGCCATGAAAATTTCGGAAAACCCCGAAAAAGTGAGCAATCCCGGACACAAAAAGGCGTGGCGTATCTATGATAAGCGCAATCGAGCGACGGCTGATTTAATTGGTCTTGCCGATGAGAACCCCGACTCATGGGATGGAGTCTACTTGCACCATCCAGCAAAAGTACGCACCTATCGCAGCATCGACAAAGACGATGTATCACGGATTGAACCTTTGCATGTCGAAGTGATGCGCGATGGCAAGCTGGTTTATGAGATGCCGACGATTCAAGAAATGCGCGAAGTCCGCAAAAAAGATATCGCATTGCTTGATCTTGGTGTACGTCGTATCATGAATCCACATATTTATCATGTCTCACTGACCGAAAAATTGTGGGATATGAAGCAAGATATTATCCAGTCGATGCGTGTCTAATGTTGTGTCAAGTCCCCTCACCACTGCATTTGCGAGGAGACTTACATTGATAACAGTTCACCTAGCGATAAACTTGTGCTATCTCGGACGTGAATCTATAGGTCAAAAAATCATTATTCGTAGGGACTGGCTTCTGCCTGTCCGAAGGAATCTCACGGATAGCTGGATAGATAATTAGAAGTAATGTTTTGGCGGTTCATTTTCAATGTTCGTATGAGGGGCAGAGAATTACATGCAGCGTATTAGTGTTTTTGACATGCTGAAAATTGGCGTGGGTCCATCAAGTTCGCATACCATGGGACCATGGCGAGCGGCGGAACGTTTCCTGAAAGAGTGTCAGGCTGATGACACTTTTGCTAGAATCGAAAAATTAACTGTAGAACTATTTGGCTCGTTGGCGAAAACAGGGCGCGGACACGGGACTGATATTGCTGTATTCATGGGTTTGTGCGGCGAAGACCCGACCTCATGCGATACCTCTCTGATAGATGAAAAAGTCGCACAAATTCGCAGCCAGAAAGCACTTCATCTATTGCAATCGAAGCAATTATCATTTGACCCCACAAGCGATTTGATATTCCACTTCGATGAATCGCTGCCGTATCATCCCAATGGTATTCGTTTTACTGTTACGCTGAATGATGGTCAGCAAAAGCAATCGACCTATTATTCTGTCGGCGGCGGCTTCGTTGTCAAAGAAGGGGAAGTAAGCGAAGTATCAACTGTCACTTT
>JAUZRW010000083.1 GCA_030950085.1 Anaerolineae bacterium
TTATCCAGTATCGCAATCGTTTCATCGCCAAAATGATTGTAGATACGTGTCGCCGTCACTTCACCCACACCGCGCACTGAATATATCAGATAATTAATAATGCCTTCTTCATTCTTTGGTGCAATCGGAATCACTTGCTCGGCTTTGAATTGGAGACCATATTGTTCATTGTTGACCCATTTGCCTCTAAATTCTGCCGATTCGCCTTCAACCATTTCCGGCATCACCCCGACAACAGCAATTGTGCCGTCACGAGACATTGCTTCACGGGTCGTCGCATCTTTTTCATGCGGAGTCACTTTGATGACCCCCCAGCTATTTTCGATATTGTAGAAGGTAATACGCGCTATCGCAGCACGAAGAACCGCTTTGCCGCTATGACTATTGCCAGCCGCAGAAGCCATCGGTTGTGCTTTGAGTTTTTTCATGCCCCAAAATTTGAATTGTGCGCCATATTTTGGATGCTCGCCCCATTGACCATCAAATGCAGCACGGTCTCCAACCGCAAGCGCACCTGTTGCATTACCAACGACAGTCACAGTCTCATCAATATTTTGGGCATTGTATTCTTCATCCGGTTTTAGTTTGAGAATGATGTATCCATTATCAGCATTGTGGAAAGTGATATATTCAATCGTGCCGATTATAAGTTCGGTTTCCATAGGCAAACGTGAGGTCATTTATGTTCGGACATATGTTCATTATACGCCAAAAACCCCAAGTTCGGTAGCATTATTCCAATCACTTGTTATGTCAGGCTGCCAATGGTAGTTCACATCTCGGACACGCTGGTATCCAGTAAAATGCCGTCCATTCAACTGTCACCACTTAATATGCCAATCATAGATAGGCACAGAAAGCGTTTTTTCGGCAAATCATGTATCTCGTTTTACTTTTGTGGAGTCCGAAAAGTTTTTAGAATTCCGTCGTAAGGGCATAGCGCGCTATACCCCTACAAAACCGAGATTTTATTTCCAATTACTTTCCAGATTCTACATTTGTATCAACTATAAAAAAAATGTTTCAATACTGAAACCTCGTACCTAATCACACTATCTTACTTGCGCCATATTTAGCTTAGAGCATAGAATGGGCATATGCAACCATTATCTAACAAACTAAGGCGATTGCGCTACGAAATTTTGATATGACACAATCAACCAAAATCAATCCTCAAGCGCCAAGCAATAAAAGCAATAACGAAGTCATCGGAATGAAGCGTTTGGAGACCGTATTAGAAGCAGGGGCGGCTGCCTTACTTGACCAGATTCGCTATGTCTTGCTAGTCAGTCAAGTCAATGCCGCGAAATCAACCATAACGCCTTACCCCGAAAAACCACTCACTATCCGCCAAGCACGACTGCAATCTCTGTTGATGACAATGGATGACCTCACCCTTCAACAAGTCCGCGAATTGTTGAAAGAAGTGATTCAAATTGGTGATGCCAGTGTGCGCTTGCCGATGTTACTGCGCTTCGCTATTAAATTACCACCAGAAAATTATCATGGTGTTGTACGTGATGTCTGGAAACAGGTCAGTGCTGTTGTTGACCCTGTTTCGCGGGCGCGTATCTTGTTTGCGCTTGCGCCGTTATTGTTGCTGATTGACGATGAACCTGCTATACCCCTGTCGCCACTGTTACAGGTGCTTGCAAAGGCACAAACCATTAAAGGCATGGAATCACGCATTCGAAGCCTGATAGCACTAACATCTTATCTGCCAAGTGATTTATCGTTGCAAATTTTCCAACGTATCCTGCACGAACTGACACAATCTCGAAATGATAGTTTGGTCAGTAAAGCATTGATGACACTAGCACCCCACTTATCAAGTGCTGTCACCGAAGATGTGATGACCGTAGCAAATGGTATCAAGAATCCTGCTGATAGAGCGCGAGCGTTAACCGCCCTTGCCCGTCAAATGGATGCTGAGTCAGATTCGCGCTTACATGAGCAAGCCCTTGATGCGATTGATGAAATTGAAGATGAGAATGACCGTGCCGATGCCTTAATTGCTTTCGCACCCAATCTGGAATATGCCCAAGAAGATGCAGATTATCCTATTCTGCTTGAAAAAGCCCTTACCAGTGCCATCATGTTTAGCCGCAGACCATTACGCGCAAAAGTGCTAGTTGCTTTAGCGCCGCATCTCACACTTGATTTACAAAGAGAGGCTCTTGCTGCTGTACATAGCCTTGAAAGTGAACCTGAACGGGCAAACCTCTTAGCACAGTTAGCTCCGAGTTTGCCATCCGATATGTTGGTAGCGAGTCTCGCAGTGGCTCATACCATGCGTGAAGGTGATTGCCGTGTACAGGCGCTAACCGTCTTAGCACGATATGTTCCACCAAGCGCCCAAGAACAAACTATCAAAGATGCTCTTGCGGCTGCATCGAATTTGCCAAATTTATATGAGCGCGTTCGTTCACTTGTCGAGATGGCGGCGACTCTACCGCAACATCTATCTGAGCAAGCACTGAAAACTGCTTTGTTTACCACAAAGCAAATCAAAAATGCCAATGCCCGAACCCGTGCGCTGGTTTTATTGGGGAATAAATTACCCCAATCTGACTATGATGATGCCGTGAAATTAGCCTTCATACTAGAAAATCCAGAACATCGTATGACTGCCTTATTGTCGATGGTCAATCAAATACCAGAAAAAGAAAAATCACGAGTCTATGATACGCTTTTGCAATGTGTCGAGCAGTTGCCTTTACAATATAAACAAGCGCGTGCCTTGATTAGCCTTGCGCCAAACTTCCCATATGAACGTTTAGGCGAGATTGAAACACTTGCTGAAAAAGTGCTGCATGACCCAATTGATATGTTTAATGTCTATGTCGCCGTTGCCCAATATCTACCACCTGATGACCGTGCGCCGTTGATTCTCAAGGCACAGCAAAAGATGAAGCGCATTGATATCGGTTATGACCAAGCAAGTGCCATCACAGCAATTATCCCGTTTTTGTCGGATGTTGAACGGGCTAAATTGCCACAGAAAGTGCTGGGTATTATCCAAGTTATCATGGATGAATACGACAAGGCGAGTGCCATCGGCTTATTAGCACCCTTATTAGCAAATGAAGCCGATAATCTCCCATTATCGTTACTCCCCGATAGCCTTATTGTGCTTCGTAAAGGGCTTGATGCGGCGTTGTCTGTGCCACAACAGCAATTACGGGCAAATTTGCTTGCCGAAGGGGTTAGCTTGTGGGTTGATAATGGCGATGCCGACCAGACATTCCTGCTTTGGCAGCAATTAGCAAGACGGCTCGTGACTTTACCTCTTGCCGATGTACTGCTATGCTTAGGGGGGATGATGCCATTGTTCCGCGAAATTGGGGGCGATAAAACCATCAAACAAATCGCACAATTGTTGGGGATACGATAGAATATAAGTGCTAACCCTGTAAAGGCTGCTTAAGGACAATCTTGATGACTACATTTCTGACAAATTTTATGCGGGCAGCGCATACAATTACCAAGTCTGAACGCTGCATGGCTTTTGATACTGACTTAAAAATGCTAGATAGTTTGAATATTACTGATGAGGACATGGAAAAACAGCGTTTTGCTGACCTTGTGTCATTATGGGTGGAGCAAGCCATAGAAGACAGCAAAGCTGTGATTGCCAATAATCTCATTACGGACTCATCCAAAGCCCCAAAAACCAATATCCATCTCAAAGATTTACGGATGGTGGTTGCTATTCCGATTGAAGGGTACGGTGCAATTTACCTTGACCAAGCGATTCGTAAAGGCGTTTTTGAACGTGTGGTGGTGGATAAGATTACACAACTCGCCAATCATCTGGCGCAATCTGGCGAAACGGGCTTGAGTGAAGATGACATGATAGAGATGTACAACGAAATGTAGATAATGGGCGCACTAAGCGCCTTTTTCATTCTTGGGGTATTATCTGACGTTACGCACTTGTCGATTTATCAGCCGTTCGTATTTAACACAGCGATGAGTCGCCAGTTATCAGTTTATAGTTGGGTGAACTTCTTAGACTATCTTGCTGAAAACTGTGAACTGTAAACTAAACACCCAAATATCATCCTCGATACAGTTGTGCTATTGGTCTGATGATTTGTTACTACGTAACATGAGTTATTGAACCAAACGCCCCCTTTGGGAGTTGGGAGCGTCGTGGTTATCGGGGAAGCCTGTGTCCAAGTATTGTGGGGGCAATCACTTGAACAACTATCTAACCTTACTGAAGTTATGCACTTTTGAAATTTAGCGGTCTTTAGGCAAAACTTAACCCTTAAAGACCTTTTACAAACCTAATTATCATAGTCATTTGGAGTAAAATTAGGTTCAAAACAGAAACTGCATAACTTTAGTATATTAACTGAGAGAGGTTCAATATGGAAACAATTAAACTTAGAGCGCATATCGGCAGTGATGGCATACTGAAACTGGAGATGCCAACGAATTTCAAAAATGTGGATGCAGAAGTTGTGATTGTCTTGCAACCTACGCCAGAAAAAGTAACGGATGGATATGGTTGGCCTGTCGATTACTTTGAGGTGCTAGATGCCCTTGAAGCAGATGACATAATTGAACGTCCTCCTCAAGGGGATTTTGAGGAAAGGGAAACGATTGAATGAGATATCTGTTAGATACCAATATCTGCATTCGTATCATCAATGGTCGTTCACACACAGCCCGTACCAAGCTATTGAATGTATCAACAAAAGATGTTGTGGTGTGCAGCATTGTTCGCGCTGAACTTTTTTATGGGGCTGCAAAAAGTCAAACACAGCAAGCCACACGACGCAAACAGGATTTGTTCTTAAAACCTTTTGCAACATTGCCCTTTGATGACTTAGCGGCAGACATTTATGGTGGTATTCGCGCCCAATTGGAGAAAAAAGGAACACCTATTGGTCCCTTAGATATGCAAATTGCGGCGATAGCAATGGCACATGAGCTGATTCTTGTTACACATAACACACGAGAGTTCAACCGTGTTACAGGTTTAAACCTTGAAGATTGGGAAAGTAAGCAATGATAGAGAACTGGTAAAAACTATAGGGCAAATCGCCAAATATCGCAAAAATAAGCGATTTTCGGCTTGGGAAAAATATGCCAGCGTAGGGTATTCGTCAGAGTGGCGTATTCTCAGCGACAAGCACTCGAATAGCGACTTATGGCACACTAGATTCGCCCTCTGAGTCTCTGATTCTCCGCGCCTCTGCGTTACGCTTTTTCTTTTGACTTTTTGCGTAGCGGACGCATCCCGTTAAGCGTTACCAGCAGCGACATACCGACATCAGCAAAAATCGCCGCCCACATCGTCACGCCACCGAAAACAGCCGCCGTCAGAAAAATCAATTTCATCGCAATCGACAGGACAACATTCTGCATGATGAGGCTACGGGCAAAACGAGCGAGTTTGATTACAAAGGGTAATTGTCGCAAATCATCGCCCATTAGCACAATATCTGCCGTTTCCATTGCCTGTGCGCTACCAGCACCGCCCATCGCAATACCAACTGAGGCGGTTGCCAAAGCAGGAGTATCATTAATGCCATCTCCGACCATGGCGACTGCGCCCGATTCTAGCAATCCGCGCACTGCCTCAACTTTATCATCCGGCAATAGCGAAGAACGAACATCCGTCACGCCCACTTTTTCGCCCACTGCTTGTGCCACTTTAGGATTATCGCCTGTCAGCATGATGGTCTGTAAATGGAGCGTGTTCAAATCTGAAACGACTGTGGCGCTGCTCTCACGGACTTTATCGGCAACTGCGATATAGCCGCGCACTCGCTCGCCATCATGCAGCATCATGGTTGTGTTGCCATTGCTTTCGGCGGATGTCACCAAGTCGCATAATTCGGCAGAATGGACAAATTGCTTATCAAACATGCCATGACTGCCCACCACGACACTGCGTCCGTCAATCGAGCCTTTAATGCCCATTCCAGTCAGGTTTTCGACCTCTTTGGCGGTACTGTAACGACTCAATAATTGCCGTGATTGTGCTTCATCAACAACTGCCTGTGCGAGAGGATGCGAACTGCGACTTTCGACGGCTGCCGCGAGTGCGAGTACATCGTCACATAGCGCACACAATTCGCCTGTTTCGCAATCGACAGAACGTACTTCCATCACCACCGGACGACCTTCTGTCAGTGTCCCCGTTTTATCGAAGGCGACTGCTTTTATCGTGCCGAGTGCTTCCAGATATGCCCCACCTTTAATGAGGACACCGCGCCGTGCTGCTGCGGTAATCGAACTGATAACGGTTACAGGGGTGCTTATCACCAAGGCACAGGGGCAAGCAATCACCAACATTGTTAATGCACGATAGAGCCAACCGTGTCCGATGGCGGTATCGAGAAAGGGTGCGCCGAAAAATAGCGGTGGAATCGTCGCTACCAGTGCCGCAACTACAACAACCGAAGGGGTGTAATAATGGGCGAATTGGTCAACCATGCGCTGTGACGGTGAGCGTTGATTTTGTGCCTCTTCAACCATTTGAATAATCCGACTCAGGGTATTATCAGCCGCAAGGTGCGTCACTTCGATTTCGAGGATGCCATTTTCATTGATACTACCTGCGAAAACCTTATCGCCTGCGCTTTTCGTCACGGGCATACTTTCACCTGTAATCGGTGCTTGATTGACACCGCTTGTTCCCACGCGGACAGTGCCATCCATGGCAATCCGTTCACCTGCCTTGATGAGAATGATATCGCCAATATTCAGCGAAGCGACATGCACCATGACTTCGCGCCCGTCTTGCAGCAGTGTTGCCTCAGTCGGTTTGAGTTCCAACAGTGATTTTAAGCTATCGCGTGCTTGATTGGTGACATAGCCTTCAAGTGCCTCGCCAATCGAAAATAAGAAAACTACCGTAGCCGCTTCCAGATATTCGCCAATGATGAGCGCACCGAGTCCGGCAATCGTCATCAGCAGATTGATACTGAATTGATGGTTAATGCGTAAGCTGTTGACTCCACTTTTGGCAATCGGATAAAGGGCAAGCACCAGCGCAATCGTATAAATCACAGGAGCGATGCTGGCGAATCCGACTAGCGACAGTAATAAGCCGAATAAAACCAAACCCACGCCGATGAGTGCCAAACGGGTATCTTTACGCGATAGCAGATAATCCCAGAAACCAAGCACTCCGCCGCGCTTTTTCGTTTGCTCAACCGTTTTTGGTGCTGCAGAATCGTGTAAAACGTATCCGAAGTCTTCGGTGCGTTTATTGAGTGCAGCAAATGACGCATCCCCCGATACGACGAGGCGCATATTCGCAAAATCGACTGTGGCACTATCAACCCCTGCCAATTTCTTGATTCCAGCTTCGAGGTCTTTGGCACAATCCGCACAATCGAGTTCACCGATGGCAAAGGTGCGGCTTGGATTTTCTAGTATCTGCCCGAATGATTGCGTGCGTTGTTGCAATTCATTGTAGGAAACATCACCCGATACAATCAGGCGCATATTCGCAAAATCAACTATCGCATTATCGACGCTTTCGAGTTTGTTGATGCCTGCTTCTAACTCTTTGGCGCAATTAGCACAATCTAAATTACCGATATTGTAGGTTTTTTGGGACATTTTACCCTCGTAATGATACTTTATCTCAATATATGTGTAGTCACGCATATATTTATTTCGATTATATCATAGTTGGGTGTTTTGTAAAGCAGCCCAACAAAAAAGAGGCATTTCATCTCAGCAGATAAGTCAGTGCATAAAGTGTAAACGGACTGCTATAGATATTTTCATCTGATTTTCTACTCTCAAACTATAATTACAAAATGAATCTATAATGAGCCAATCCTGTATCTATTAAACAGCTATTCATATTAAGGATTTCGATGAGGACAGGACAATTACAAGCCGAAACAATGACAGACACATTCACGCGCCGCAGTGAATTTGGCAACGGCATCCGTGATACGATTCCAATGATGATTGGTGCAGCGCCGTTCGGGATGATATTCGGCGTACTTGGTATTTCTAGTGGATTATCGCCGATGGCAGTCATGGGTTTTTCGTTGATTATTTTCGCTGGGTCGTCACAATTTATCGCGGCTGGATTAGTCGCACAAGGAATCAGTATTAGTTTTATTGTACTAACGACATTTATCGTCAATTTACGCCATGCCTTGTATGCGGCTTCGCTCGGCTCTTATATGCGAAATCTATCGCAAAAGTGGATGTTGCCGCTTGCTTTTTGGCTCACAGACGCAACCTAGATTTTGCGATGGTTGTCACCTTCATCGGCATTGTTGTTCCTTTGATAATCACACGCCCGATGTTAGTTTGTGCGCTTGTGGCAGGCATCGTCGCGGTGATAGCCAACCCACTCCCGAATAAAGCCGGAATCATGGTGGCGGCTTTTGCAGGTATCGCTGCTGGAATCATCGTCGAAACAATTCAGAATATCTGTGGTTTAGCTTTTGTTTTTCTGCTTGATGCTTTTAGCCCTGACTAGCAATGACGACTCCGATGAGGATGATGCCCATACCCAATAATTTGGTGAGGGTAATCGTCTCCTTGAAAAAGAGAACCGCCCCTAGTGCCACAATGATAAATGAGAAACTGACCAGAATCGGGTAGCCCACACTGAGGGGTTCTGTCGAAATAACGCGCATCCACAGCAATGTGCCGCTGCCATAAAGCAACACGCCAACGACAAATATCGGTTGTAGCAACAGATTGAAAATTTCGCTGATGATATTGCCTTCACCAAAGCCGCCAATATTGCTGATACCTTGCTTCAACATCAAGCTGGCAAAAGCCATCATTGCTGAGGCGACCAGAACCATGATGATTCCTTGTGTGCTGATTCCCATAAGTTTGTGTTTCTCCTCTTGCGTCTCTTGCGATTCTTGTGGCATAGAGGTCACTTTGCCTTGTCCTTATCGCGTACATCACCTATGATTCTCGCTGGCACACCGGCTACAATTGCGAAATCTGGCACATCTTTGGTGACAACTGCCCCCGCACCAACTATCGCATTTTCGCCAATCGTCACGCCTGCTAGAATCGTGGCATTGCTACCGAGTCCGGCACGTTTTTTAATCAACGTTGTGACCAATTCCCAATCATCACTGTCTTTGCTTGAACCATCAGGGTTTGTACTGCGCGGATAGAGGTCATTGGTGAACATGACACCATGCCCGACAAAAACTTCATCTTCGAGTGTCACCCCTTCACAGATGAAGCTATGCGATTGGATTTTGCAGCGTGCGCCAATCGTCACATCAGATTGTATCTCGACAAAGGGTCCGATAGTCGTATCGTCGCCAACGATACAGCCATAAATATTGACCATCTCTGGCTTAAAGACGCGCACCCCGTCGCCTAGTTTTACATTGTCTGCTACTGGCATAAGTTCTTGCTCGCAGTTATTTCACTATTTTTGGTGACAACAGCGTCGGATTGTGTCGCAACTTCTCAAATAATGCTACCTGTAGTACATGACCAATTTAATCTTTGAAAATTAGATGATGTGTTTTTTGGGCGCAATCCCTTGCGCTCCTACATAAAAACTTTTTTGGTCATGTACATGTAGTAGTAGGGCAATCGCAGCAAACTGAAAATGCTATCATTATACTGCCGAAAGCTAGAAGGTGTTTGGATTTGATACCACTGCCCTATTGCTCATTGTGGTTCATGGTCAGAGCCGCGTTAACGTGCTATAATCGTGGGCAAGAAAATGTAGATGAACAATATCAATTTCTGGCTATGTCACAATTTGTTATGCGGCATGGTCTTGCAAGTAAGTCATATCATCAAATCACTGAATTGCTGTTTTTTACATTGCGGAAAGGTCAAATATTTTGGCATCGCTTGTTCTTACTCTCAAAGAGACGTTGCGCTATCGTGGCGCAATTGGTCAATGGAGTTGGGTACTACACCGTCTGACTGGATTAGGTGTTGTGCTGTTTTTGTTTTTGCATGTGATTGATACCGCGTGGGCTGTATTCGCGCCTGAAAGTTATGTTGAAGCCATCGCTACCTATCAATCCCCCTTATTCACGATTGGCGAATTTTTCTTAGTGGCTTGTGTGGTTTATCATGCTTTGAATGGTTTGCGAATTGTCATGATGGATTTTCGCCCAGATTTATGGAAACATCAGCAACAAGCCGCCTATTACGTTCTCGGTGGTACAGTGCTAATTCTGATTCCGTTTTTCGCCAAAATGGGTTTGGATGCCGCGAATCACTATACCTCAGACCCCTTCGTCTTGCCGATTAGCGAAGTTATTCTGGCGCAGTTGCCATTTTTAGGCTTCTTCGTGATTGGTGCGATTGCGGCAGTCGTCATCGCCTTCATCCAAAATTCGATGGCTGATGGCGGTGCTGGCGCAGTGCAAATTGGCGGCACAGGCAGTAGCATCGAAAAATTCTGGTGGTCATTCATGCGCGTCAGTGGCATCCTGATTGTCCCCCTCGTTTTTGGACATCTCGCCATGATGCACGTTTTACAAGGAGTGTTTGACCTCACTGCTTCTAACTACACTATCATAGGCACCTCAACGGGGAGTTTAGCGGCTGTCGGTGATGTGCTTGGGAATGGCATCAACGATAGTGGCACATCAGTTGAATTTGTTGCCGAACGTTGGGGCTTTTTGTGGGGTGGTGTTGCCATCTGGAAAGTTTACGATATTGCGTTACTGGCACTGGTGGTCACACATGGCTTTAACGGTCTGCGCTATATCCTCACCGATTACACAATGGACAATCCCCTATTGCGCCGTACTGTCACCAATTTGTGCTTGATTGGTGGTTTAGCCTTGCTATTAGTTGGTGCAGCCGCGCTATTCAGTTCAATTGACCAAGATGCGATTGACTTAGCGATAGAAGCGACACGCGCTATGACCGGTGAATAGTGATAAATTTAGGATTCATGTAGGGGCGAACCCGTGTGTTCGCCCGTTTTCAGGAGATTTTTGGTAATGCAAATTCATAAACACGAAGCAATCATTGTTGGCGCAGGTGGCGCGGGCTTAATGGCGGCGCTCTATGCCAGCAAGGGCGGCACAGATGTCGCTGTTGTGAGCAAACTCTATCCGACGCGCTCTCATACCGGTGCAGCACAGGGGGGTATCAGTGCCGCATTGGGCAATTTAGACGACGATGCCCCGATTTACCATGCCTATGATACGGTTAAGGGCGGTGATTATCTCACTGACCAAAATGCAGCAATGGTCTTAGCAGACAACGCCATTGACGCGGTGATTGAACTGGAACACATGGGCTTGCCTTTTGACCGTACTCCAGATGGCAAAATCAGTCAACGGCGTTTTGGTGGGCATACCAGCAATTTTGGAGAGTCACTCGTTCGTCGTGCCTGCCATGCCGCAGACCGTACCGGACACATGATTTTACAAACGCTGTATCAGCAGTGCATCAAGCAAAAAGTCAACTTCTTCGATGAATTTCAAGTCGTTGACCTCATTATCAACAAAGATAAATGTGTGGGTGTTGTAGCGGTTGATATCGGCACGGGTGAATTTCATATTTATCATGGCAAAGCGGTTTTATTTGCATCCGGCGGTTGGGGACGTTGTTGGGAAGTCACCAGCAATGCCCATAGTTTGACCGGAGATGGTGCAGCAGTCGTCTTGCGTAAGGGGATTCCTTTGCAAGATATGGAGTTCTACCAATTCCATCCGACAGGCATTTATCGCATGGGTATTCTCATTACAGAGGGTGTGCGTGGTGAAGGTGGCGTACTACTGAATAGTCGCGGTGAACGCTTCATGGAACGCTATGCGCCGAGTGTCAAAGACCTTGCCAGCCGCGATGTGGTCAGTCGGGCGATTTATGATGAAGTCGAAGCGGGACGTGGTATCAAAGGCAACAATTACGTCCATCTCGATATTCGCCCTAGTACAGTGAATCGTTTCTTTGCCGAAGAAGGTCGCCCAGAAAGTGACTACATTGATGATGCTTATGTCGAGAAGAAATTGCCTGATATTCTCGATTTCTGCCGCACGTATCTCGGCGTTGACCCTGTGAAAGAGCCGATGCCTGTCCAACCTACGGCACATTATGGCATGGGCGGTATCCCGACTAATATAGATGCCGAAGTCGTCACGGATGAAAACTGGGCAGTTTATCCCGGTTTGTATGCCGCCGGTGAAACCGCTTGCGTCAGCGTGCATGGCGCGAATCGACTCGGTACAAATGCTTTGCTTGAACTGGTTGTTTTTGGTCGGCGTGGTGGTATGAAAATCGCCGAAGATGTGAAGCAAATGGAATGGACAGATTTGCCGTCGGATGCTGGTAAGGCGATGGAATCAGAATTCAAGCGGATTCGGACTAGCAAAGGCAAGACAAAATCCCATGAATTGCGTCAAAAAATGCAAAATATGATGATGCGGAAAGTCGGTGTCTATCGCACAGAGGAGACTCTCTCAGAAGCGGTTGAAGAACTGAAAGAGATGAAGCAACTGTACTACACCGATTTGACAATTGATGACGAAGGCAGCATCTTCAATACCGATTTGATGGAAGCATGGGAATTGGGTTGCTTGTTAGACCTCGCGGAAGTGACCGCCGTGAGTGCGCTCAATCGCACGGAGAGTCGGGGTGGGCATAGCCGTGATGATTACAAAAAGCGCGATGATGAAAATTGGCTTGTCCATACCTTAGTTCACTCTGATAGTGGCGATGTACAAAATCCGAACTATCAAATTAATATCAAGAAAAAGGTCGATTTGAGCCTTGCCGAAAAAGATGACAAGTTCATACCGAAAGAACGGGTGTATTAATCCCCACCAAAGCATTAGAGAGGGGGAATATCCGTGAGATTGTATGTAGGGGCGAACCCGTGTGTTCGCCCGAAAACAAAATTACGAATGCTGACATGATGACAACTGAGGAAATTTTTCATGGCAACAGTTACGATTAAAATCAAGCGTCAAAATCCCGAAATATCGGGAAAAGATAAACCCTATTGGGAAGAATTTACGCTGAAAGATGTTGACCCCACAGACCGTTTGCTGGAAATGCTGCATCGGATAAAGTGGGAACAAGACGGCACGCTGACTCTACGGCGTTCTTGCGCTCATGGGGTCTGTGGCAGCGATGCGATGCGTATCAATGGCGTGAATGCACTCGCCTGTAAGGTGCTGATGCAAGATGTCGGCGAGACCATCATGGTTGAACCGATTTTAGGCTTGCCGATTGTCAAAGACCTTGTGGTGGATATGGAACCCTTCTTTGACCATTACAAAGCGGTGATGCCCTTCTTCGTCAATGATGACCCTGTGCCGGAAAATGGGCGCGAACGCTTACAGAGTATCGAAGACCGCGAGAGTTTCGACGATACGACCAAATGTATTTTATGCGCCTGCTGCACCACGTCTTGCCCCTCATTTTGGGCGAATGGCAAGTATGTCGGGCCCGCAGCGATTGTCCAAGCGCACCGCTTCATCTTTGATACCCGTGATAAGGCATCTCAAGAGCGTATGGATGCCCTCGCAGAGCCGAACGGGGTATGGCGTTGTCGCACGATTTACAATTGCACCCCTGCTTGCCCGCGTGACATTCAGGTGACGAAGGCGATTGGCGAAGTCAAACTGGCGATTCGGCGCGGCTCACCAACAGGCATCATCAAAGCGATTGGCTAACCCAACTTTTTATGCCGCCAATTCAAAAAGGACACTCATTTCGGGTGTCCTTTTTCATTTAACCTAATTTTGGTATTATCCACAGTTGAGTGGAGCACCGATGTCTACCAACCATGCTGGAACTGCAAATACACCACCACTGGCCTGAATCAACAAAATACCATCATCTCGCACTTCCGTAATCTCAAAATCATTGTCGCGCATACTGCCTACTGACTGGCTATTTCGTGTAACACTATTCAGATACCAATAATGGTCGAAATCATCTTGTCTAACATACGGAATATCAACATTACAATCAAGAACATGAACGGAAGCACCTACAAATTCTCGTGGCGAAAATGTACTTGGACGTTCAATATTAATGGTGCTACCCGGCTCATAAGAAATTTCAGTCCCATATTGGGCATACACCCTGAAATTACCGGGCCCCATAATCGTGTCTAAGAAGCTCTCGTCTCTGCGGATTAATTGGGCAATAAATCCGTCTATTGTTCTCAAGAACTGAGGTTCATGATTAGCAAATCCATCAGGGTCGGTTATATTTTGACTCAAACGGTTACGGGCAACTAAATATATTTTTGTGTCAGTTTCCAAGTCCGGTAGAGAGAACGAGACAACATCCTCAGAACCACCACTAAAACGCAAGAGTTGAAAGTGTGGATACATTGCTGCTATCGTAGCTTCTTGAAAGAAAAAGCCAACAGCACCAATCATTAATGTTCTATCAGGGATATCATAAGGTATTTCTGTATTAACACGATGTACCGCCAATGCTTGATTCGTTGAAAGTGGTAACAATATCGTCCTATCTAAACCTTCTAACTCATCACTGTATTGTCCTTCACACATTACCATTGGTGGTGTATTAGGTCCTTGGTTTCTCGAATTTAAGCTACCTTGTTGAGGGATACTATCAGAAGCTGTGGTGTATGCGCCACGTAAAACATCGCCTGTCCGACGATAGGTTCCTGAAACTGTATCTGGTGTGACATGAATAATATCAGCAATCAATGGATTAGAACTATCACTATAAACATAAACACCGACAGTCTGTGAAAACATGAAACCGACAGGTTCGGTAGCTGCCACTTGAATGAGGTTTATATTATTGTCATCTACGATACAAAGATATATTATATCTTCTAATTGAGACTGCACAGATAAGATGATTATGCTCAACAGCCATAGAATGAGCATTTGTTTCCATATAAGTCTAAATATTGACTTCATCAGATTCCTTTCAACTGAAGTTATCAAATTGATCTGACGCATCTAAAAGTGATATCGCCTTGGGTATGATTGGGGGTCGGGAAAGTTATTGGTTGCCTCGAAAGACGGTCAAAGTATGTGTCATCACTATCCTCAACCCATTCAAGAGATACTTGCTCACCTCCTATTGTTGATAATGGGTCTAATGGAATTAGACCTGTTTCAAGTTCCAGTGTCGTCGGTAGTCTTGCACCGATAAACATACAGAAATTAGAAGCATCGTTCCACGAAACTGTTGTTGCAAGTTCTTTATTAGCAAGAATACTTTGTGGGTCTTCAACTCGTTCTCCGCACTCATCACCGGGATAACATTGGTTGTATCGTTCTATAGTTATTAATTCTGTATATGCAAATTCACCATTTTCGCTATCGGTAAAAAAGTCAGCATAGCGATCTGATGTCGCAGTTTGCGTCGGCGTTGCAGTGTTTGTTGCTGTGCTAGTTGCTGTTGGCGAAGGTGTAGCTGTAGCTGTAGTCGTTTGCGTCGCCGTTGCTGTATCACTGGCTGTTGGCGAGGGTGTCACCGTTAATGTCACCGTTGGCATGTCAGTAGCTGTTGGCGAAGCCGTGGGTGTTGCAGTATCGGTGGCTGTTGGCGAAGCCGTGGGTGTCGCCGTGCCAGTAGGTGTGGCTGTTGCCGTTTCAGTGGCTGTTGGCGTTTCAGTCCATGTCGCCGTCGGCAGAATTGGTGTTACAAAAGGAGTTCTTGTTACTGTTGCTGTATCCGTTGCTGTCGGCGTGTTAGTTACTGTTGCTGTCGCTGTAAATGTTGCTGTTGCTGTATCCGTTGCCGTTACTGTCGGTGTAAGTGTTGCTGTCGGCGTGTTAGTTACTGTTGCTGTCGCTGTAAATGTTGCTGTTGGTATAAGTGTTGCTGTTACTGTTGGTGTATCCGTTGCTGTCGGCGTGTTGGTTGCTGTTGCTGTCGCTGTTGGTGTATTGGTTGCTGTCGGCGTGTTGGTTGCTGTCGGCGTATTGGGGAGACCCTTTTGCACAGTCGCGGTTGATGGTATGGGGGTATCGGTTGGCATGGGTGACTCAGCCGTCTCAGTGGATATACCACAGAAGTTAGAGAAAAGTTGATTATTGGTTGTTGTACAAGCGCTAAATAACACTGAAATAGAATAAATAAACAGCACAAAAATAAATATCCCAAGCCCTACTTTTATTTGTATCCCAAGATTGTTTGGACTGCTTTCTTCTTCGTTACGCATCAAAACCTACTGTGATTATAAGGTCGATAGATTACTTAAGAAAACTAGAATAAACATAACGACTAAACCAAGAAGGCAATTAGCCAACCACCGATAAACACCTGCATGTTTGTTCTTAATAAGACTATATATTATTAGTGGGTTATGCCAACAATTTCTTGAATCCCCGTGTATTATTTTTTGTTGGATACAGTATGCTGCTAGAAACCACAGTGCGACTAGGTTTGAACTAAGCACAAGAATCATTAATATAAACAAAATATAAATAGATACAGATCTGGTCAAAAGTGCTGCAACAGTGAAAACCAACGCTGCTAGTGCTAGACTAACTTCAACCATTCCGGCATCAATCTTATGGTAATTATAACGATTTATTAGTTTCCAATCCTCTGGCATTGGAAATAAATTACTAGCTGCTGGCTGGGTTGATGATACATCTTGCTTAACCTCGTTTTGATTCTGAGTTTCATCAGAATCACCGACTTGGGGTAACGTTTTTTCTGACATGCTCTTTCCTAACTTTTTATGGACTTAACGAAGAAGTACCCAAACTCAGCAAATTGCAAACCCGTTTATAACACTATCTCACTGATATTGCAACTATTTTATATTACGGAATCTGTGAAGTTTTCCCATAAAATGAGCTTATACTGCAATATGTTGTCAGGTTCGATTATTCCTGTGTTTAGAGTTGCTTTTATATCTAACAATATCATGAAGACGGAGGGATCTTATAGAGGAATGTAAGCAGTTTACTATATGGTTTGCAAAGGGATGACGTAATGCCATCCCAAAGTGCTAAAGCGGAGACAAACTTAGATGCAACTGCCTGTCGCGGGGCAATTTTCCAGTGCGACACGAATCATGCCATCGAAACCTGCCGCATAGCCGCCTTCGGCATGACTGACCATCAAGATATACGTCCCTGTCATGGGCAGTTCAAAGTCTTCAATTAGCGAATCAAGATTGCCGCCAAAATCATCATCGCCGGCAATTGGATTACCGTTGGGGTCAAGCAAGACAATTAGGGGGTCGGTCTCAATGGCGACTACTTCTCGCGCTGAGAGAGTCACCGAGTCGCCTGCTGTGCCTTCAAAGCGAATCCGCACCACGCGCTGATAATCCATCGCAATTTCGATTCCAGCACCAATCGTCGCCGTAGTATCGACAAATTCTGTACCTAAAATGGTCATGCGATTATAGAAATCTTGTGCCGCAGAAACCATATCTTGTGCCTCACGGAAGGCGATTCCGCGTGCCAGATAAGCAATGTGCATTTCTGGGTTGATATTGAGTGACTCTGTATAATCTTGAATTGCTGCGGCTGTATTGCCCTCAAAGGTATTGAGGACTGCCAGATTATAGTAAGCAATGGCAACCGACGGGGTACGCTGCCCCGTATCTGTCGCCTGTGCGAACAAAGCACGGGCATTTTCCAGATTACCACCATTCATGGCAGACATTGCACGCGCTATCAAATCATCAATTTCTGCCGCCGCCGTATCCCCTAGAGTCGTGTTGAGTTCTGCCCGACTCGCAAAGGTTATATCATTATCGGATGAGGGTGAAAGACGCAATGCGGCATCATAATCTGCCATTGCCAGTGCATTATCGTTTAATTCGACATACATATTGCCGCGCAAAGTATACAAGAACCATTCTGTCAACGGGAAGACAACAGCCCTATCACTATGATACGTTTCCGGCAATAAATTAATCGACACGGTGATATCAGCAATCGCCGCTTGAAATTGCTCCGCCGTGCCATAGGCTAATGCTCGCAACATATAGGCTTCGGCATTATCCGACTCGGCTTGGATAGCAGCCGTGAACAAGGCAATCCCTTCATCTAAATCGCCATTTTGCATACTGAGAAAACCATCACTCAGCGTTTGAGACACATCAATCGTCTCTGCCGGTGGCGAAATGAGCGGCTCAGGAGTCGGAGTCACTTCGCCAATTGCTTGCACCGTCATCGGAGCAAGGCTCACCAGCCCCATCCCGACCAGTAATAACAGTGCCAGCATCAAGAGAAAAATACGTTTTTGCATTTGCTTATCCTTTTTCGTCCAAGAATACGTTCGATTTCATCTTATTGTACAGTCACTTTGCTTAAGATGGCAGTTTCAGTGAATCACGATTTGGTGTTTTTCGGCGGACAGCATAGATGCTGTCCCTACAAATGACCCTTTTTGACCTGTAGGGGCGTGATATATCACGTCCCCCCTAGACTTTGGCTATATTTGCAAAAAGAGAAGACTTTCGTTAAAAAGCTGAGTTAGTAAATAACAGCGAGTAGAAAGTCTATCTCTAATGTCAACTATCCCTCAAAATGAAGAACTTCTCAAGCATCTATTTGAGATA
>JAUZRW010000084.1 GCA_030950085.1 Anaerolineae bacterium
TCGTACTCGTCTCGGTGCTGAAACTTTCTGTGATATTCGCAGTTATATCTCAACTGCCCGTAAACAGGGGCAAAATGTCATCCAAGTTATTTATGAGGCTCTGCTTGGACGACCCTTTATACCTACCTGAGCAGTTACTTATTTTCTTAAAACGTATTATCCCGTCCGAAACAAAGCTGACTGCTATGATAATGAACAACCTACGCCTTGACTGTCACAAATTCACTGAGACCATCTAGCACTTCTTGTAGAAAGTCAAGCGACATATCGCCCATATGACCAATGCGGAAGGTGTCGCCTTTGATTTTGCCGTAACCCTTATCCATCGAGAAGCCACGGTCTGCCATGAATGCTGCCATCGCATTAACATCAATGCCAACTTCACGATTATCAATCGCCGTAATGGTCGGGCTGTTATAACCGTCAGCCGCGAAGAGTCCGAAGCCATTATTTGCCGCCCATTCGTGGGTCATATCGCGCAGTTTGATATGCCGCGCCCAGCGATTTTCGATACCTTCATCCAAAATATCAGTTAGCTGTTTATCCGCAGCATACATCAGCGAGACAGGGGGCGTAGAGGGTGTGCTATTTTTCTGGTGAGATTTTTCGAGTGACAGAAAATCGAAATAATAACCACGATACGGCACTGCATCCGCCCGTTGTCGCGCCCGTTCACTCACGGCACAAAAAGCAATTCCCGGTGGCAGTGCAAATGCTTTTTGGCTACTGGTCAGGGCGACATCAACACCCCAATCATCCGTATAAAATTCGATACCTGCCAAACCACTCACTGTATCAACCATGAACAGCGTATCATCGCATTGGCGCACAATATCGCTAATATCTTTAATAGGATTGGTGACAGTCGTACTGGTTTCGTTGTGAACAATACAAACGGCATCATAAGTGTCTTTACTGAGGGCATCGGCAACCATTTCAGGCGTAATCGCTTGCCCCCATTCAGCCGTGACAATATCAACTTGTTTGCCATTCGCCTTGCTGATAACTGCCCAACGTTCACTAAATGCCCCACTGGTAAAATGCAGCACTTTTTTGTCATCACGGACACAATTGCGTACTGCCGCTTCCCAAAAACCCGTACCGGATGTGGCAATCGCATAAATGCTATTTTCGGTGAAAAAAATCTGCTTGAGTTTAGCTTGCAAACTAGCATATAAAACTTCAAACGCCTTGCCGCGATGTCCAATCATCCATTGATTTTGCGCTTCAAGAATTTCTTTGCGAACTTCGATAGGTCCCGCAAGCACGAGCCGTTGGTGGTCAAAATTACTCATAAAATGTACTCCTAATGAACTTGATTGTGATTTTTTGCACAGAATGAAGGCATTGTAGTATAGGGTTTTCTAAATACACAGGCTCAAAGGACTTACGTGGCAGGGGAATCAATTTATCAGGCGACTTTCATAAGACACTCTGAATCATGTCGAGCAGTTCGCCTTGGTCAAAGCGGCTTTTGATGAGATAGGCATCAGCGCCCGCTTTGAGACCAGCTTCGCGTTGTTCGGGCTTGCTCATGGATGTCAGCAGAATCACGGGCAAGTGGCGCAACTTATCCGATGCTTTGATACGTTGGCACAATTCGAGTCCATTCATATGCGGCATTTCGACATCGCTCACAATCACATCCGGCTCAATCTCTGCTATGTGAGACCATGCTTCAACACCATCAATTGCCACATAGACTTCAAACCCCACCGCTTCCAGAATATTCTTTTCGAGTGTGCGCGTCGTAATCGAATCATCAACGACCAATACCCGTATTTTGCGCTCTTCTGTGGGTTGCGGTGCAGGAGGGGTTATCGCTTGATACACCGGAAAGGCTGTTCCGGTTGCCTTGCGAACAAGGTCATTGGCATCCAGCACAATTAAGACCTCACCACTACCGAGTAAGGCTGCTCCGGCGACAAATGGTGCATGGAATAATTCTGTACCGAGTGGCTTAAGCACCAATTCCATTTCACTATCAAGCTGGTCAACTTCAAAGGCAACAGCACGCTCGGCAGTTTGTAGGGCGATAATATGCACCCTGTCTCCACGCGGTTGATTGAAGGGCGTATCGAGTATTTTTGCCAATGAAACTAAGGGTGTCGGGCGCTGATTGATGTTCAGCATCTCACGCCCTTCTGCGGTATAAATATCTTCAATAGGATATGATTCCATGCGTTCTACCATCACCGAGGGAATGGCATAATGTTCTGCGCCAATTTGCAAACTAATCACTCGTAAGCGTGTCAGAGAGACTGGCACATTAAGCGTTACCGTTGTTCCTTCTCCGACAATACTCTCCACACTGACTCGTCCGCGCAGATTTTCGACACGATTCCGTACCACATCCATACCGATACCGCGCCCACTGAGCGACGTGACACTCTCGGATGTGCTAAAGCCAGAATAGAAAACCAACATTCGCGCCTCATCATCTGTGAGAACAGTAGCTTCTTGTGCAGAGAGCAGTCCACGCCCGACAGCTTTTTTACGAATTTTGCCTAAATTGAGTCCGCGCCCATCATCCATCACGCGAATGACAATTTCTGCGCCGCGTTGCTCCACATCAAGGCGAATATGTCCTGCTGGTTCTTTACCGATTTTACGGCGGTCATCGGCACGTTCAAGTCCGTGGTCAATAGCATTGCGTAACAGGTGCATCAAGGGGTCTTTGAGCGCATCTAGTACCGTTTTATCAATTTCTACCCATGCCCCGACAATTTCCAGATGCACTTGTTTTGCGAGGTCGCGTGCCATATCACGTACCATCCGTTGGAAGCCACCGATGATGGTTTCAAAGGGCATCATGCGTAAGTCTGAGACATTGCTCTGTACTTGCTCCGATAGAGTCGCTAGTTGCAAATTATCTTGGGTGAGTAATTGTCTTAATTGACCCAGTTCCCGATTAGCCTTTGCAAGATAACGCTGATTGCTTTCCAGAAACTTGAACAACGTCGTCATCTCAGTTGAAATAGCTTCATCTTGCTCTTGAACCCGTCGCGCTAGGCGGATATACGCCGCCCGAACCCCACGCCATTCGCGCAGCCAACGGGCATGGTCACGTTGTAATTCAGTGACCCGTTCTTCGCGTGATTCAGCTTGCATCCGCGCAACCAACAATTCGCTGGTATCTGCCATCAATTGGTCGAGTTTATCCACGGATACCCTGATAGTTTCTTCGGACGCACGCAAGAGCATTGTTGGGGCAATTGCTCCGGTTTCAATGGTTGTTGTCATCAGCGCGGGTGGGATTTGCAAAGTGGGTGTTTCGTCCGATGATGGAACAGGGGCATCTGGCGCGAGTGGAGAATCAGGATTCGGATAGCGAATCATGCGCTCCATACTATATAAGACCGCTTTTACGATAGCCTCTTCGCTAGGGCTGCCATCCACTGCATGTTGAATAACATCCAAACCATCATAGAGGACATCCGCAACTTGCGGTGTCAGGTTCAAGTCGCCCTGCAAACTAGCTTGGAATACCTCTTCCATATAGTGGCTCACTGTTTCTACGAGTTTGAAGCCAACTGCCCGTGCTGCCCCTTTCATACTATGAGCGACACGATTCATCTCGCGCAAGAGTTCTGGTTTTGCGCCCATTGAAGCCATTTCTACGCGCAACAAACTATCATTTAGGGCGGCAATATGTTCACTCACTTCGACATAAAAAATCTGCAACAAGTCTTGCGAGACAGCATCATCGGGCGCTTGTTGCATCGTATTTGTCGAAAGTGCCGGTAATTCAATCGTGGGCGGCGGAGATGTTTCATAGACAGCCGCTATCTCATCGGTAATGGTGCGCCGTTCTAATCCTTCATCAGATGTCAACATTTCATCGGTGATGGTTTTCATCTCCCGTGAATCATCATCTTTCACGGCAAGCATTTCAGTCGAATCAGTCTCGAAGATATGCGGAGCAAGGCGCATTTCCATAGTTTCATCCGGCGGACGAAATGAGGTTAAGGTAGCATCCAGATGATGCAAGACTGCCGCAACGACATCATCATCACTATCATCGCCATTCATCTCTTCCTGAATTAAATCCAGCCCATTGTAGAGTGCATCGCCCATTTTTGGTGTGAGTTTGAGACCTTTGTTCATTGCCGCATAAAAAATCTCTTCAATATAATGACTAATCGTTTCAATACGCCCGAAACCGACTGCACGCGCCGCACCTTTCATGCTGTGCGCCATGCGATTCATCTCTTTGAGCAAGGCATACAAATCTTCGCCTTCGCTCAATTCCAGCTTGAGCAAACCTGCATTCAGCCCCTTGATGTATTCGCTTGCCTCTTCTTTGAAAATTTTAAGCAGGTCGTCACTCATAAATTATCCTATTATCACGTCTATTCAACACTAAATAACTGACTCCTATGCCTCTTTTTTGAACAATGCAGTAACATTAATTTGCAAATTCGGGAATAACGGTGTGCTTATCGTATCATGTTCTTTGAAAGTCAGCGGTGCATCATCGCCCATACGATATTGATGAACTTCTTTGCGCGATGGGTAAATTACCCAAACTTCTTCAACACCCGCTTCTAAAAATCTATCGACGCGCCGCAAAAAGTAAGGGATACCTTGTCCGGGTGAGGCTACTTCGGCAGCAAATTCCGGCGCACCGTCAAAATCACCTGACCAATCAAAATCATCAGAGATACGTCCTGTACGCAGATAAGACAAATCCGGTTTATAGGCGCGTTGCACATCCTCTGTATCGCCATCCAGAATATAGCGCACACCGTCAGGCATCACCCACCCAAGATTGTTAGCACGCACATATGCCACAAGAATTTCGTACAAATTTCGTATAATTAACATATGTAACCAAGTCATATTGCGTCCAACTTTCACGATAAGACCATCATCGACCTCAATCGAAAAATCATCGCTTTCTGCTTCTAAGCGAATCAAATCATTTTGTGTGATGGTTTTGATTTTTTCAGTCATACTGGAATCTATCCTCAATCCCGTTTACAGAATGTATTCCATATTATTGTAGCACGTTCTATCCTGATAGTTTTCGAGATGCTAGAATCGCTTTTTATTATGATTAGGACTTACGCAGTTGACTGTTATTTTCGGGCGCAGCACGCTGTCGCCCCTACGATTCCTAGCTTGAAGTGCGTAACGCCTAATGATGATGAATATCGAAAAAACCCCATTTTTCCTATGTTCTTTGTATCTACTATGGTTGGTATAGTGATTCTATATTGACCAAAACAACACAGAGAAACTATGTCCCTACTCACGGCATCCAACTTAAGCAAAGTCTACGAACCCGATACCATTTTTACAGGAGTTAGTGCTGAGATTCCACAAAAGGCACGTATCGCCCTTGTCGGGCCCAATGGTGCTGGCAAAACTTCGCTGGTGAAATTGTTCATCGGGGAAGAAAAACCCAATACAGGTCAGATTCACATTGCCAGAGGTACGACGATTAGCTATCTACCGCAGCGTCCCGAACTGATTGGTGGGCATAGTGTGTGGGATGAACAAATGAGGGCATTTGAACATCTGCACGAAATGGAAATAGAAATGGCTGACCTCGCTACAAAAATGGGCGATAGTCCTGAAGCCGTTGAGCGTTATGGGTATCTGCAAGAACATTATGAGCGACAAGGTGGCTACAACTTTGAAGCACGAGTCCGCATGATTTTATCTGGTGTGGGATTCAGCGAAAATGAGTATCAAACACCACTGACTAAATTATCGGGTGGACAAAAAACTCGCGCTGTTCTCGCCCGATTATTGCTCGAAACACCCGATTTGCTGATTTTAGACGAACCGACGAATCACCTTGATATTGATAGTCAGGAAATTTTGCAAGCAGTGATTGAAAATTTCGGCGGCACTGTCTTACTCGTCAGCCATGACCGTTATTTAATAGATGCCCTTGCCACTCAAATTTGGGCTATTCGTGCGGATGACGGCATGGAAGTTTACGAAGGGACGTATCAGGAATATATCGCCTTGCGTAAACAACGCGAAACACAAATTAGCGAAGTGTCAAATGGCAATACACGCAAGAAAAGCGCCCAATATGCCCAAAAAGTGCGCGGTATGAATCCGTTTCAACTGAAAAAGCGCGTTGAAGAACTCGAACAGCACATCACAAAACTGGAAAGTCAACTTGAAGCACTCACATCACAAATCGAAGCCGCTAGTTCATTGGGCGCTGCGGATAAAATATTGTCATTAGGCGCACAATATACTAAAACAGAATCCGCACTCGAAACGGCAATAGCTGAATGGAGCGAATTAGCGGAGTATATATAGAAATTACCGCAAAATAATCCACCAATTCACGACGCTCACGACAACACCGCCATCTTTGACAAAGAGCATCGGCAAGACTGCCGCATCGGGCGCAATGAATTCGATAGCCGTGCCGACTTGAACATCATTCAAGAAGAGCAACACATTACCCGTCACGAGGTCACGGTCAATTCGTAGGCGCACAATATCGTAAATGCTACTAATCGAAAGTTGGCGCAAAAATGTTGTGCTGTTGTTGTTGACTGCCATCAGGTTAATCACGTTATCATTGACAACTTCAATCTGAATACCGACATTATTGCCATCGGCGACACTCTCAAAGCCAATACCGTAAAAAACCACTTCGCCAGAATCAATGACCGTCGGGTTAAATGTGGACAGATTCAGCGCCACTTCAAGACTACGAATCCGAGTGACCGCCTCGTTACCATAAGATTCTTCCAATAACGCAAATGGCGGCACAATACGAATAACATCGCCGTCGGTAGCTGTGCCAATGCCTAGTCGATAACCTGTTTCAATGCGCGAGAAAATCTCTCGATTAAAAGGTAAATCTGAGGTGCGAATGAACAAGGGAATCAAATCTTGTCGCCCTATCAAGCCACCTTCGGGGAGTGGAGTCCGTGTCGGTGTAACAGGAGTCGGCGTAATGGACGGTGTATAGGTCTCGGTTGGTGTGGCAGTTGGCGGAATAGGGCTTGGTGTGTCCGTCGGCGTAGACGTTTCTGTCAGTGTTGCTGTTGGTTCGATGGTGATACTGCGCTCATTGGTCGCCGATGGAATGAGTGTCGGTGTATCAAAGGGGGTTGGAACAACAGTCGTCGCTTCAATTGTAGCGGTTTGTGTGGGTGAAGGTTCTTCGGTAGCCTCTTCTGTTGTGATGGCGATAGCGGCTAATGCTTCGGCTGTCCCTGTCGTATCGACCAATGGCGTAACCGTTAATGTGACATCAATCCCGTCACTTCCATTATTCGCCACCACAAGCGCGATAATGCCTAGAATAACCGCGACAACAACGACAGCGCCTATTGCTATCCATCGACGCGGAAAAGTGGGCTTAGAAGAAACATCCACCTCAAAATCATCTTGGGCTTCCCCTCGATAGACGATTTCAGGAATTTCATCTTCCTCAACAGATGGGGCAGCTTGTGAAGGGGCTGCAAATTCGGATTGTGCCTCTAGCATAGCATACCAATGACGAAATAGTGGATACGTCGGATGGCGGTCTATGAACATTGCCCGAAACAATTCATTCAATTGCTCTAAGCGATGACTACGGCGTTTATCTGCCATGAGTATCGACACAAATTGGTCAAATGTATCACGCCACTGTTTCAATGTCGCAGAATATTCTGTGCCTATCATTTGCTCTGTAACCGTCACTTGGTCATGCAAAATACTTTTAACACTGCCATCCGGCTGATTGGGCTTTGCCTCAATGATGGTTCGTAACTGGCGGGCTTGTACCGCAAGGTGAGCGACAGATTCCATCAAATCCATGAGCCATGCACGATACCCCTCCAAGTCAATATCGGTGGATTGCTCGACTTCGCTAACGCCCTTAATCGCCTCATCTAATTTAAGACCAGCCGCCCGAAATTCGCCATCTTCCCAATCGCGCAAAGCCGCTTCTAAATCGCGCAAACTCTGGATTCCAGAGGCTAATAAACGCGCTTGCACATTATCTTCTAAACGGCGGCGCATATCTGACAATTGCGGCAAGATTTGTTTACCATTGATTTGGCTGAAACTGTCTTGTGCGTCGATTAAATCACGCCGACGGACAATATATTCTTCTAGCGCTCGGGTTGCCGAATGTCGTGCGCCAAAGTCCGGCAGTGTTTTGACAGCAGCATCACGCCAAAACTCGCCATCATCGAGTCGCCCATCATGAACATCGAGTGTTCCGGCTAATACATAATAGAAAAACAAGATTCGCAAACCCGCCGTGCTACTGCGCTCTAACGATGCGACCAACCCTTTGCTCATTGCCTTGAGATAAGTTTCGATACTCGGCATTTGCGCCTCAAAATTTTGGCGCAGCGTCAGTTCTTCTGGTGTGAACAACTCTTCAATGGATGTGAGCATTCCTTGACTGCGGCTGGCACTGGCAACCCCGTTTCGCTCCACCCATTCACGGGTATTACGCGCAATATCTTGTAAGCGACTCGCCGCGACACGTCCGCTCTCGGAACGGGCGATTTCATATGCCTGCTGACCGAGTCGTTCAGCATCTTGCAAACGACCTCTATCAAAAGCTGCCCAACCATCGGCTAAGGCGCGTCCCAAGCCACCGGGTAAGGCATGACGTTCTATGAAGTTCGCACCATCTACCACAGACCGTAATTGATTGAACCATGTCTTGAGCGCCGGACTAATCGTCTGTACGCCTTGTGCGGCTTCTTCAAGGGCTGCGATAGTCTTATCTCGATTGCCTGTCAGCACCACATCTTGATAGTCACGCCACGCATTGAGGGCATCTTCAAGCCCATTCGCCATACTGACCAGCATTTCGTCAAATAAGCGTTCTTGAAATGGAATCAATTTATCGTGGGCTGTTTCTAGCCATGTTTCTAAATCTGAGCCATCGGCTGCCGGAACGTAAGTTTGGCTCGATTGTAAGCGGTCATAGAGGCGTTTCAGCAAATCATCCAAATCATCCCAAACCGGATTTGTAGGGTCAATAGCGCGGCTAATATCAAGCGCATGTTGGGCATCACGCGGGCTAGACGCAGCTTGTTTGCCGATGATGTGCATATTGTCGGCAAGCGCCATTGCAGCACTCAGCGCACGCTCTAGCGAATTAAGCGGCACTCGTCGCCCTGATAATTGGTGCTGTGCTGCGAATGTTTGTAAAAGTGGATTGAGGGTTGACAATTGTTCAACAACCATCCGATAACCATCGCGCAAAGAAGCCATATCGAGACTTGCCGCCGCAATGTCATCGAGTGTTTTATCGACCTCTGCAAGAATTACACGCGGTTCTTGGGCAATATAACCATCAATAGCGGTTTGCCTCAAAGCCGTATTAATGCGATACAAATTAGGACGCAGGAGCAAAACTTCGGGAATATGCGAACTGATACGTTCAGCGATTTGCCACTGTAAGGCACGCACCTTATCATCACCCGCATCATCTAAGAGTGTCGCAGCAGCCGCAGGAGCTTGATTATCAAACATTTGCACAATAGATTGTTGAATCGAATCGGGGACAACTTCGGCATCCGAATCAGTCAAAATGACACAGACATCCAATAGCAAATCTATGAGACCCCCCGTGCGTGTGCCTGCTTTATCGCGCAATTCACGCGAGAGTTCGGCGGCTTTGTCCCAATTACTGCTAGTCATATAAATCCGCACTGCATCTAAATCGGCTTCAACAGCTAAATCACGCAATTTATCAACAATGGTCGTATGGGCTTCGGCAGCCGGAGGATAACCGGGGTCTTGTGTCATAGCCGGTTCAATCATCGTCCGCAGAGTGCGAAGTTCTGACATGCTCAAATCGCCACGCTTGAGCTTATCCGCTACAGTAGCAACTGTTACATTACGCTCACTCTCAATCGGTTGGCGAAATTTATTCAGTTCAGCCCGTAAAGCCGTTATAGACGTATAGCGATGACGTGTACTAGGGTGCAATGCTTTACTGATAATCTCTTGGAGACGCGAATGGACGCGCCGCGAATCATCACCAAAGTCGATTATGAAATCATCCGGCGCATTACGAGGAACTTCTGCCCGTCGCCCCCCTGTGACAATGAAATATAATAATTCACCCACTTGGTAGACATCCGTTTGACGGCTAATGCCTTGTGGTGTCACCTCATCGCCTTCAAGGAAAACCGCATTGCCCCAATCAATCACTTTGAGTTGATAGTCGTCGCGCTTCCAAAATAGATGCTTGGCATCGACATCGTTATAAATGATATCTTTGCTATGTGCCGCTTGTAATAAATCGAGCAGTTGGTCAATAATAACCAACAATTCGAGTTCCGGTAAACGTTCACCAGAGGCATTTAATTGTAATACTTCTTCGCCAATGATAAGACCTTCGGCACGTTCCATCACAATATATTGGTGCGGCATTCCCCCAACGAAGAATTGACCTTCGCCCAGCAATTCGGTCAAAACAGGATGTCCGACAAGGCGCTGTAAGGCACGGCGTTCATTACTAATGCTCACTTCTTGTCCAGCACGAATCGGCGGTGCATCATTGGGCGCAGGGCGTTTAATCACCACCTTGCGATTATTGGCTTGCGAATCCATCGCCCGTAATGTCTCACCACTGCGTCCACGCGGGTAGATGTAATCGTAGCGATAGCGATTGTCGAAAAGGCTTTCCGCCATGCTGTGTCCTATTCTAGCTGGGGTTGATTGACGTGGTTCTATTTTACAGGCAGGGGCATTTGTCGCAAGGGGTTTAATTCAGTTTCATAAAAGATAGACAAATATAAGTAAATATAGTCCTCTGTTTCCTAGAGCGATGATTGTTTGTATTCCAATCAGTTTCCATGTATAATTTGACATCATAAAGATTTGAGTCACTTGAAAAATCTAAAAGTAACCAATCAATGAGAGCAATTGTCTTGAGGCGGTCTGAAACAGCTACTTATCTGGTCGAAAGTTATCTCATCAAGCGTCATGACCCACGCTGGGCTGCGTGTGATGAAGCGGCTTGGTTCTCAAAAAACATCTACAATTGCGCCAATTATATCATGCGCCAAGCCTACTTTGCTGATCGCAAAGAGTTTCGACAAACGGGCGAATGGGGCGATACTCAGAAACAACTCAGCTACAAAGTCTTGTACAAAGCGGTGAGAAAACAATATCGACAAGATTATTATGCCTTGCCCAAACGGGTTGCTAATGAGACCGTCAAGCAGGTGGTTCGAGATTGGCAATCCTACACAGCAAGCCATATTGATTATCAGCAAAATCCGCACAAATATCAAGGCAGACCGCAACTGCCCCGATACAAAAACACCACTCGCGGACGGAATATGCTCAAATATGAGAAAGAGGCTGTTTCTCGTAATCCAAACATCTTAGGAAAGGGAATCATCAAGTTATCCAAGTTGGCGCTGGAGATAGAAATTGGTCAAGTCTTAGACCGTATTCGTGAGGTGGAAAATTTAGATGACGATACGGTTATTTCTTTGTATGACTATCTGGTCGAAGTACGAATCGTGCCGCAATCGAATTGTTACAAGGTCGAATTGGTTTATAAAGTAGAACCTAAACGCTCAAAAGATTTGCCGGAGTTGAATCCTGATTGGATTGCAGGAATTGATTTGGGAGTGAATAATTTAGCGGCTATAACTTCAAATAAGCTCGGTTTTCGGCCGATTCTTGTTAATGGTAGACCGTTGAAAGATACCAATCAGTTCTATAATAAGCGTCTAGCACAACTCAAAAGCCAATTGCCTAGTAATAAACGGTCATCCCATCGTATCCATCGCCTGACTCAAAAGCGAAATCGTCGTGTTGACGATTATTTACACATCGTTAGCAAACAAATCATCGATCATCTGTCAAAAAATGGCATTGGCACGCTAGTAATTGGCAAAAATGACGGATGGAAAACTGATGTGACAATGGGTAGACGTAACAATCAGAACTTTGTGCAAATCCCTCATGCACGCTTCATTGACATGCTCACTTACAAAGCGCATTTAGTCGGTATTGAAGTCCTGACGACTGAGGAAAGTTATACCAGTAAGTGCAGTTTTCTGGACAATGAAGCCTTAGAAAAACACGAAAATTATGTCGGGAAGCGCATTAAACGCGGTTTATTTCGAGCCAGTGATGGGCAAATCATCAATGCCGACATCAATGGTTCGGCGAACATCATTCGCAAAGTAGTCCCAAACGCTTTTGCCGATGGGATAGAGGGCATTGCCGTGCGTCCATTGCGGGTTACACCGCACAAATGATATAATTTGCCTATATTTGACTATGCAAATTATAACGGTTAAGGCGATGTAAGCACCAATTGCAGATATTCTCTTGACCGTTTTCTGTCACCAAGTAAAATGCCGTAACAAAGTCTTTATTTCCCTTAATGCTAGGGTCATGCTATGCTACAGAACGTAGATAAATGGATACCGTGAGGATAGATAAGATAGATGCAGGTTGACTATAAGGCAATAGCCATACAGGGCTATGTGAAAAAATTGACGCTAACAGTCGTGATTCCCTGTTATAACGAAGCGCCAACGATTGAAAAATTACTCGGTCTTGTGGAAGCAGTCGAATTGGCGGATGAAATCATCATTGTTGATGATGGGTCTACTGATGGCACACGCGATATTCTCCAGCGCATTGAAGCCGAAAATCGCCCCAATGTGCAGATTATCTACCAGCCGAAAAATCGAGGCAAGGGGTCGGCATTGTTGACAGGCTTTAAGGCAGCTACCAGCGATGTTATCTTAATTCAAGATGCCGACTTTGAATATGACCCGCGTGAATATCCCATATTGCTGAAGCCGATTGAAGAAGGTAAATCGTCTGTCGTTTATGGGTCGCGCTTTTTGGGAGGCGGGCGCAAAGCGATGAAGTTCTGGAATATGATTGCCAATAAGGGGCTGACACTCGCAACCAATATCTTGTATGACACTATCCTCAGTGATATGGAAACTTGCTATAAAGTATTCCGCCGCGAAGTCGTCGAAGATATGACTATTCATGCACGCGGTTTTGAGTTTGAACCGGAATTCACGGCGAAGGTGCTGAAAAAAGGGATTCGTATTTATGAAGTCCCGATTAGTTATAATGGGCGTGAAACTGATGAGGGCAAGAAAATCAAGTGGACAGATGCCCCGATTGCGCTGTGGACATTATTTAAGTATCGTTTTGTTGATTAGGATTTTGAGCATAGTTCCCTATATGCCTGATAAGTGCTTATGAACTATTTACGGAAGATGCCCCCTGCGCTGCTGAGAATACTCGCAGCGTCTTTCATTGTCGCCCTGCTTGTAGGGTTTGATGTGCTACCATTTTTGCGTGGCGGCGATTTTTTCGGTTGGCAATGGCCTTATCAACCGGTCTCATTTGGATTGGTACTCCCGTTTGTGCTGATATTGACAATTTATCTAATTGGCGTTTTTTGGTTGGGTGGACAGGGTAAGGCGCGTTGGGTTATCTTGTGGGCATTTTTGGGTGCAGCAGTCTTGCCAATGCTGGTTGTTGGATTGCGCCATCCCAACCCCATGACAGAACTCTACTATCGCACTGTTTCGCCGGGCGCAACGGGACCCTATTTTGCTGCTGGACGCATTGATTGGGCTGCGAGTACGTGGCAAGATTGGTCGGCAACAATGGTCGAATGGCGCGATATTAGCCGTCATGTCGCCCTCAGTCCACCGGGATTACCCCTCTTTTATCGTTTCTTAAATAGCACGCTGGACGCTATCCCCGTTTTGCCTAATTTGATTGATAGCCAACTACTGCCATTGCAATGCAACAATTATAGTTTGCTAGAATTTACGCCTGCGGAACGAGCCTCCGCATTATTCGGGATGTTGATGCCAATCTGGGCGGCATTAGCCGTATTCCCGTTATATGCGATTGCCTACCGCATGATTGATTATGGCGCACGCTGGCTCGTTTCTGGGTGGGCGCTTGTGCCGGCTTTGTTGATGTTCGCTCCATCATGGAATACGTTTTATCCACTATTGGCGCTTGTTGCTTTCTGGATGCTCCTCAAAGGGTTAGACGGGTATCATCTCAATAAATAGGGGAAAGTTAAGCCATCTGCCATGAAGAATCAAGATCAAGTAGTTGAGCCTGAGCATGTATCAAGTCAGGAAGCGGCAGAATCTTCTTGAAGCCCGAAATACGATCAGCAAGATATTGGTG
>JAUZRW010000085.1 GCA_030950085.1 Anaerolineae bacterium
CTTTCGTCTTGCCATCCGATGCCCGTTTACTTTTGCTACGAAATTGAAGAAACAAACGCCCCACAGGAAATCCATTGCTATCAGCAACCAGCAGCAAACGTCGTCCGGCAACCTGTTCTCGATAAGCCCGTTGGAACAAACGTCGAAAATGCTTAAATTGTCCGTACCACTCCAATTTGGCAATGTCGTCATAGCGTGCCGGACGAATGGTCACATTTAAGGCGATAGAAAATTGCAACGCCTCATCTTGTGCTGTCATAATACACCTCAGCAATCAACCGCTTGAGTGCTAATTGTTCTTCATCAGCATGACCAATATCACCATCGAGCCATCCTTCGCGCAATCGTTCTAAGATAATACGGTATTCATGTCCCGGCTGTAGACCTCGTTCTCGTAAGTCATGCCCTGTTATCGTCGGTTTAATATATTGCCATTCATCATGATATTGTTCAATTCGTTGTCGAGCAGTCTCATCATCCAACAGAATCCACAAGGCGATTAACCCTTCTTCTGATAATGGCGATAAGAGGGCATCAATCTCACTTGGCTTGGCGAGGGGGTGCTGTAATTGTGTCGATTCTTGTGCAATATATGCCGTTTTTTGAAAACCTTCCGCTTGATTCCGGCTGACCAAGAGCCGTGTCGCAACGGCAACGACTTTCTCGGCATCAATTTGTGCCATGAGTAAATGCCACTTTATTAAAATAGTGTTTTCTGACCACTGCGGAAACCCATTTTCTAAGGTGTCAAAGGCAGTACGAATAGTGGGTTTAACGGTCAAATCAGGATGAATATGCTTGAGAGCGCCCAATGCCTCTAATTTGAGCAATCCACGACTTGGCGACGCTTCTTTGAGCAACAGTTCCAATTCATGACGAATCCGTTCTCCTGTGATGCGCCGTAACATCGGTAATGCTGTCTGAATCAATTCGGCTGTGCGTGGTTCAATCACAAATTGCAGACGTTCACTAAAACGCACTGCCCGTATGATGCGCGTTGGGTCATCGACAAAACTCAGACTATGCAACACGCGAATCAGACCTTGCTCTATATCAGCTAATCCGCCATAAAAATCGAGAATACGCCACATCGCACGCTTAGGACTCAGTTGGGCTGCCAAGGTATTCATCGTGAAATCACGCCGCCGTAAATCGAGTTTGATACTACTGTTATACACTGTCGGCAAGGCGGTAGGATGCTCATAGAGTTCGCTACGTGTGGATGCGAAATCAATATGGTCTGGGATACTGTCTAATGGCAGATTGATTGTTTTGGCAACTTTATCATCAATTATCCATTTCGCTGTCCCGAACGGTTTATACGTATGGAGTCGTCCACCATATGTTGCACAGATATTTTCGGCAAATTCAATCGCATTGCCTTCAACCACGAAGTCAATATCAGTGTTGCGTCGTTCCAATAGCAAATCACGGACGACACCCCCAACCATATAGAGCAGAATATCGTGTTTCTGTGCATGTTGAGCAATCTGTTCAATCAGATGAACAGGCTCTTTGCCGAGAATATGTTTTGCGCTATCAATTTCAATTTGCGAGATTTGCGTGGCTTTTGCAGCGTGCAATTGTCCCCAATACTGAATCAAATCGGTTCGCGTCACGATGCCTAATAAGCGATGATGCCTATCCACAACCGGAATTTGCCCCCAATCGTTTTCAATCATCGTGCTTGCCAATAGAGAAACAGGGTCATCAGGATGCAGTGTCACAGTGCCACCTAACATGACATCGCGCACGGTTGCCGCTTCCAAACCATATTCAAGTGCCTTATCAGCATCGCGCAGAGTCAATAATCCAACAACATGCCCATTTTCAAGAACCGGATAGCCTTCATGACCGATACGGCGCAGGCGTTGAATCAAATCAATGATTTTGCTATCGGCATCCACAGTCTGCACACTGTAAGACATCAAATCGGCTATTCGCGCTATTTTCGCAGCATTCATTTTTGCGCCTTTGTACCTATCAGTCACTTACAATCTCACGTTACGCAGTTCTCAGCTTCTTTGTCGAATCGTACCTTTAGCCATTAGGTTTCAGGCATCAGGTCTCAGGAAAAGTCGCATGATTTGTACTCAGAACTAGGCACTCAGAACTTAGGACTGGTACAAATCTTCGTTGATGGCTATAAATTGACCTTTGCATAACATCAGTTACAGTATATGCCTCAACGGTCAGCAATAGCCCACCCATTTTCAGTGAACGAAATCGTGATACTGTCGCGTGCAACATAACTAATCGGCAGGGTATATAAGTCAATAATGAAATTTTCACCTACACGCGCCACCCATTGAGACCGTTCGCTTTCATTTTGCCAGCGTATCAATAGCACATGAGCGCGATTATTCGCCAGTATATCCTCTGCTTCTGCCAGTGATTCGATTTCAGTCGTAACAATGTCCAGATTAATAGCTGTCAATTGTTGTATCACGGTTTGCGTTGCGGGTAAGGGTTCGATTGCGACTGTGAGCCGAAAACCATCTGGATAACCCAAATTTGCCAGTGTATTACGAATTTGTGCTGCGGATAGCCTTTCTGATGCTGCCGCGATTAAGCCAGAAATACCTGTGCTATCAATAATCGCTTGTGTATTGAGCGACTGTCGCAGCAGTGTTTGAATGTCAATATTATTGAGTGGCGCTAATTGGGCGTTGATAATTAGGCTAACAGTGTGACTTATTGGGGCTTGTTGCCACCCCTCATAAATGCCATAAGCAAGAGCAACATCATAAGTCGTTAAATCGGGATTCGGCGGCATAGACTCAACAAGGGCAAATTCGCGTATTTGCCCAATATCGGTCACATAAGGCAATGTATGGTCAGCGATACCGTAACGCATCGGTGGCGGCTGTGTCACATCAACGAATTGTGGCTCAACTGTTGCCACGCTACTCACTGCCGCAATCGGAGTCGCTTGTGCCTCACACCCGACCAGCACCCATAAACTGATAAACAACCCTAGATAGCGTATCATGTTAAGCTGTCTCGAATTGTGAATAGTAGATTTTGTCTTACCAAGGCACAAATATTGTTAGGCTGCTTGAAAAAACACAGACTTTTCTCTACATTTCTTGGCATTTTGGCGTTTTGGCGCTTAATTTTCAGCATTTCTACTGTTATCCATTAATTCTAGGGTAGCAATACCCACGATGCCAAATCACGCCCTTGCATACTGAACGATACCGACGCATTAAAAATTGCCAACGCAACAAAGTACCACGCCACTTTCGGGTCATCGCGCCCATGCAGCATACTAAACAAACCCGGCATAATCACAATCAAAAACAACATATACAAGAAGTAAATCATGACACGTTGTTGTGCATCAGCAATCGTATAGCCTGTGAACCACAAGTAAGCCCCAATCGCTACAACAATGAGGTTTAGTATGGGGTATATCGCCACGGCACCCCAAAAATTGCCCGATAAACTCTGGCTACGGGCTGCTAGAACTGTCGCGTAAATGCCGAGACCAAACGAGTAAATCATTTGCCATCGAAACAAAAAATCATGAAGGGTTGCCATAAGTTATCTATCGTCTAATCTACAGGTTGCACCGAATTGTAGCATAAAACGAAGTTGAAAATGTAGGGATAGGATTGTTATGGTGCTGGAATGACCAGTAATCCCATAGCTTGAACCAACCAAACAAGTGCGATGATATTTGCCGCAATCAGAATCGGAATTTGTACCTGCCCAGATGATTCTGCTTGGTTGCCACGCATATCACTATGCCAGCTAAAGAGCGACAACGTAAAAATGACAACCATCGCTATCCCACCGAGCCATACTGGAAATAATCCTATCCCGATAGATACTGCAACCAGAATCACCGCAGCTATCAGACAAGTAATCATCACAAGCTGCGTCAGCCGTTTGCCGAGTAACATCGCGGTATTTTGCAATCCTGCTTTTTTATCAACAGTAAAATCTTCTAGTTGATTGTAAAACTGCCCATAAGCCGAACCGAGTGTAACGGCTACTATCATAACCCATGCTTTGCCGGGATAGGCATCATAAACCAAATACCCACTCAGGATGAGTAAGCCAGCAAGCATTGTCGCATGAGACAGGACATCGACTATCGGACGGGCTTTTAAGCGAAACGGGTGGGCGGAATACAAATAACACAGTACCAATGTCAAGCCACCAGCCGCGAAGGTTTTCCAGCCGCCAAGTGCATATAAGCCCAATGCGAGTGTAAAGGTGCTTGCCGATAGAGCGATTCCTTCTGTATAAGATAAAATACCAGAACTAATGACATTGCGAGCCTTTTTTTGTGAGTCACGGGCATCATCAGGAGCATCTTCAACATCGTTAATCATGAAGGCAAAAGACATCGCCAGTATATTCGCTATTAGCACCGGAAAAGTACGCCATGTGAAAGTCACTTGATTCAAATATAAGGCAATTAGCGACCCCAATATTACCAGTGGAATCGTATACGGCACATGCTCGCGCCAACGTGTTAGACGCAAGATAGCGTGCGCTTTTTGTGTAATTGATATTTTCCCAACCTGTGAATATGAGTGCCTCATACCGACTCCCTTGTCATCATCCTGTTTTTGTGTTGAATCCAACTGCTTAAACCTCTGATATGCAAATTATCAGGAAACACCACAAATTGTTATAGATTGCCCCGTAAAACCCACAAGGTTTACCTGTGGGATATAAGGGGCTTGTCGTTCTTGGCTTTAGCCGATAAAAATAGTATACTACACTTAATAATAAAGTGACTCTTGTGATTGACCTGATGAAAGTTCGTAAAACATACAAATATCGCCCCTACGGTAGCAAAAAACGTGACACCCACCTGCACCAGATGATTGATATTGTGGGCATCATTTGGAATCATATCACGGCTTTGCAGAAACGTTACTATCGCCGTTTTGGAAAACATATCTCTGAAAGTCGGATGAAGCAGCACATCGCCAAACTACGGATGAAGACCCAAAAATATACTTATTGGCGCAAAGTCGGCTCGCAAGCGGTACAAGATATTTGCGAACGGCATGAAAAAGTATATGAAAAGTTTTTCGAGAAACGGGGCGGCTTACCGCGTTTCAAGAAGGTCAAGAAGTATCGCAGTTTCACGCTCAAACAGGCGGGTTGGAAGTTAGAGGATAGTCATCAGGGCAAGAAATATCGCCAAATCAGGATTGGCAAAAGACCCTACAAATTTGTGTATCATCGTCCCTTGACTGGAGACATTAAGACAATCAGTATCAAGCGTGATGCAGTCGGGAACTTGTGGATTTGCTTCTCAGTCGTGGAAGAAATGACGACAGCTCAAGAAACCAGCACGGGTCAAAGCGGCGGTTTCGACTTCGGCTTGAGAACATTTCTGACGAACGATGACGGGCAAAAGATAGACAATCCAGAATATTTCAAACAAGGTTTACCCCGATTGCGGACAATCCAGCGCCAAGTGTCCAAGAAACAGAAACAGAGTAAGAACCGACAATCTGGAAAGAAACATATCGCTCGCCGCCATATTCGGATTGCCGATAAACGCCGTGATTTTCATTATCAATTGGCGCACGCACTCTGCGACCAATATGATATATTGGTATTTGAAGACCTCAATATTGCAGCCATGAAGCGCCTTTGGGGACAGAAAGTGAGTGATTTAGGCTTTTCGCAGTTCATCGCAATTGTCGAATGGGTGGCACTAAAACGTGGTAAACAAGTCGTCTTCATCGACCGATGGGAACGCACGACAGGCATCTGTTCCTGCTGTGGACACAAGCAGAACTTAGAACTAAAAGATAGACTATTTTGCTGCGAGAACTGTGGTCTGATACTTGACCGTGACCACAATGCAGCCATCAACATTCGTGAGTTGGGGCATCAACTCATACTGTCTCAGTCGGAAGAAGACCCATGTATCAAAACAGGGCATCCGGCGCTAACGTCAGAAGCCCACTAGGTTTACCTGTGGGAGTATGTCACTGGCAAAGCCTCAAATACAGTTATATGATAGCAAGCATGAAGATGATAATCATATGCCTAATTAATGCACTCATCGCTGTATTTCTCGCTGGTTGCAACTTGTCCGATGCAACACCTGTAGCTGTTGTGATACAGCCGACAACACCGTATATCCAGATTGCACAGGTAGAAACCCTTGTGCCAACTGAATTGCGCCCGATTCCAACCCAACTACTGAGTACCGATTTACCCCTTAACCCAACACCTGAACCCACACTCTCGCCTTATACATGCGGTGTTGAATCACAAGGCGAAAATGCCCAACATGAAGTCATTGCTACTATTGATTACGCTGCCAAGACAGTACAAGTTTCGCAGAGTATACGCTATACCAATAATTCCGATGTGGCTTTTCCTGAAATTGTGTTGAATGTTGAGGCTAATAATACACGTGGTAGCCTGATAATCCAGCGTGTGAGTCTTGCCGAACGTGATGTGCAATATGGCTTGAACCAGAAGCGCCTGACGATTCCGCTACCCACACCCATGAATCCCGGTTGCCAAGCAACAATCGAATTCGAATTTGCGCTCAATGTGCCACAAATCGGCATTGGTATTAGTGCTGCACGCGGGTTTTTTGGCTATAGCGTCCGCCAATTGAATCTCGGCTTGTGGTTAGCGACAGTCGCGCCGCGTATCGACAATGGTTGGGCAGTCCATGAAACTTATGTTTATGGCGAACAGACAATACTCGAAGAAGCGGATTGGGATGTGACTCTGATTGTCGAAAATGCGTCTGGTGATATGAAAATTGCTGCGCCGGGCGAAGGTGAGTTGCTTGAACCAAATCGCTGGCATTTCATCTACAATAGCGCCCGCGATTTTAGCATCAGCCTCAGTGAAGATTTTATCATCAGTCGTGATACAACAGCCAATGGCATCTTGATTGAACTCTTTCATTATGGCGATACTGTGCGGCAGGTCAATGGGGCAACGCTGAATGGTGCGCCTCATGCTTTGAGTGCGGCAGTCTTAGCAGCCGAACAATATACGTCACTTTTCGGGATGCCCAATTCTAATCGTATTGTCATCGTACAAGGTGATTTTCCTGACGGCATGGAATTTAGCGGATTAGTTTATGTCAGTACCAATTGGTTTTATGCGTTTGAGGGCGGTATACAAAATTTCCTCACCTTGATTACTGTGCATGAAGTCGCGCATCAATGGTGGTACGCCAAAGTCGGCAACGATGCAGCATATGACCCGTGGCTCGACGAGGCTTTTTCGACCTATAGCGAATACATCTACGTCGAAGAATTTTATCCGCAATTCCGACAATGGTGGTGGAGTTTCCGTGTGGCATACTACAACCCACAAGGCAATGTCGATAGCACAGTCTATGATTTTGATAGCGGACGTGGCTATATCAATGCTGTTTATTTGCGCGGCGCACAGATGCTCCATAATATCCGTGAAGATATTGGCACAGAAGCATTTTTCGATTTACTTGCTGCCTATGCCCAAGCAGGGAACAGTGAAATCGCTACCCCAGAATTATTCTGGTCACTATTAACCCCCGAACAACTAGAGGCAACTGCCGCAACCCGTGAAGAATTCCTGCGCGAACCCGATGTTATTCCAGAGCCAATCGGAGGTGGGCGATGAAAATTGCTTTACAGATGACGAAAGAGAGTGCCCGTGTCTAAAAAACAGCAAGCCTAAAATAACTTCATTTGAGTTGGGTCGGATACTGGTTTTTCGATATTGCGAAGGGCTAAAACCTCTTTTGCAGGACTTCTATCGCCATCACTGCTAATCCGACGTGGTGCATCCAAAAACATCAATTCATAGCCAGCCTCTTTGTATAGTTTTATAATACGGTCTGTAGCTTGGTTAGATAACACAACGGGCCCATCATGTTGAGCTAACCATTTAATGAGCCTTTTCTGGTCATCCCATAAAAAATCTTCTTGTGCATAACTTGTAAAATCAACATCATAAGGAGGATCCGCATAAATAAAATCATCCGATTGAAGCTCAACATCTTCAAAATCTCCCGTTTGAAAATGCCAATTTGATAAGACGGATTGATACGCTAAAAATTCTTCTTTTACCATATATTTTACACGCTTATAACTGCCAATCGGCACGTTAAATAAGCCTTTGCGGTTGAAACGGCACAATCCATTGAAACATGACCGATTGAGATAATAAAAGAGTACAGCAGATTCGCGGGTATTTTCCTGTCCGTTCAAAATATAACCATTGAAGCGATCACGTCGCGCATAAAATATATCTTTTTCAAATTCCTCTGATGTGATTGTTGCATCCAAACCCTGCTGTAGATGTAGATAAAAATTAATCAAGTGAGGGTTGATATCATTAAGTAATGCAGTATCTGGTTGTAAACCCAAAGTAACTGCTAATCCACCGCAAAAAGGTTCAACAAGTCGCCTATGTTGGTGAGTTTGCCACATTTTTTTCAATTCAGGTACAAGCCATCGCTTGCCACCTGCCCATTTTAGTGGGGGCTTAGGGACGATATTCAACTTTCCACCCCCGTAATAATATATTTTCCACTTTTTAACAATCGAATACTGTTGTAATCATCTGGGTTATCGAAAACGAAATGCCAAATATTATATTCATCGTTATTTTTTTCAAAAAAAATTGAGCTTATAGGTTTATCTGTATGTTCAGTCCATTGTCTATATGGATAAAACAATTGGCGGATAATTGTATTTGTGGTGCGGCTATTTTTGGCTTCTACCAAAACAACTTGCGATCTACCTTCATAGCCTGCATCTACCTCTGTTTGAACACTTCTCGTCTCAAGCCATTGATTACCAACCTTGAATGAAAATGGTGGCGTATATTTGCGTCCTCGAATCGTCAGGACAAGAGAATCATCGTCCATCACACTACGAATTAGACTGGTCGCATATGCAAAATCCAAGTATTGCATTTCAGAATTACCAACATGGGCTGTGTCGAGTCGGTAATCCAATAATGATTTATGTTTCTCTTGCTTATCATCAACAGGTGGTATATCAACGTAACCCTCGCCGCGCACGATGGCATATTTACCATTTTTCACAGGCAGGATAAAGAGATTATTTTCCTGAAATATTTGTGGACGTGATTCGCGGGTATCTTGCTTACATAAGATGCGCGGCTCAAGATTATTAGTGGCTTTTTTAATTTCTTTTGCTGTAATAAAAAATGGCTCAGTATCAAAATCGTGTTGGTGGATGAGGTATTCGTCAAATATGGTTTGCCATGTGTCAGTCATAAGTAGGTATCCTGATTGGATCAAAAAGGATCAAAATCCTACTTGGTAGATCATAAAGGGTCAAGTGTTCGATTCAAAAAAGACATTCTAGCTTCGCCTTTCATTCCTCTCTATACTTAAGAACATCTGTGCTATACAGTATCCTAAAAATGTACAATTATACCTTTGATGATGCACAGCGAATGGATAGTATTCGCTTGCTGAAAAAACGAGAATACCATCTAATCGAAAGGTAATCAGATGGCAGACAGAACTTTACAAGATAAATTGAACAAGGTTCATTTGGGAGATATTCTCGACCTCTTGCGCCAGTTGCCAGATAAAAGTGTTGATATGGTATATGGGGACCCTGATTACAACGTGGGTATTCGCTATAACAACAAATCTTATACAGTCAAATTCAACGACTATATTGATTGGTATGTCGAATTAGCGCGTGAATCAATGTGCGTATTGAAAGATGATGGCAATATTTTTCTCATTAATTACCCTAAACAAAATGCCTATTTACGGGTTAAATATCTGGACGAGGCGTGTTACGAAGTCTCGGATTATGTCTGGATTTACAATACGAATGTCGGGCATACGCCTCGTCGCTTCACAACCGGTCATCGCAGCATTCTGCATGGTCGCAAAAGCAAAAATAATCGCTTTTACAAAGACCAAGTGGCTGTTCCTTATCAAAATCCCAATGACAAACGTATCAAGCAAAATATCGCTAATGGCTCAAAAGGACGGATGCCTTATAGTTGGATGTATTATGATTTAGTGAAAAATGTCAGCAAAGAAAAAACATTTCACGCCTGCCAGATTCCACAAAAACTAGCGGAACGGTTGATTCTCAGTTGCACTCAACCCGATGATATTGTCCTTGTACACTTTGGCGGCAGTGGTTCAGAAATTGACATTTGCAGGCGTTTAGGACGGCAATTCATTTCTGCCGAACTGGATCCAGAATATCACGCCATGATACAAAATCGCCTAACTACAGGGGAAATTGATGACAAGTATCGACTGACCAAGCAAAAACCAGAAGATGAATCAGAAATTGAATCGAATATGCAATTATCACTATTTGATTGATAGGCGCGAAGTTCACGAAGCTGACATCTAATGCCTGAAACCTAAGTACGAATGGGCTTAACCAAAATCAAACTAGAGAGTGCCAAAATGCCCATTAATACGCCACCAATCAGAAACGGCAATGTCGAGCCATACTGCTGAAACATCCAGCCACCCAATATCGGCGCAGTCGCATTTGCCGCACTCACAAACGACGAACTCACGCCCAAAATACTGCCATACTCACCCTTGCCGACATGCTTTGTCATGAGGCTATTCAAACTCGGACGAATCAAACCAGCACCAATCGAAAGCGGCACAACCATCACAAAGACCCACAACACACCAAAAATCCCGCGATTCTCGTTTTCAGGCAATGCAATATTCAAATTACCCAGAATAGCTTCTGTGCTAGTCACAACCTGTTCGCGCAAGTCAAATTCGACGATTTCTTTCACATAAAAAATATGAGGTTGTTTCGGAGTAAACGCCATCAGTATCAGCCCGATTGCCAGCAAGCCTAGCGCCCCTTGTACCAGCCGATATTCACCATACTTGCGCGACCACTTGCCAATAAAACGCACCTGCACCATCACCAACGTTAGACCAATCACAATGAAAATATAAGCATTCGCACCACCCGTCAAACCCAAGCGACTGAGTGTGAACAAACCGAGCAAGGTCTCAAAGCCGAAAAAAATAAATTGTTGAGCAAACATCAGAATCAGCAAAATACCGACCATCGGATGCAGCAAATAGCGCACAGCAACAAAGGGGTTGATAAGTCGTCGCCCTGTAGCAGCGCCGCGTTTTTCAGGTGGTAGTGTCTCTTTGAAAATGAACAGTGTCAGCAAAATTGATATGAACGAATAGCCTGCTGCCGATAATGCCGGTAGTGCCAACGAATCGCCAATTTCCAGTGCCAAGAGGGAAATCACGGGTCCAAAGATGAAACCGAGTCCGAACGCCGCCCCTGTGAGTCCGAGTCCCTGTGTGCGCGTATTGTCATCGGTAATGTCACTGAGGGCAGCTTGTGCGGTGGCAATATTCGCGCCGAATAAGCCATCAATGACCCGTGACAGAATAATCATTGTCAACGAATTTGCTAATCCGAGCATGATAAAACTGGCACAAGTCGTTATTTGGCTAATCAGTAAAAGCGGTTTACGCCCGAATCGGTCAGACAATGCGCTCATCATAGGTACACCGATAAGTTGTGCCAATGGGAAAGCAGCCGCCACCAAGCCAATCTGTATCGGAGTCGCCCCATATGCCGCCGCGTATAAGTGCAAAAGCGGCAAAATGACAGTTAGCCCTAAAACATCGACAAAGACCAACACAAATATTGGCAGCGCCCGTGAGAAGTCAAGCCCTGATTGCTTTGTTTCTTGCATATCTTATCCAATTATCGAAAAACAAGGTTCACAAAACAATGACAATTTCTTTGTTTCCTTGTTTGACAAACTATCCTTGTTGAACCTATAGCCTCTATCGCAGATTGCAATTTTGTATGAGACGTGATGAAACCCCGAAAGGGGCTTTGTGACTTTGTAGTTCAGCTTACTTTCCCTTCCATTCGACAGGATAATTTTTTGTCACCATCGCTTGCACGCCATTTGTGAAGTCTTCGCTGCGGAACAATGCTGCTTGCGCCCATGCTTCGATATGGAGACCACGCTGCATATCCATGATGTCGTTTATCACACGCTTGCCATAATTTACTGCCAAAGGTGCCGACAATTTCAGTTCTTCCGCCAGTTCATTTGCCTTGTTCATCAATTCTGCTTTGGGGACAACATAATTCACCATGCCCCAACGCTCGGCTTTTTCAGGGGCAATATTCCCACCTGTCAGGATGACCTCTTTAGCACGCGAGGGACCAATCAGTTTCACAAGGCGTACTGTTCCGCCTACATCCGGCACAAGACCGAGTCGCGTTTCCGGCAAGCTGAGTTTCGTTCGCTCGGCAACAATCCGAAAATCACAAGCCAGCGCCATTTCTAGCCCCATGCCAAGACAATAACCGTGCATCAGGCAAATACTCGGCAGCGACGAACGCTCTATTTTGGTGAGGATATTTTGCAGCAATTGAGTTGTCGCAAACAGATTATTTCGCCATTCCTCCCCGAATTTTTCAATATAAGTATCAAAGTCCATCAAATCAATGCCAGAAGAAAATGCCCGTCCCTCTGCCCGAATGAACAAGACTCGCGCTTCACCTCGATTGTAGGCTTTCTCAGCCTCATCCAAGGCACAATCAATTTCCGCCATGAATGCTTGATTCAGTGCATTGCGCTTATCTACCCGATTGAGAACAATATGAAAAATTTGATTCTCAAGTTCTTTCAAAATAAAATCGACCATCAATTAACTCCTATCAAAATGAGTACCGTAGGGGAAAGGCGTGCCTTGCCTGTATCTCTATGGTGCAATCAATGTTTGTATCCAAATCGCTATTGAGTATAACCGACTCATCGCCAATTTAGCAGGTTGCACAAGGCAATACCTGATTCTTCGGCAACCTTCCCAAAGCCCTTAAGTCTCGCAATAATGCTATAATTCTAGTGTGTGGGTTGTGAAGATGATTAATCCATAAAGGATACTGAAAATAAAGGATACTGAAACAAGTTGACATTCTGCCAGCATCGTGCGACAATCCACACCGTAGACCGATATCGAAAAAAGCGGACGATGACATACAGATTTATCATCATTACTATGACTGATACCAACCGGAGTTTATAGAAACTTGGGGTATTGTGTCATATCTGCTAAATGTCCAAACACCCCATATCGGGGTTTTTTGTTTTTATACAGGAGGAGTCTCGTGGTACAAAAATCACTTACCAATCTCAATTTACCACAATATGCTGTACCCAATGAAAACCTTATTCCAGCTAATGACTATCCATCACACATGCAGAAGATACCGCCATCGCGCATGTTTACGATTAAGTTGGCGCTCAATAAATATAGGCAGAAAGCAGGGCAAGATGCGGCTGTTTATGATGCGTCTCAGGGCGATGGTGGCGCAAGTTTACCCGGTGTTCCGCGTGCCATCTTGGAAAGAGCATTAGAACTCCAAATAGAACACGGTACAGGCTATGACAAACCGTATGGCACAGATTTGTTCCGCGAAGTCACGGCTGAACAATACTGGCAATTCGATTCTAACACCGATTTTGATGCCGAAAATATCATCTTCACGCAAGGCGGACGAGATGGCCTCCTCAAAGCATTTCAGGCTATGATTGCACTCGGTTATCAACGCAAAGGTGATTTGCTGATGGTGTCGCGTGTGCCATGGATTAGTTATAGTTGGGGTCCGTACAGTGTGGGATTGAATGTGCTGCGTGCGCCCGGTCAACCCGAAGAGAGTTGGCGTTATACCCCAGAAGGCATTAAAGCCTCAGTTGATTTTGCCCGACGCGATGGACGCAATATTGCAGGCATGGTCATCACATCACCCGATAATCCGACAGGGCGTACTGTCCCACTAGAAGAACAAATTGAACTAGCGAAAGTGGCGTTATCAGCAGGGATTTCTTATGTGCTGTTTGACTGGATTTATCACTATATCAATGATACAGGTACACCTTCTGATATTAATGCTGTATTGAACGCTTTTACGCCAGCAGAACGCGAACGCTTGATGTTCCTTGACGGTCTGACAAAGAGTTTAGGCGCATCTAATGTGCGTAGCGCCCACCTTGTCGCGGGTAAAGAGGTGATAACCTTCATCAACAGTCAGGCATCTCATGGTGTAATTCCGAGTTTCTTTGCTCAAGCAGTTGCGATTGCTGCCTATGAAAAAGGTTTTGCAGAAGCAGCACAATCTATTATCGAACCGACAGCCGCAAGTCGCAAAATCTTGCGGACAGCCCTTGAAGCCGAAGATAACCCGTTCATCATGGGCGATGGCTATTATGCCTTTGTGGATATGACACAATATATTGAAGCCGGTGGCTATAAAGACTCTGCCGAATTAGGGACGTATCTTGCTGAGGAATATGGTATTGCGGTTGTACCGGGCGTTTATTTCTCTGATGCAGGGGCTAACTGGATTCGCTTTTCTTATGCTCTCCCACCTGAGCGAACACAAGCCGCAGTTGCACAACTATTCAAAGGGGCAAAATCGCTGCTATAAACAAATCGGGGACATGGCATTTATACCGTGTCCCCGAAACGCCTATCTATGCGAGATGAAACTTAGTCACCACTTGGCGGCATCAGTACGCCGTCAATGATATGAATTACGCCATTGCTGGCTTCGACATCTGCCGTAACAACGTTATAGGTATTGCCTGAACCATCGGTTACGGTGATACCTTCATCGCTCACAGCAATTGTCAGCGTTGCACCATTGAGTGTCGTCAATTCTTGACCATCTTCAAGGTCGCCGGACATTGCTGCACCATCAACCACATGATAGGTCATGACACTTGTGAGTGCTTCACGGTCAGTCATATCAATTTCTGCGGCTGCAAATGCCTCATTAGTCGGAGCAAAGACAGTAAATGACCCTTCACCGTTTAAGTCTCCAACCAGACCAGCACGAACAATAGCCGTTGCCAGTGTCGAAAGGTCTTCATTGCCAATAGCAGCACCAACGATGGTGGGCAAAGTCATTTCTTCTGTGTTGACTTCTTCACTGCTATCTGCTTCTTCTGAGTCAGCTTCTTCAACGGGTGGCATGAGGACACCATCAATGATGTGGATAACCCCATTGCTGGCAGTAATATCTGTTGTCACGACATTAACGACGTTTCCGTTCGCATCTGCCAGTGTCACACCATCATCACTCATAGCAACAGCAATCGTCGCACCATTCACAGTGGTGATATCTTCACCATCTAGCGCCACAACATCTTCTGCCAGCATGGTACTTTCAACGAGGTGGTAATTCACAATCTCTGCCAAAGTTTCGGTATCTGCCAACAATTCTTCGGCACTTAAACCTAATGCTTCAGCCGCTGCTGCAAACGCATCATCTGTCGGAGCAAAGACTGTGTATTCATCACTATGCAGGTCAAGTCCAATAGCTTCGGCAGCCGCAACAAAAGTGCTGATATTCTCGGTACTTGCGGCAACATCGGCAAGGTCTGGTGGATAAACAATACTGCCCATGATGACCGTGCCAACTGCGCCCGGTGTATTGTCTTCATCGGGTCCCAGTTCAATCACGACACCACGACGACCATTTTCGAGGTCAATTAAATTACCAAAACCCACTTGACCCGTGCGTGGCAGGGCAATACTAAGGCTGCCAATACCCATTGCCATGTCGGATTCGTCACCAACATCATAGCCGGCGCGGTCAAGGAAGAAACCTAATTGTTCAATATCTGACGCGAATTCGCGGCTACCGACGACACTTGTGTAAGCGGCGGGACCAATCACTGTAACTTTTTGGTCGCCATTGCTGAGTGTCACGGTGTCCGTGTTGCCATTCACATTAGCTTCAAAATCTGACGGATACTCAAAGTTATAGGGTAAACCCAAATCATCCGCTGAGACAAGTTCAGCCATATCATCGCTACCCATGTCGTTACTATCCATATCAGCGTCTTGGGTAGCTTCGGCATCCATATCGTTACTATCCATGTCGGCTTCGTCGGTAGCTTCGACATCGGTATCCATATCAGCATCTTCGGTAGCTTCCACATCTACTGACTCAGCGTCAGCAACTTCGGTGACTTCCGTATCAACTGACTCAGCGTCAACAACTTCGGTTGCTTCTGCATCAGTATCCTCAACATCAGCAGCTTCGGTTGCTTCTGTATCAGTATCCTCAACATCAGCTTCTTCTGTGACATCGGCAACTTCTTCAGTTGCTGCTGGTTCTTCGGTTGGCTCTGGTGTTACTTCACTGGCACATGCTGCTAAGACCAGTGCCAATACCATCACCATGATAGCCATCGTGTGCCATCTACGATAAATCATATATTACTCGCTCCTCATATGTTTAATTTTATACCCTCATAAATCTCGGCGACTGTACCCAAGATAGATACAGGCTAATTAACAGGTTATGGACTGTCATGAACTACTTAATACTATCATCTTGGTAAAATATTCGCATGATGCAGTTACACCAATTCATGAGTTTTTTAGGAATAATCTTGTACAAATGCTTGTAGTGTTGAGACATCGTTGATAGCTATTGCCGTTTTCGTTTTATCTATACGGCGCATCAACCCTGTTAGAATATTTTTTGAGCCAATTTCGACAAAAGTATCAATACCTGCATCAATCATCGCTTGGATAGATTGTGTCCAGCGCACACTACTCGTTATTTGTTCTTCCAATTCTGTCCGAATGTCTTCTATAGTCTTAATCGGTTTGGCTGTCACATTCGCATAAATTGGCACAGACGGCGCTATAAAGGCTGTTTCCTGCACTAACTTCGTGAATTCTTCTTTGGCGGATTGCATCAATGGCGAGTGCGTTGCTACACTGACAGCCAGTGGCAATACACGTCTCGCACCATATTCTTTCGCCATATCAACCGCAGCAGCGAGGGCTTCGTTGTCCCCACTAATAACAATCTGACCGAGACAGTTATCATTGGCAATGACGACGGGCTTACCTGTTTTTTCACTAGCAGACTTGACAAGTGCCTCTGCTTTTTCACTGGTGATTCCAAGTAGTGCTGCCATTGAGCCGCGATGTTTTTCACCCGCTTCTTTCATCAATCGTCCACGTTCACGAACGAGTCTTAGTCCATCCTCAAATGATAAGGACCCGGCTACAGTTAATGCTGAAAACTCGCCTAAACTGTGTCCCGCCACACAAGTCGGTTGTATAGTGGCCAATTCTATTTTTAATGCTCGTAGCATCGCAATACTGCATACATACATCGCAGGCTGAGTTATCGCCGTATCACCGAGTTCATCTTCTGGTCCCTCGAACATCAATTTCGACAAGGCAAAGCCCATCATATCATCAGCATGTTCGATGGTCTCTTTTGCTACTGGATAAGCAGCGACAATATCCTTGCACATACCGATTGCCTGTGACCCTTGCCCCGGAAAGACAAAGGCAATATTTGAAAATCTGCTCATTTTCTATATCTCTCTAAGCGTTTCATTAAAATGAAAAAATCGCACTCATAATAGCACGATTCCTCAGTCTTGATGAATAGAATAACTTATTCGTCATCAATCTGTATCACTGTTTCGCCCTTATAAGAACCGCACTTCGCACAAACTTGATGAGCAATGTGATATTCTCCGCACGTTTCACAAATCACTAGATGATTCATTGAGAGTTGGTGATGAGAACGACGACGATTACGACGTGATTTTGATATTTTTCGTTTTGGCAGTGGACCCATATTAATCTTCCTTTATCGAGTTTTGACTCCGAACTGAACTGAGGGATTATATCGGTTGACTATCGCGGATGTAAAGGGTGAAGCATTTTCTTGTTTAACAAACTATCTGCGATAATACTCTAACGCTTGTCTCATCTTGCAATTTTGTGTGAGGCGCGATGAGACCCCGAAAGGGGCTTTTATGCCATATTGTGCAAGAAAAAATAGCGCAAACAAGATGCCCACGCTATTTTATCCGTTACTAAGGTTGAGATATGCTATTATGTTTCGCTACTACAAGATTCAATTTCATCATCGCGTTGTCCAAGTGCTTCACAGGGCAAAATATAGCGATTATTCTCTGCCCATTCGATGATTTCAGCCGATGTATCGACTCCTTTGAACAAAACTCGCCCATCCAATGTACCAAAGACAACGCCGAAACCATCGGGAGTAAATTGCACGGTGGTAATGGGGCTACTTTGCTCACCCAAAATTTGCAAGATTTCGCCCGTACTACTATCCCAGAGAATGATACGGCGGTCTTCTGAACCCGATACAATCGTATCATCCACTTCATCAGGGCTGAAATCCACATCATTGATTAAGTCTGTATGACCGATGAAGCGCACGGCTTGAAAGCTATCTCTTACATCTGGCTCTATCTTCCAAAGAATAATGAGGCGGTCTGCCGAGCCGGATAATAGTTGTGTGCCACTCTCGTCGAACCGTAACACACTAACAATATCGGTATGCCCCTCTAAGCGCATTAACGCTTCACCTGTGTTCAAATCCCAAATGACAATTTCGCCATTTTCATCGCCCGAAACCAGTTTAGTGCCATCAGGATGAATAGCCACAGCCGTAATTGAATTATCAATCTGCTGATTGGATTCATCATCTGTTGGTGTTTCTTCTGGTACAGGTGTTGCGGCAATAGCCTCTTGTGTATTAACGACATTAAAATCCCGAACCAGTTCTCCTGTTTCTGTATCCCATAATGCCAATATCGGAATACGAACATCACGGGCTAAAACGGTGCGGTCTGCAACACGCTCATAATAGCCCCCTGCCCATACTGCCAGACGATTATCCCCTGTGATTGCAATGTCGTTGACGAAGGCTGTTGCCTCTGTCTCGCGGTCATAAGAAATTATCACCTGACCAGTCTCCAAATCATAGAGACGCATATCGAGTGAACCTGTTAGTAAGCGGATACTTGTTTCATCTGTTTCTTCATTGTCAGAGTCAGAAGGGATTTCAATCATCCGATAAACGGTTTGCGGCACCTCAGACGTGACGAGACGGGCATTAAAATCAGGCACTAAGTTCTCAAATGTCCACACGGCAACCTCGCCGCGGTCACTACCAGAGAAAATGCGACCATCTTCTGTGAACCGTACTTGGCTGATACTCGAATTAATGACATCATCATCACCGACACCATCATAAACCACTTCATTGCCAATCGTTGTATTTACATCCCAGAGATACAATACTTGGTCGGCTCCGGCTGTCAGAATGAAGTGTCCGTCGTCACTAAACGCGGCATCCAAAGCAGATGCTTGATGGGCTAATAGACGGCGCACCAACTGTCCACCATCAGAATCACTGAGAAAGACTGTTCCATCAGCCGCAGTTGAGACGATAAAGTCACCATTGGGGCTAAATGTTACGCTGGTTACTTGCCCTAGATGTTCAGGATAGGGCAAGCGCAGTGGGCTAATATCATCCTCTGCGAGATTACTATTATTCACATCAATCTGCCAGAGTTGAGGGCGATTACCCACATCTGATTCAGAACTTAGAACAAAATTTGCGTCCTCGCTGAATACCACATCTTGAACCTTGTCCAAGCGTGCTAGAATACTTCCTAAATTGAACGGGATGAAGATACCAGCACCATTATTGCCACTATTATCCCAGTAGCGTGTTGTATCGTCGAAGGCAATGACCATATCATTGATGTTGCTTGAATCATCGGCAAGCGGTGCGAAAACGATACTGTTGACTGCATTTGAACTGACTTGTGGCAGTTCCCGTATCTGCCTGCCATCTATATCAAAAAGTACAATACTGCCATTCGCATAGCCGATAGCAACCTGTGTTCCTGTAGAGTCGAAAGCCACTGCGTATGCCGGAACATTGGAATTGCCAGAAACCAGCCGACGGGCTTCTATACCCTCTGCAACATTCCATATAATGCCTACTCCGTCATCCCCTACAGAAACGAGCATATTAGAATTGCTAGGGTTAAGAGCCATATCATTCACGCTACCCGTATGACGACTATTGAATGGCATGGATGAATTTTCTCGAATATTCCATAACAAGATTGTACCGTCTGTAGTGCCGGACACAGCCTGCAAATTTGCTGGGATAGGGTTATCATCTGTTTCGCTGCTTGTATCGTCAATCAATGGCAAAAAGATGACAGATGTAACAGGCGCACCTGCTTCTAAACGCATACGGGGTGATGAAAATACAGCCAGACTCAAGATGCGACGAGCGAGGGGTTCAGCCTCTTCAATATCCCGATTCGCCTCTATTGCAAAGAATAGAGATAGAGGGCTATTCTGTCCTAAGAAATCATTAGCTGTGCCAGCGAATGCAAGGCTGCGAGAAGCCTCTGCATTTGCCTCTGAGGTAGCTTGGGCAGCAACCGCAATCGCCGCCGCAGATTCGGCAGTCGCTTGTTGATTAGCAGCCTCCGTCCCCGCAGCATTGGCAACATCAAGGTTTTCCAATGCTTCTTGTTGGGCAGCCGCAACTTCTGTTACTTGTAATTCTGCTGTTGAGCGGGCTTCCACAGCTTGAACTTCATTGACAACAGAGGTTTGTTGTGCGGCAACGGCATCAGTAGCCGCAACTTCGGCAATTACTTGTTGTTCAGCCGCACGAGTACCCGCAGCATTCGCCTCTTCAAGATTTGCAATGGCTGCCTGTGCATTGGCATCTGATGTTTCTTGGGCAATGACAGCCGTAGCTGCCGCCGATTCCGCCGTACTTTGAGCCACAATCACATCTGTTACCTGTACAACCGCCGTATTCCCGACAGCCTCAGCCGTACCTTGTGCTTTGCGAGCAGCCGTACTTTGTTGGAAAGCCAAAAATGCTAAAGCGAGACCGACAACACCGGCAATCATAGCGCCGACTAAAAGCAATTGTAGGCGTTGACGTGCGGTTCGTTCTTGCTCCCGTTCATGCAATTGACGCTGGCGCTCTGCTTCTTCTGCACGATCCCGTTCAGCCACACTCGCCGCAACAAATTCTTTGTCAACAGGGGTCAAAGCGATTGAGGTAATTTTTGACCAATCCTCAAATTGCACCAGACGACCACCACGCAGTAAGAAACTCGCATCGCGTTTATTTTCATCCCATTCCTGCGCTTCTGCTGTTAGTAAACGTTGGAGACGAACATCTTCACGAGTTTCGTCTAGCCATGTGCGTAAGCGTTGCCACTGACGAATAAGAGCCTCATGTGCAACTTCAACCGTTGGTGAGCGCGTGGCAGGGTCACGGTCTGTTGTGAGCAGACGGTAACTGCTAAACATATCAATCACATCTTGCATGACTTGTTTATTTTCTGCCGCCGCTAATGCCTCACTTTGTAAGGCACGCCGTCGCGTATCTTCACTACCTTCGCCCAATGTAACAAGGCGTAACATGAGTTGGCGGATTGCTTCTTGATGGTCGGTATCTAATTCCAGATATATTTCTTCTGCACGCCGCGCCAACGCACCCAGCACACCCCCTAATTCCTGATAGGCTTTGTGTGTGAGGAGTTGCTCATCACGTTTTTCAAAAAGTTCTGTCAGAGCATATTGCAACATCGGCAGCACACCCGGTTGGTCAATCACCTCTGTTACAATCTGTGATGGGAGACCGCGCTCATAAAACACCTTAACTTGGGAAGCGGGTGCCGTGATTGCCCGTTCTAACTCTTCTACGCTGAGAGGCAAGACAACTACCGTTCGTTGCTGGATAAGTTGACCAAATTTTGCCTCTGATAGCGGGCGGTCATAAAAATCGGCACGGAGGGTTGTAATAACACGCAATTGACTATCTTCGGCAACCACCGCTTCATACAAACTTTGTAAAAAGTGGGTGCGATAGCGTTCATCGCCAACAGTGAAAGCCTCTTCAAATTGGTCAATAACGATAACTAACTCACTGGCAAGCGGCACAATCTCTTTCACAACATGATGCAATGCCTTCGTATCTGCCATCAAACGCTCATGCAGATTTTCTAAAGGATTAGATGATACGCGAGTCAGTGCCTCTTCTAACTCGGTCATCGGGTTTGTACCCGGCAGCATTTCGACATAATACCAATCTTCTGAACCCGGTAAGGCATCTTGACGTAATTCTGGAATCACACCGGCTTTTACGACACTGGACTTACCACTACCACTGGGTCCAACAACGACAAGGAAACGGGCAAGTGGGTGATTTTCATCTAGCCTGTCTAAAATTTCATTGGTTAATGTTTCGCGTCCGAAGAAATCTCCTGAGTCACTCTCTTGGAAAGCGTGCAAGCCTTTATAGGGATTGACGATATCTTCTGGGCGGAAACCGACGGCATTCATGAATGACGATGTGTCAAAATCATGGATGATGCCCCCCTGTGATTGCACATTGACCAATCCGGTTTCGATAATCGCATTCCGAAATGCCGATGCCATTTCCATAATATCCCCATAACGGTCATCGGGGTTTTTTGCAGAACCCTTTTGCAAAATATCGTTAATTTGGTCAGGGAAGTTGGGGAGTGGCGGCAATTTTTCATTCGTATGCTTAACAAATAGGGCAATGGATGTCGTTGCTTCTGGATAGGCGTGTTGCCCGACAAGCATTTCGTATAAAACCAAGGTCATACTGTAAATATCTGAACGTGCTGTGACAGCAGAAAGGTTGATTTGTTCTGGTGAAATATACCCTGCTGAACCTGTAAGTGCTGATTCACTTGATGCTTTACTGGGGGCTGACTTATCATCCAATGAACTTTTTGCGATACCAAAATCTGCGAGGTAGGCATTTCGTTCGGCATCAAGCAAAATATTTGCCGGCTTGACATCACGATGGATGACATTGAGCCGATGAGCTGTCGAAAGTGCGCCTGCAATTTGGCTAAAAATTCGTGCGGCAGTGGGTGGCGCTAATGCCCCATGTTCTGCGATATAGTCTTTTAATGTACCCCCTCGCAACCAATGTAACACGAGATAAGCACCTGTTGGGTCGCGCCAATAATCGAATAAGCTCACGATATGCAAATGGTCAAGCCGTGCGACTGTTTTCGCTTCGGCTTCAAAACGCCGAATAAATTCTGGCTGATTTGCATATTGTGGCAAAATAATTTTAATGGCTACTTCACGGTCTACAACAATTTGTGTCGCACGATAGACTGCACCAAACCCACCTTCACCAATGAGTTCATGGAGTTCGTAACCACGTATAACTTGCCCACTAAGATTATCCATATAGCCCTCATGACAGACAGCATCCGAAGTATTCTCTAAGATTATTGCTTTGTAATCATCTTATTGAGTATAGTTGCCTTTGTGCATCTTGCAATGAAAGTAACCATTTTCCTCATACGATTTCCCTGCTAAATTTTGTGTAGACGGTCAGGTTGGTGTATCATAGAAAATATGAAGGGGGTATAACATCGAACCCACTTTACATTTGTAAACAAAATATGCTGGACATACCGCCTTATGGATCAAACACTCACTGGCAAAGAGATTAATGGCTACCAAATAGGTCCCTTATTGGGTATCGGGGGTATGGGTGAGGTTTACCAAGCCATTCCACCTGATGGTAGTACCCCGATTGCGATTAAACTTCTTCGTAAAGATTATATGGCTGATGCTAAATTGCAACAACGCTTTATCCGCGAGACCCGTATTTTACGCGCCTTAAGCCATGACAATATCGTGAAAATTTACGATCACGGTTTGATTGATGGTCAGCAGCTTTTTTACACGATGGAACTCATCACGGGGATGCCACTTTCAACGATGATGAAACGTCAAGAATTTTCACCGCTACTCTATTGGGAAATTCTACGCCAAGTGTCGGCGGCTTTGGCATTCGCCCACATGAATAAGGTCATTCATCGTGATATTAAACCCAGTAATATTTTTATCCAACCCAAGGGAAATGGTCTGCATGTCGTTTTGGCAGATTTCGGCTTGGGTAAGCAAGAAGGCGTTGACCAGACCATGACCGAAATGGGGACATCGCTTGGAACACCGCATTATATGTCACCCGAAGCAATTTTAGGTGAAAAACCCAATGCGGTATCAGACAATTATGCTATTGCCATCATGACTTATGAGGCATTGCTAGGGCGACCTCCATTCGACTTTGAATTTGCACATCAAATTGCTATGGCTCACGTCACTCATCCGATACCGCCTCCGATAGACTTGCGCGATGACTTTCCGACGTGCCTTGAAGATGTGTTAATGAAAGGCTTGGAGAAAAAACCAGAGGAGCGTTATCAGTCTGTTAAACAGTTCAGTGATGATTACCTTGCTTGCCTTAAAGCCCTAAGCAATGCAGACCGTAAAAAAGTCTATCATGTTGCATCAAACTAACGCACTCATGTTACGCAGGGAAACCTGACTTTCCTACTTGGGGATGACCCGTTAAAATATGTTTCGATTGTTTGATACTTGTTGTTGTACCTCTTGCAAACAAAACCACCTTATTATGGACATACGTTCAATAACAGGAGACAGGTCTTATGCAGACCAACATTGCACACTTTTTGCGTCGTATTCCCCAATCCAACCAAGCGTTCCAATCTATTGAGACACTTTCGCAAGATATTGACCCAGCTATTTTATTGGGCTTTGTCTTGATGTTGAAAACGATAGGGGCTGTGCAAATAGACGATGCACACAATATTCGGGCAGCGTCGCAAACAGCCAAATATATGTTGCATAGCATCGCAAGCTATATCGAGACAGATAAGCAATGGATAGACGAGTGGCATATGCGCGGTGTTAATCGCAAAAGTGATGATAACCCGTTTCAGAATGCGGCAACTTTGCTCCATGCGATGGAAAAACGTCGCTTGCAAGTGATTGATAACCCGAAACCGTCTCGTTCGGAAGAGGTGGCACAGGTACTCATTAAACGAAGTAATCCCCATACGCAAAAACCCGAATTGCTGTTTCAGTTTGATGCCAATGCCAATCAATTCCAACTTATCGGGGGGCGACGAAGCGACAACGATGATAGTCTCTTAGCAACAATCATCCGAGAAATTGAAGAAGAAGTAGCCAATACAATCCACTATGAAAAAGATTATCATTTGAACTGTGTGATTGATGAACTCGTGCCATCAGCAACATTATCGCCAACATTTGGCGCACTCACAGAATATCACTTTAGCATATTTCATATGGTCAATTTGAATGCTGATGTGGAAATGCAGCCTGAAGATGAATGGGTTCCGATTGATGATATGCTGGCAGGCTATGTGGTAAACAGCAATGATATCAGGATACCTTTCAATGCGGGCGAAATCTATCACCTAATAAATGACCATATTCTCGGCGGACTCGTCAGTTTGCCAAATAGTTTTCGTACTCCTGACCAATAAGCCCCTTTCGGGGTTTCATCGCACCCTACACAAAATTGCACCGCGAGCGAGAGTCTACAGGTTCAACATAGTCACTTTGTTAAACAGAGGGTACAATCTGCAACAAACCCCAACATAGACTCAACAACGCAGCAAGGTATATTTTCGATGATAGAACATTATGTCGCAGGTGGTAGCCTACTAAGTCGTGATATCAAAATACTCGGAAGCCTCTTAGGTCACATCATCCAAGAACAACATGGTGAAGAGGCTTTCAATTTAGTAGAAGAGGTACGAAAAACTGCTAGGGCAAGGCGTAACAATGTCCCCGCCGCCGCACAAAAACTAGAAAATATCATCCATCATACAACCTTAGAACAGAAGCAAATTCTCACAAAAGCCTTTGCCAACTATTTTCAGTTGACCAATATCGCAGAAGACCAACAACGCATTCGTGTTTTGCGAGAACGTGAAGTTGGTGAAAAGTTGCGAGAAGGTATTGCTAATGCTATTCGTGAACTCAAAGAAAAGGGCAAAACGGCATCCGATGTTGCCACTATTCTCAGTCAATTACGTTTACGCTTAGTGCTAACCGCCCACCCTTCAGAGGCGAAACGCAAAGAAGTTCTCATTAAATTGCGCTCGATTACACAGATGATGCAGCAATATGAACGCGAAACCTTGCTGCCGCGTGAGCTAAAAAACTTAGAGGCAAAACTCGCAGCAGAAATCGAAGAATTGTGGCAAACACGCCCGATTCGAGCCAATCAAACATTGGTAGCCGATGAAGTTGATTTTGGACTCTACTTTCTCACGGCAGTTATTATGGATACGACAGTCACTATTTATGATGATATGCAGTATGCCCTAGCAGAATATTATCCTGATGGCGATTGGAAAAAACTGCCACAAGTTTTGCGCTATGCGTCTTGGATTGGCGGTGATAGAGACGGTAATCCCAACGTCACAGTAGAGGCAACACTAGAAACACTCGCAACATTACGCGAAGCAGTGCGGAAAGTTTATCTCAAAGATATTGAGGCATTACGCGAACACCTCACCCAATCTGTCAATGAAACAGGCGTGTCACAAAAACTACTTGACGCGCTCGGTCAACATAATGGGACACAATATGCAGGTGAACCTTATCGCCAATATATGGCTATTATCTATCAACGGCTAAAAGATGATTTTTACGCGACAGGCGCTGATTTATTGCAAGATTTGGAAGTCATCCTTGATAGCTTGATGCAAAATAAAGGTAATCGTGTTGCAAACACTGAACTACGCCCATTATGCCGCAAAGTCGCTGTGTTTGGCTTACACTTGACTCCGCTTGAAGTCCGCGAAGATGCCAGCTTAAATGCAGCGACGATAGATGAATTATTTCGTTCTTATGGCATTTGTGACAACTTCCTCGAAATTGCAGAGGCTAAAAAACAAGAACTACTCACCCGTGAAATTAGTAACCCGCGCCCACTATTCCCAACAAGCATCACGCATCTCAGCGCAACAGCACAACGTATCATCCGTACATGGCGCATGATAGCACAGGCGCATGAAAGCTATGGCACAATGGTCATTGATACGGTGATTGCTAGTATGAGTAAACAACCCAGCGATGTTTTGACGATGCTTTTGTTAGCATCTGAGGTAGGGATTGCTGATTCGGTTCAGCTTGTACCCTTGTTTGAAACCATTGAAGATTTACGCAATGCGCCAGAAGTGATGACCTATCTTTTCAATAACCTTGTCTATCGTGACCACATGAGCAAACGGGCTGATGCGCGAGGCTTGCATCAACAAATCATGATTGGCTATTCTGACAGTAGCAAAGATGGCGGCTATCTCGCCTCCAACTGGAATTTATACACCGCACAGCAAAAACTCACTGAAACTTGTCTCGAACAAGGCGTGCTACTCGAACTCTTTCATGGACGCGGTGGCAGTATCGGGCGTGGTGGGGGCCCCACAAATCGCGCTATTCGCTCTCAACCCCCAGCCTCGCATAAGGGTGGAATCAAAATCACTGAACAGGGCGAAGTGATTGCTTATCGCTACAGCAATTTGGATATTGCTTATCGCCATTTGCAGCAGGTGATGAATGCCGCTATTTTGTCGCTGAGTAGCGATACAAACCATGAGACACAAGCGCAATGGGCAGAAGCGATGGCGCTGCTTTCGGAATATGGTCGCAAAACCTATCGTGATTTTGTCTATGAAAGTGATGCCTTTCTTCCCTATTGGCAAGCAGCAACCCCGATTAGTGAATTATCACAGTTGCGAATTTCATCACGCCCTGCGAAACGCCAAGGTAAAGGTGGATTTGCTGCAATGAGAGCTATCCCGTGGATGTTCTCGTGGATGCAAAGCCGCGCTATTATTCCGAGTTGGTTCGGTATCGGTACAGCATTTGACAGGTTGAGCAAAGAAAAACCTGATGGCTTGGAAATGATGCAATCTATGTATAGCGATTGGGCTTTCTTCCGTGCAGTGGTTGATAATGCACAGTTGGATGTGGTCAAGGCGGATATGGGTATTGCAGAAATTTATGCCTCGTTGGTTGATGATGAGGCGGTTCGCAATGAAATGTTTGGACGAATTCAATCCGAGCATAGCTTGACCTACCGCATGATTTGCGAGGTGACTCGACAACCGCAATTATTGGAGAATATGACGGCAATTCGCACCTCTATTGAACGACGCAACCCATATGTTGACCCGCTAAACTTCATTCAGGTCGATTTGCTGCGCCAACTGCGGCAACTGACACCCGAATCGTCGGATTATCCACCGATATTAGAAGCGGTGTTGGCAACCATCAACGGGATTGCTGCTGGGATGAAAACAACGGGCTAAATGTTTGAAAGAGGCTAAATTTGTCCCATTTTGTAGCTTTTTATCTATCATCGTAACTGCTCAGGGGTATTGTAACGGAAATTGAGAAAAGATGGTACAATCTGAAACATGAATGAGATACGCGAGCAATTGAGACAACTGAATAAAGAACAACTGATTGACATCATCTTGGAGATGCGTGGGCAGATTG